>CALRGA010000063.1 GCA_943357025.1 Candidatus Uhrbacteria bacterium RIFOXYB12_FULL_58_10 | reverse complement strand
ATCTGCTCGAGCAGATCGACGTACACGACGCAGAGGCCGTCCGTCAGATACTGGTCGAGGCGGATCGCCTGGATGTCTCCGAGATGCCGGAGCATCGCCTTGATCACCAGCTTGCGCTGGGCCAGGTTGAACGCGACGGGGGCGGTGGTGTTGCTGGGGGTCATGAGGTGCTCCTTGAGTTTGGCCCGCCCGACGAATTGCCGGGGTGAGGTGCCAGAGCGGGGTGAGCGTCACGGTTTGTCGTGTCGCGCATTCCGCTCCGGCATCGTGGCCAAACTTGGGGCGATTGGGTTTTCCCAACCGATCTGGAGGTAATATGAGATTCGTATACTAGTCGTGCAAGCACGGTTCGCATCGATTCTCGCGGATCCAGGTTGTGTGCCGTGAGTCAGCCGAGGCCGAGTCAATGGCACTTAGGATCCACACCTTCCGAAGCCCGAGGGCGGTAGGAAGAATGCTTACTCTCTCCTCCAGGTCGCTTGGGAAAAACAGAAAGGCCGGTTGTTGCGTGGCCTTCTCATTGTGAGAAAGACACGCAACAACCGGCCGTCGTCCGCTTGCGCGGCGATAGTCGATGATGCTTGCACTCTCTCCCAAGAGTCAGATTGTCAGGTTCGTCCCTCGCGCTTCGACACGCTTGGGAAGAGCCGCTTCAATCGATCGTGGTGATATAGTATCAGAAAATGCCGGAACTGTCAAGGGGCATGGGTGGGTATTTAGCTGGGTTTAGAGAAATATGAGTGTCAGAAATGACTGGACAGAGTTAGGATTTATGTCATTGCGAGCGAAGCGAAGCAATCTCACGCAGGGATTGCTTCGGCTTGAGAGCCTCGCAATGACAGGTGTGGTATAATCCTCGCAATATGCTCGATCGGATAATCGGCCATGAAAAGATCGTCGACGTTCTTCGTCGACAGCGGGAAAACGGGCGGGGGGTTCATGCATATCTGTTCGTTGGGCCGGAGGGAGTTGGGAGATCGACGGTGGCCGGTGAGTTGCTCGGGGCGAACGCCACTAAAGTGGCTAGGAACTCGGACGAGAAGACCGGGAAGCTCAAATCCGCGATCTCGGTCGATCAGATACGCGAGCTGCGGGACGTTCTGGCGCATACGTCACTAAGTGGCGGGGTAAAGACCGTCTTCGTCGAGGAGGCCGACTGGCTGAACGCGGCGGCGGCGAACGCGCTGTTGAAGACGCTTGAGGAGCCGCGGGGCGACACGCTCATCATTCTGCGCGCGCCCACTGTCGAGTCCGTGCCGGCGACGATCGCGTCGCGGTGCCAGGTGATCCGGTTCGGATTCGTGCCCGTCGAGACGATCGCCGCGTCGCTTGTCCGTCGCGGACTCGACAAGGAGGAGGCGTCGCGGCTCGCGTCGATGTCGAACGGATGCCCGGGGATCGCGATTCGATTGCTCACCGACGGCGGATATCGCGCCGAGCGAGAAACCGCCGCGTCCGCCTTCCACGCGATCATGGCCGCCTCGCTTCCTCGCCGTCTCGGACTCGTCGCCTCGATGCTTCCGAAGACCGAGGCCGACAAGGCCACCGCGCTCGAAAAGATCCTCGACGCGTGGGAGGAGGCCGCGCGGCAAAAGATGCTCGCGGGGGATGCGCGATACGTCGCCGTCCTCGACCGCCTGCGCGAATCGCGCGACGCGATGGAACAGAACGTCAATCCGCAATTAGCTCTTGAACATATCGTTATTTAATCCTATGCGCATTTCAAAATTGGCTCTCATTCTTTCCGCGGTCGCGCTTACTGGCGCCGGATGCTTCGGCGGGGCGGGCAAAACGGCCGGCGTCGACGGCGGCGTTTATAGGACGGCGAACGGCGGCGCTTCGTGGACGCAGCAGGCGACGATCGTCACCGCGAACGGCGTCGGGTCGATCGCGACGGCGGACATCCTTGCGCTCGCGATGGATCCGCAGGACAGCAAGGCGATCTACGCCGGAACGAAGGCCGCCGGTCTCGTCTACTCGCTCGACGGTGCCGCCACCTGGCAGCAGGCGCGGCACGCCGGATTGCGCGAGGGAGCCATTGCCGCGGTCGCGGTTGATCCGACCGACGTGTGCACCGTGTACGTCGCGAAGGGTTCGCGCCTGTTCAAGTCCGTGGACTGTCTGCGATCGGCGAATCCCGACGCGTACGTCGAGACGCGCACTGGCGTGACGATCACGTCGGTCGCGGTCGACTGGTACGACGCGAAGATCGTCTGGATCGGGCTGTCGAACGGCGACACGCTCAAGAGCGACGACGGGACCGCCACCTGGCAGACATCCGTGTCCGCGGCGGAGAAGATCACCGGCATTTTGGTGAGCAACGCCGACAGTCGCGTCGTTCTCTTGGCGACGTCCGGCGGCGGGTTTTACAAGACGATCGACTCGGGTGCGACGTGGACGCAGACGAAGGACGCATTGAAAGAATTAAAGAATGCGGCTAAGGTTGCGGCTGTCGTACAGGACAAGGCTGGCGCGACGCTCCTTGCGGCCACGAATTACGGCCTGATCCGCTCGAAGGACTTCGGAACGACGTGGGAAGGACTGCAGCTCCTGTCCGCCCCGGGCCAGGTGAGCATCCAAAGCGTCGCCATCGACCCGGCCAACGCCGACGTCATCGCCTACGCCGCCGGCTCCGCCTTTTACCGTTCCGTCGACGGCGGCCTCAAGTGGACGACGACAAAAATCCCGTCCGCCCGCCTTCCAACCGCAATCCTCCTCGACCCGACCGACCCGACCGTTTATTTTCTAGGCCTCCTCGCCCCGTCCAAGTAGCTTGAATTATCCGTAGCAATTCGTTGTTACGTAGTTAAGTAGCGGATCCGTTGATTGGTATCCCCTTTCCCCTATGCACCCTTTCGTCCAAACCAAACAGTCCGAATTCCAGCTCGCCATCGACCACCTTCAGAACGAGCTCTCATCCCTCCGCACCGGCCGCGCCAGCCCGCAGCTCGTGGAAAACATCCGCGTGGAAGCGTACGGCGAGAACATGGACCTGAAGTCCACCGCGTCCATCTCCGTGCAGGACGCGAAGACGATCGTCATCGAGCCATGGGACAAGAGCCTCCTCCAGGCCATCGAGAAGGCCATCCGCGACGCCGACATCGGTGTGAGCCCGGCCGTCGACGGACAGATCGTGCGCATCAACCTGCCGACCATGACGGAGGAGACGCGCAAGAAGCT
>CALRGA010000062.1 GCA_943357025.1 Candidatus Uhrbacteria bacterium RIFOXYB12_FULL_58_10 | reverse complement strand
CGATGCGGACACGGCCGTCGATGGATTCGGACTGATCGATGGGGATCGCGGTGGCGAGGCGCTGTTCGAGAGAGATGATCCGGTTGTTGATCCGACGCAGTTCGAACTTGGCGTAGCTGTACGCCGCGTTCTCGGAAAGGTCGCCCATCGCCGCGCAGCGCCGGAGCTCTTCCGCCGCCACAGGACGCTGGCGCTGCTCGAGGTCGACGATCTCCTCCCGCATCCGCAGAATCTTCACGGGAGTCAGGAAATCGTCCTGAACCTTCTTGGTTTGGGCCAGCGTTTCGGATTTTCGGGTCGGAAGTCTCATAGATTTTCAGTATATCATGCATTTTCCTTGACAGTAACGTCGAAAAATTGTATTATTCGGCCTGAAATCGTCCCCACCCTCATGGCGGGACGACAAGACTCGGACCGCGTACGTCAACGATTAAGGTGACAACGACGGAGTCGGGTCACCTATTTATTATGACGAATACGCAAAGCCCTTCGGAAGAAGGGTTCTACGGCCTTGGCATTGCGCCGAGTCTTCTGGAAGTTTTGGCCAAGCTTAAGTACACGACCCCGACGCCCATCCAGCGCAAGGCCATTCCGGTGGCCGTGCAGGGACAGGACGTGATCGGCATCGCGCAGACGGGAACGGGCAAGACGCTCGCCTTCTCCATCCCGATGCTCATGCGCCTTGCCGCGACCAAGGGACGCGGCCTCGTGCTTCTTCCGACGCGCGAACTCGCGCTCCAGGTCGAAGAGACGCTCGCAAAGCTCGGCAAGCAGGCCGGACTTCGCACGGCCGTCCTCATCGGCGGCGCGTCGATGAACATGCAGATCCAAAAGATCAAGGCCAACCCGCACGTGATCGTGGCCACCCCGGGCCGCCTCAACGACCACCTCGAGCAGCACACGGTGAAGCTCGACACGGTTTCCGTGCTCGTGCTCGACGAGGCCGACCGCATGCTCGACATGGGATTCGCCCCTCAGATCAACCGCATCCTGAAGCACGTTCCGAAGGAACGCCAGACCATGCTTTTCTCGGCCACCATGGCCCCGGAGATTTCGAAGATGGCCGCGACCTACATGGCCATGCCGGTCCGCGTGGAAATTGCCCGCGCCGGAACCGCCGCCGACCACGTGGAGCAGGAACTTTTCGTCGTCCAGAAGAACGACAAGCTCCGCCTCCTCGACAAGCTTCTCCAGGAATATCACGGCACGGTGCTCGTGTTCTCCCGAACGAAGCATGGCGCGACGAAGATTTGCAAGTCGTTGAAAAAGATGAGTTACACCGCCACGGAGATCCACTCCAACCGCTCGCTCAACCAGCGCAAGGAGGCGCTTGAGGGGTTCAAGAGCGGCAAGTACCGCGTCATGGTCGCCACCGACATCGCGGCGCGCGGCATCGACGTGATCGGCATCGAGCTGGTGCTCAACTTCGACCTTCCGGACCAGGCCGAGGACTACGTCCACCGCATCGGCCGCACCGGACGCGCCGGACGCTCGGGCCGCGCCATCTCGTTCGCCACGCCCGACCAGGGCCGCGACGTGCGCGACATCGAGAAGCTCGTGCGCACCCAGCTCAACATCACCAAGACCCCGGTGCTTCCGCCGGCACGCGGACATGTCACGAGCGAGGAGCTCGAACAGGAGGAGCGCAACAACTTCGGCAACCGTCCCCAGCGCGGAGGACGCCGCGACCAGCCCAAGCCGTTCGGCCGCCCGTCGCGCTTCCCCGCCACCTCGAGCAAGGGCTTCGGAGGCGGCGCCACGCCGACGCGCAGCACCTCGACCCCGGGCGAACGCGCCCCGCAGCAGGCTCAGCGCTCCGGATCCACGTCGATCCCGGGCACCAAGCCGAACTATGACGGCGAGTACCGCCGCGACAAGGGCGCCAAGGCGCCCGGTGGACGCCCCGCGGGAGGACGACCGGCAGGCGGTCGGAGGCCGAAGATGGCCCCGAGGAAGTTCTTCGGCGGAATGGGGGTCTAAAGCAAAAGGCCAAAGGGATTTCCCCTTTGGCCTTTTTGATTTGTTCGCTACTATTTCGCCTTCAGAATCCCCCGTATCGTCCGGTCGACCGCGTCCAACGGCTCGATGGCGATTTCGTCCTGGAGGTGGGCCTTGTCGTGATACTGGAACGGGTTGTCGAGGTCGCGGATGAGGAGGATCATGTAGATGAGGAGGTAGGAAATGGCGGTCGTGATGAGCACGGACTCGAACAGGGTTCCCATGTCCACGAACAGCAGCGAGAAGATGACGACGGCGGTAAACAGCTCGGCGACCGCGTAGGCCGGGGCCACCACGGACGCCTCGCGGATATTGCGCATGCGAACGATCATCCTGCGAACGCTCGCCACCTCCTGCTTCAGCCGAACGAGAAAATTTGCCTGGGTGTGCGGCTCGATCGCGGAAAAATGTTCGTTGTATGCGCGCAATTCCACGATGACATCCCGAGTTCTTCGCTCATGATGAAACCAGCTCTTGATCGCAACGATCACGACCCGCGTATGCTCGAGGCACGCCGTCGCCACGGCCCCGGATGCCTTCCTCGATCTCAGCGTCTCGCACTCCTCCACGATCGAATCAAGCGCTGCCGCCATTTCACCCGGAATTTTTTCCGCTTCCTTGTAGTCTGGCATGGCGCCGGACAGGAGGAAACCGAGCAGAAACACGTCCGCCGCGACGAGCGTCGAGAAATACGCGTTAAGCTCCATCGGCTGCAGGCCGTTCGCGTGGACGTACCATTTCGCGACGCCGATCAGCGTGATGAACGGGAGAAGGATTAGCGTCAGGTGGTGCTTCGAGACAAAGGTGCGCATCATAGTGGAAATAGTATATCATACGTTCGATATGCCACTAAGCATCGCCGCGCGCCTCCTCCGCTGGTACGACAAGCACGGCCGCGACCTTCCCTGGCGAAAGACGCGGGACCCGTATCGGATTTTGGTATCCGAGATCATGCTGCAGCAGACGCAGGTTTCGCGCGGGCTCATCTTCTACGACCGCTGGCTGCGACAGTTTCCCAATTGGAACAAACTCGCAATTGCGACAAACTCTCAAGTGATACAAGCCTGGGCAGGGTTGGGATATAACCGTCGGGCGCTCATGCTGCGCGACATCGCCAGACGGGTCGTCGAGAACGGCGTGCCGTCGACGGAGGCCGGATGGCGGGAGCTCAAAGGGATCGGACCATACACGGCGGCGGCGATCTCGGCGTTTTCGTCGCGACAACGGGCATTGCCGATCGACACGAACGTCCGCCGCGTACTCGGACGACTGCTGTTTGGGACGATCTATCCGCAGCCAGCGATCGACGACAGGATTCGTAAGAACGTCGACCTTGTCCTCCCGAAGCGCGGACGGTTCTACGACGTTCCACAGGCGATCTTTGACCTTGCCACGACGCATTGCACGAAGGTTCCGACGTGCGCGGCCTGTTCGATGCGGACGGTCTGTCCGGCTGCGGCCAAGTTTTTGTCCGGTCGCGTTCGCGTTCCCAGGCAGATGGTCAAGAAAGCCGCCGAATCGAGGCACCGCGACAAGCGGTTTCCTGATCGCATCTATCGCGGGCGAATTCTCAAGCTCGTCCGCGTGAACGGATCCGCCGAGATCGACGAGATCGGATCGACCGTCGACGCGGGATACGACGCGATGAGTGACCGTGCCTGGATTGCCGCCA
>CALRGA010000061.1 GCA_943357025.1 Candidatus Uhrbacteria bacterium RIFOXYB12_FULL_58_10 | reverse complement strand
GTGGCGCTCTCATCGAGTTTCCGTATCCGTCCGTCATGGCGACCGAGACGGCATTGCTCGCCGCGGGTCTCGCCGACGGACGAACCGTGATCCGCAATGCGGCGGGGGAGCCGGAAATCAAGGGGCTCATCATGATGCTCCAGAAGATGGGCGCGGTGATTCAGATCAACTCGGGACGCAACATCGAGATCGTCGGCGTCGAGAAGCTCCACGGCTGCGAGGCCACCGTGATGCCCGACCGCATCGAGGCCGCCAGCTACGCGGCGATGGCGCTTGGGACGCGCGGCGAAATCTTCGTAAGGGGCGCCGAGCACGAGCACCTCATCACGTTCCTCAACGCCGTCCGAAAGATTGGCGGCGAGTATCGCGTGCAGGACGACGGCATTTGGTTCTCGGGAAAGGACGGCCTGCGCGGCATCGAGCTCGAGACCGGAACGCATCCGGGATTCATGACCGATTGGCAGCAGCCGTTCCTCGTGGCACTGACGCAGGCGGAGGGGACAAGCGTCGTCCACGAGACGGTCATGGAAGGACGCCTCGGCTACACCGACGCGCTCAAGAAGATGGGCGCGGACGTGACGCTGTTTTCCAACTGCCTGGGAGAATCCCCGTGCCGGTTCAAGGAACAGAACTATCGCCACTCGGCCGTCGTGAACGGCGCGACGACGTTGAAGGCGACCGACCTCGAGGTCCCGGACATTCGCGCGGGGCTTGCTCTCGCGATCGCGGCGCTGGTCGCGGAGGGAACGTCCGTCCTCACGGGTATTCACCATCTCGATCGTGGATACGAGCGGTTGGAGGAGAAGTTGAGGGGCGTCGGAGCCACGATTGAACGAAAAATTGGCTAATTTTAGCCATGAACCATTGACAAAACAGCCGGAACATGATATCGTTCCGGCTTGTTTCTTTTCGTCACGGTGGCGGGAGGGAACAAGGATTTGGTAACGGTTCGGAAAACAATCGGCTTTGGAGGCCAATTTGGAAGACAAGTCTTGGATCGAGCGTTCGCTCGAATGGTGCGGACGACAGATTGAAGCGGCGGCGAATTTCGTCGTCGGCATCCCGATCGCCGCGCTCGCGGCCCTCGCCGTGCTCGCGACCTATGTGAGCAAGTTCGAGCCCACGGATCCGTTCCGGCTCAACGTGTTCGGCGATTCGCTGCGGACGACGCGGGTCAAGTTCGACCAGCTCGTGCTGGGCGTGATGCTTGCCGCGTGCGGCGCATACGTGTTCTGGGCGTGGCAGAAAGGGTTCTCCTTCACGGGCGCGACGGACTTCGCCGTCGCGGGTCTCGCGCTGATCATGTTCCTGATCCTGATGATCTTCGACCGTTCCCTCGGGGTGGTCGATCTCTACGGGGTCAAGCACAAGTGGCGCTACTGGCTTTCGCGCGGCGCGGTGCTGTTCGTCCTTGCCTTCGTGACGGCCATCCCGGTTGAGCTGGCGTACTTCGGCCCGGAGATCGAACAGCGCATCGCGGCGATCGAGAAGACCAAGGTCGACGCGATCCGCGGGGAAGCGAAGGCATACGAGACCAAGCTCGCCGGCGAGCGGACCGGTTCCGCGGACCTCGCGCTCTCCGGGCAGGCCGGGGACGTGGTTTCGCGGCGTGCCGGGGAACGAAAGGCGATGGTTGCTCAGCAGACGGCCGACCGCGCGGAGATCACGAAGCGCCTTACCGACGCGTCGGAAGACGCGGCGCGCGAGGCGGCCGGAAAGAAGTATGGTGGGCGCGGCATCGGGCCGAGTACCATCCTGCTGAACCGTCAGGTGGCGGATATCCGCACCGAGCTGAAGGAGTTCGACGCGGCGGCGCGCAAGGAACGCTCGGAGTTCGACGCGACGACCGAGCAGATGCGCACCGGCGCGGTGAAGACCGTCACCGACGCGCACGACAAGCTCACCGCGAGCCTGGACGACAAACTCCACGCGATTGAGGTGATGAAGCCCGAGGCGCTGTCTGCCGCATATGGCGGAACGTGGAAGCAGCCGCGCGGGTTCCTCGAGCGGAAGATCATGCTCGACCAGATCGTGGACGAGCCTCAGCTCGACGCGGACGGCAAGGTCATGGACGTCTGGATGACCCGCAACCAGCAAGTGGCGTGGGGCTGCCGGATCATGATGATGGTCCCGGAGCTGATGGTGCTCCTGTGGAAGTTCCTGCTTTGCTCCGCGGAGTTCGGCATCTACCTGTCCCGCAAGATGCAGGCGCTGGCGGGGAACGAGGAGGCGATCAACCTCTTCATCCCGCAGGCGAAGGACAAGGATCCGGAGGCGATCGGCGTCCTTCGGATGATCGCGGGCAAGCACGCGGCCGCGCGCGAGGTGCTCCTGCAGCTCGGCTACGACGGCAACGTCGAGGTGGCCGGCTGGAGCAAGGACAAGGTCGCGCTCCACGCGGAGTTCGGCGACGCGTGCGTAAGTGCCTCGAAGGCGCATCAGGCGTTCGAGGAGCGGTTCCGGCAGATGTGCGCGGTTCGCATCGGCTACGGCTCGTACGCGGCCGGAATGTCGCGCAGCGAGTTAGTCCGACAGGCCCAGGCCGACTGGCTCGCGTCCGTGCAGGATGCGTTCACGCACCTGGCGCGCGTTGAGAGCCGGATGTTCACCCAGGGCTACCGCGTCCTCGGCTGGCCGAGCGAGCTGATCCAGGGCGACCCGCGCCGCATCCGCCCGCTTTGGGAGCTCAGCGACGACAAGCTGGAAGAAACCTACGGCTGGTCGAATCCCAGCACGGTGATCTTCAAGAACGCGCCGACCGCGTAAGCCCCTGGACGCCTCCCTCGCGAGGCGTCCATTTTCTTTGTGCTATAATCCCCGCATATGTTTCTAGACCTCCTTTCCTCCAGCCCCATGATGGCCGTCGCCTGGATTGCCGCGATCCTCGCCTCGCTTACCATCCACGAGTTTTCCCACGCGCTTATGGCGAAGATTCGCGGGGACCAGACGGCCGAGCGGGAAGGGCGGCTTACGCTGAACCCGCTGGCGCATCTTGATCTGTTTGGGTTCGTGCCAATGCTGCTGTTTGGGTTCGGCTGGGCCAAGCCGGTGCCGTTCAACCCGTACAATCTCAAGAACCCGAAGTGGGATTCCGTGCTCATCGCCCTCGCCGGGCCGTTCTCAAACTTTCTCGTCGCCCTCGCCGCGGCGCTTGCGATTCGATTCTTCGTGGGGAGCCAGATCATCACGTCGTTGAACCTGCTCATCATCTTCCTGTTCCTGCTGCTCATCCTCAACCTGTTCCTGATGTTCTTTAACTTCGTCCCCGTTCCGCCGCTCGACGGCTCGAAGCTGTTCCTCGCCATCTTCGACGCGCCGCGCTACGCGAGCCTCCGCCAGACCGTCCTCATCCGCGGTCCGCAGCTCCTGATGGTCCTCATCCTCCTGTCGCTTGTCACGAACATCGACGTGTTCTTCTTCGTAAGCGGTCCGGCGTTCGCCACGTGCGACGTGCTGCTTGGCGACTCCTGCGCGGGATTCTTCAACGCAATATTCGCGGGGTAAGTCGACCGATCCGTCAAATATTGACGCTTTTCAGCCAGCGTGATACTTTATGGCCATATTTTATGGGCCCAGCCGACGGTCAATCGACCATATCGGCCTTAACGCCCGGAATTTTAACGCATCACGCACCGCTATGCCAACGATGAACCAGCTGATCCGCAAGGGTCGATCCACCGAGAACGTGAAGTCCAAGTCTCCGGCGCTCCAGTACGCGCTCGACTCTCTGCACCGCAAGCGCACGATGCTCGCCAAGGGCTCCGCGTTCAAGCGCGGCGTGTGCGTGAAGGTCACGACCATGACGCCGAAGAAGCCGAACTCCGCCATCCGCAAGATCGCGCGCGTGCGCCTTTCCAACGGCACGGAAGTGACGGCCTACATCCCTGGAGAAGGGCACA
>CALRGA010000060.1 GCA_943357025.1 Candidatus Uhrbacteria bacterium RIFOXYB12_FULL_58_10 | reverse complement strand
CGCCAAGGGAATCCACGACTTCGAGCCCTACGTCACCACTGGCCCGTAGGCAGCCAGACCTGGACGCTCTCCAGGTCTTTTTCTTTCGGGCTACAGCTCTCCGTTGCGAAGTACGAATTGGCCACTTATTTCACGAATGTAACGAATTGCTACGAATCGTTTGACACATTCCCGCCTTTCCTGTACATTTCCGCTCGTATTATCGTTTTCCCTCCGGCCCTTCGGCCTCTCGGCCTGCGGCCTATCAAACCCCTATGGCACACAAAAAAGCAGCAGGTTCCACATCCCTTGGACGCGATTCCAACGGCCAGCGCCTTGGCGTGAAGATTTCGGATGGCGACCGCGCGTTGGCCGGCCAGATCATCGTTCGCCAGCGCGGCACCAAGATTCACCCGGGAGCCGGCGTGAAGAAGGGAAAGGACGACACCATCTACGCCGGAATCGACGGCATGGTGAAGTTCTCCAAGAAGATGCGCACGAACTTTACCGGCGCCCTCAAGCGTGCCACGTACGCTAACGTCGTCGAAGTCGCGTAATTGTGCGCGACCAGATCGAACAGGTCCTGAATCAAGTACGCCCCGCCCTCCGCATGGATGGCGGGGATATTCAGTTGGTGAGCTTCGATGAGGCGACCGGCATCGTACGCGTTCGCCTGGAAGGTGCCTGCCGAGGATGCCCGATGTCGAAGATCACGCTCAAGATGGGAATCGAGATGGCGCTCACCGACGCGTTTCCGGACGTGGTGAAGGAGGTCGTATCCGTCGACGACGAAGATGCGGTATAATGCGCCCATGCTTCGCAAGGATCTCAAAGAGTCGCTCAAGACGGCCAACCTGTACCGCCGGACGACGATTGTCTCCGGCGTATTGCTGCTTCTGACCCTCGCGCTTCCGATCTGGAAGATCCTCCCAATCTCGGGCGATAATCCGTATATCCCGCTTCACTACAACGTCTACATGGGTATCGATGAGTCCGGACCATGGCAGTACGTGTTCGTGCTTCCCGCGATTGGATTCGGGCTCCTGATCGTGAACTCCGTCCTCCAGGTCGTCTTTTACAGGCGCGAAAAAGTTCTCTCCATTTTCTTCGCCGTCGCGACCGTGGCAACCGAGGCAATCCTGCTCGTCTCGATGGTATTGATCGTGCTGCTGAACCTATGACCCTAGAGACCGTTGAAATTTCCCGCGTCCTGCTGCTCGCCGCGCTTTCGTTCGGCGTGGCGTTCGCATGGATGCCGCTCCTGCTCGGCCTGCTGATTCGATATCGCGCGGGGAAATCGATTCGCCCCGGAGCCGAGACGCCCGTGTTCGCGAAGCTGCACGCCAAGAAGTCGGGGACGCCGACGATGGGCGGGATTTTGATCTGGGGAACGGTCCTCTTTCTTGCGGTCGGTCTCTCCGTGCTCGCGCAGGCCGCGCCGGGAACGTTTCTCGAGCACCTGAATTTCCTGTCGCGTTCCGAGACGCTCCTGCCGCTCGGCGCGCTCGTGGCCTCGGCCATCGTGGGGTTCGTGGACGATTATTTCAACGTCCGCGGTCTCGGCGCGCACGGCGGCGGACTTCGCGCCCGGCACCGCCTCGCGATCTACACGGCCATCGCCGTCGTCGGCGCCTGGTGGTTTCACTCCAAGCTCGACTGGGATTTGCTGAGCGTCCCGTTCGTCGGCGACTTTAACGTCGGGTTCTGGTACGTTCCGTTCTTCATCCTCGTCATCGTCGCCACGGCCTTTTCCGTGAACGAGACCGACGGGCTCGACGGGCTCGCGGGCGGAACGCTGTTCACGTCGTTCAGCGCGTTCGCCATCATCTCGTTCGCCCAGGGCCGCTACGACCTCGCGGCGTTCTGCGGCGTGATCATCGGCGCGCTGCTGGCGTTTCTCTGGCACAACATCTACCCCGCCAAGTTCTTCATGGGCGACACCGGCGCCATGTCGCTCGGCGTCACGCTCGGCATCGTGGCGATGCTTACCAACTCGGCGCTGTTCCTCCCGGTGATCGGGCTGGTGTTCGTGCTCGAGTCGCTGTCCGTCATCTTCCAGATTTCCTGGCGCAAGCTGTTCAAGAAGAAGCTGCTCCTTTCCGCGCCGTTCCATCACCACCTCGAAGCGTCCGGCTGGCTGGAACCGCAGATCGTGATGCGCCTCTGGGTCATATCGATGGTCTCCGCCGCGGTCGGAATCGCCCTCGCGCTGCTGGACGCGCTGATGAAATAACGTCATGGCCAAGGAGCTCCGCCCTTTCGATTACACCTACCTTGCGATCGTGTCCGCGATCGCGCTGTTCGGAATGATGATGCTCGCGTCGGCGTCGGCGCCGTCGGGCTACGCGCGGTTCTCGGACAGCTATTATTTCGTCACGCACCAGCTTGTGTTCGGGTTTTTACCTGGACTGGCGGGGATGTTGGCATTCAGCCGTATCCCGTATACTTTTTGGAAGAAGATCGCCTGGAATCTGCTTCTCGTCTCGATCGTCCTTCTGAGCGTCGTGTTCATCCCGGGTTTGTCCGCCGGCATCGGAACGGCGCACAGCTGGATCTCCGTATTCGGACTGTTCTCGGTCCAGCCGTCCGAGATCGTGAAGCTGACCTTCCTGTTTTATCTTGCGGCCTGGCTTGAGAAGCGCGGCGAGATGGGCGTGCGCGACATCCATGGCGGGCTCCTCCCGTTCGTCGGGACGCTCGGCATCATCCTGCTTCTCCTGTTGCTGCAGCCGGACGTCGGCGCGATGACCATCATCGCGGCCGCATCCCTCGCCGTCTACTTCGTCGCCGGCGCGCCGCTCGTCTACGTCGGCGGACTCATCGGAGCGGGGATTGCCGCCCTTGCCTTGCTCATCGGCCTCGCCCCGTACCGCGCCGCCAGGTTTACGACCTTCCTGAATCCAGAGCTCGATCCGCAGGGGGTCGGCTATCACATCAACCAGGCGTTGCTCGCCATCGGTTCGGGTGGAATCTTCGGCCTCGGCTACGGACATTCCCGCCAGAAGTTCCAGTATCTCCCCGAGGTCGCAGGCGACTCCATCTACGCGGTCATCGCGGAGGAGATGGGCATGCTCGTCGCGCTCCTCGTGCTCGTCGCGTTCCTGGCATTTCTGTGGAGGACGCTGAAGATCGCCAAGGAGTCCCCCGACAAGTTCGGCAAGTACGTTGCCACCGGCGTCGGGTTCTGGGTCACGCTCCAGGCGTTCGTGAACGTCGGATCCATGGTCGCCATCATGCCGATGACGGGCATCCCGCTCCCGCTCATCTCGTATGGCGGCACGTCCATGGCCGTGACCATGTGCGCGATCGGGGTGGTGCTGAACATTTCAAGGCATGGAAAAGGACAGGAATAATATGAAAATCCTATTCTCCGGAGGAGGCACGCTCGGGCCCGTGACGCCGCTGTTGGCCGTCGCGGAGGCTTGGCGCGGGGTCGATTCGAACGTCGAGTTCATCTGGGTAGGGACGCCGGGCGGTCCGGACCGGAAGGTCGTGGAGGCGGCGGGCTTGCGGTTCGTTTCGATTCCGGTGGCGCGGCTGACGAGATATCCGTCCGTCGAGTGGCTGACGTTGCCGGTGAATCTGTTCCGCGCGGCTCGACAGTCGTGGGAAATCCTGAAGGACGAACGGCCAAGTCTCGTCGCGTCTGCCGGAGGATTTACGGGCGTCCCGCTCATTCTCGCTGCGAGGCTTCTCGGAATTCCTTCGTGGCTCCACCAGCAGGACGTGCGGCCGATCCTCTCGAGCAAGCTCGTCGTTCCGTTCGTCGCGTGGATTTCGACCGCGTGGAAATCGTCGCTCGCGGCGTTTCCGAAGGGGAAGAGCGCGTGGGTGGGGAATCCGGTTCGTCACTCGGTGGCGAACGTCCGCGATGCGGCCGTTCGACGCTTTGGACTCGATCTGTCCCGTCTGACCGTCCTCGTCTTCGGCGGCGGCGGCGGCGCGCTGTTCCTTAATCGTCTCATGGAGGCGATCGGGCGCGAGATTGCCGAGACGTCGAACGTGATCCATATCGTCGGACTCGGAAAAATGACGCCGGCGCTCGAGACGATGGGCGACCGATACGTCGCCGTCGAGCTGCTCACCGAGGCGATGTCCGACGCCCTCGCG
>CALRGA010000059.1 GCA_943357025.1 Candidatus Uhrbacteria bacterium RIFOXYB12_FULL_58_10 | reverse complement strand
ACGAACGCCTCCAATGTCTTCTCCAACTCCTCGCGGCTCGACGTCGTGTGCATCGCGTCGCGGAACTGCTTGGCGTTTGGCTGGCCCTTGAAGTACCAGGAGAGGTGCTTGCGGAAGGTCACGATTCCTCGTTCCCCATACTGTTCGATGTGGAGGTCGAGGTGGCGCCGGACGATACGGACGCGCTCGGCCGGGGAGATCGTTCTCGCGGGGCTGCCGTTGAGGACGTCGTTGATCTGCGCGAAGATCCACGGGTTGCCGAGGGCGCCGCGGGCGATGAGGATGCCATCGCAGCCGGAGACTTCGAGCGCCTTTGGCGACAGCTCTGCCTTGTGAACGTCGCCGTTGCAGAGGACGGGGATCTTTACGGCCTGCTTTACGCGGCCGACCATCTCCCAATCCGCGACGCCGGAGTATCCCTGCGCCTTCGTCCTGCCGTGGACGGTCAGCAAATCGGCCCCCGCGTCCTCGAGCACCTTTGCGAACTCGATGCACTGCGTCGGATCGCTCCAGCCCAGGCGGATCTTGATCGACAGCGGCACGTCGATGGCGGCCTTCATGGCGCGAACGATTTCGGCGGCACGCTTCGGGTCCTGCATCAGCGCCGCGCCGTTGAAGTTGTGGACGATCTTGTACACGGGGCATCCCATGTTCACGTCGAACCCCTCCGGATGGTGTTCCTCCGCGATGATCCGCGCCGCCTCCGCCATGGTCGCGGGCTCCGACCCGAAGATCTGCTGCACCAGCGGGCGCTCGTCGGGATGGATATCGGTCATCCCGAGCGTCTTGTCGTTGCGGCGCACCACGGCCTCGCTGGAGACCATTTCGCGGAACATGACGAGTGGCGGAGTGATGGAGTCGTGGAGTGATGGAGTTTCGGTCACGGACTTGACGATGCGACAAAACGCCGAGTCGGTCATGTCGGCCATCGGAGAAAGTGCTATAATTGGTCGCGTCAGGGCGTTCCAGTCCAGCTTCATATAAGTTGGGGAAGGATACCCCTTTTAATCGATATTGTCGAGTATGAAGCTCTCATTCCACGGCGCGGCCAACGAGGTGACCGGATCCTGCCACATGGTGACGTGCAACGACGCGAACGGCGTCGAGCGGCGCATCCTCATCGACTGCGGGATGTTTCAGGGCGAGCGCATGTGCGGCGACAAGAACATGGTTCCGTTTGGGTTCGATCCGAAAACCATCGACGCGGTGTTCGTGACCCATCCGCACGCCGACCATACGGGACGTCTCCCAAAGCTGATCTCGGAAGGTTACGCCGGGCCCATCACCATGACCGAGCCGTGCATGGCGCTCACGAGGATCGTCCTCGACGACGCGCATCACATCATGACCGAGAACGCCGAGAAATGCGGCGACAAGGTGCTGTATGAGAAGGAGGATCTCGACGTGCTCGAGGCGCGCATGACCGGAATCGGCTATCACCAGGAGGTGATGGTCGCTCCTGGCGTCCGCGTGATGCTGCACGACGCCGGCCACGTGCTCGGCTCGGCGTTCGTTTCCGTCGAGGCGGAAGGGAAGAAGGTCGTTTTCTCCGGCGACATCGGCAACGAGCACGTTCCCATCCTCCCCGACACCGAGCCGATCTCGCACGCCGACTTCGTCGTCTGCGAATCGACGTACGGCAACCGCGTCCACGAGCCGCCGGCCGAGCGCGCGCAAAAGCTCCGCGAGGCGCTCGAATCGATCATCGCGTCTCGCGGCGTCCTGATGATCCCGTCGTTCTCCATCGAGCGCACCCAGGAGCTGCTGTATGAGATCGACATTATGCTCCGCAGCTTCAAGACCACCGTCCCGATGTACCTCGATTCCCCGATGGCCATCCGCGCCACCGGGGCGTACCGACACTTCAAGACGTACCTTCGCTTCGACACGCCGATCCTCTCGGAAGCCGACCGCGACTTCTTCTCGTTTCCGAACCTCCACGAGACCCTCCGCGTCGACGAGTCAAAGGCGATAAACGACGTCCCGGCACCGAAGGTCATCATCGCCGGCAGCGGAATGATGAGCGGCGGCCGCATCATGCACCACCTCATCAAGTACCTCCCGGACCCGAACTCGCTCCTCCTCATTATCGGCTACCAGGCCGCGGGAACGCTCGGCCGCAGAATCATGGGCGGCGCCAAGGAGGTGCATATCTACGGCAAGACCGTCCTGGTAAACGCCCGGCTCGCCAAGATCGGCTCCTTCTCCGCCCACGGCGACATGAACAAGCTCACCAAGTGGCTCCAGCCGGAGACGGGCGGCGTCCCGAAAAAGATCTTCCTCGTCCACGGCGACCCGGAAGCCAAGGAAATGTTCGCCGCTCATTTGCGAGGAGCATTGAACACGGAAATTATCATCCCGGAGTTCCAGTCGAGTCACGAAGTGTAATCACCGCGCCGGTCCAAAAGGCCGGCGTTTTGGTTGACGGCCCCAACGGCGTCCCGTAGTGTTTGTACACGCCGCGAATGTTCGTGGTCGCACACCCTGGAGGAACCATGCGAATTTCGATCGTCGGCGGTCGAATAATGGACTGGGACGAGCTGATCTTCGGCGAGTTTCCAGTCATCAGCCGGGACTTCGAGCCGCTGCTCGTTCCGGACGAGGTGGAACTGTTTCGCGGGCCGATGGGAACGGTCGTTCGCGAGGGCGATTATCTCTGCGTCTTTCCGGAGCTGATGGTCCGCAAGCTCGCGGGCAGGCCGAGGGAATACGTCGTCATTCCCAACGGTCCCGTGCGACTCAAGCTCACGGACCACCGCGCACTCCTCATGCCCGACGACACCCTCATCATCGCGGACGCGATCCTCGTCCCGGCCTACCGCTTCCGCGCCCCCGGCGACAGCGTTCTCTCGTCGTCCGCCCTCGGCCCGGTGGCATCCGGCTGACCGTCTCGCGCGCTGTTACGGCGCGTTTTTTCTTTCCCTCGACGAACTGCCCCGTTTCCGATAGGATACCTCCGTTATGACCGACCAATCCCACATTCGGAACTTCTGCATCATCGCGCACATCGACCATGGCAAATCGACGCTTGCCGACCGGCTTTTGGAAATCACCAACACCGTCGAGAAGCGGAAGATGAAGGAGCAGCTGCTCGACTCGATGGAGCTGGAGCGCGAGAAGGGGATTACCATCAAACTGACTCCTGCGCGGATGCAGTACAACGGGCATGTTTTGAACCTCATCGACACTCCGGGACACGTCGACTTCACGTACGAGGTTTCCCGCTCGCTCGCCGCCGTCGAGGGCGCCGTCCTTTTGGTCGACGCGACCCAGGGCGTGCAGGCGCAGACGATTGGAAACCTGTATTTGGCGTTGGGAGAGGACCTTACGATTATCCCTGTGCTCAATAAGATCGACCTGCCGAACGCGGACATCCCTCGTCGAACGGAAGAGCTCGTGAAGCTGCTCGGATGCGATCCTTCCGAGATACTCCACGTCTCGGGCAAGACCGGCATGGGCGTCCCGGCGCTCCTTGAGGCGATCGTCGAGCGCATTCCGTGCCCGACGGGCTCGACGACTGCCGCCCCCCGCGCGCTCGTGTTCGACTCGAAGTACGACGACTACAAGGGCGTGGTCGCGTACGTCCGCGTCGTCGACGGGACGTTCAAGAAGCACGAGAAGATCATCATGATGGCCACCCGCGCCGAGGGAGAGATCCTTGAGTTGGGTTCTCTGACGCCGGGCTACGTCCCGATGGGCGAGCTGGAGACCGGGCAGATCGGGTACGTCGTCACCGGCCTCAAGGACATCAAGGCGTGCGGCGTCGGAGACTCGATCACGACCGTTGCCTTCCCGACGCGCGAGCCGCTGCCGGGATACAAGCAGGTGAAGCCGATGGTGTACGCCGGCGTGTTCCCGAAGGAAGGAAACGATTTCGAGCACCTTCGCGAGGGGATGGAGCGCCTGAAGCTGAACGACGCGGCGCTGTCGTACGAGGCGGAGCATTCGCCGGCGCTCGGCTACGGGTTCCGCTGCGGGCTGCTCGGGATGCTGCACATGGAAATCCTCAAGGAGCGCCTCCACCGCGAGTTCAACCTCGAGCTGATCGTGACCGTCCCTTCCGTCGCCTACCGCGTGAACATTCGCGCCAAGGACACGATTACGATCAAGAGTCCCGTCGAGCTTCCGGACCCGTCGTCGATCGAATCCATCGAGGAGCCGTGGGCGCGCGTCGACATCGTGTCGCCGACCGAGTTCATCGGCGGGATCATGCAGTTCGTGCAGGAGCGGCGCGGCGTGTACAAGGACACGG
>CALRGA010000058.1 GCA_943357025.1 Candidatus Uhrbacteria bacterium RIFOXYB12_FULL_58_10 | reverse complement strand
CACGGACCAGACCCCCGATCGGTAGCGGGAGTATAGAGAATTGCTACGATTCTTTCAACTCGACCCGTTTCTTCGTTCGCTTGAACGAAACCTCGAACGTGTCAAAGAAACCATATTGTCCCAACACGGCGATTCCGTTCGGAGAAATGTCGTAGGAAAAACCGCAGCGCATCGGATATGCGATTCCTCCGATTTCGACCGAGATGTCATGGAAGTAGATCGTTCCCGGGTCTGAACCGACGATTCCATAAAAATCTTGTTCGTCCCCTGCTCGCACGTCGAGTCCGAGAATCTCTCCGAGCTCCGCATGAAATATCGACCAGTCGGCCCCGGAATCAATCAACGCGACGGTCTTGACCAAACGGCCGGCCAAGACCAGATTTATTGGAATGATGGGACGCAGGACGTGATGCTGTCGTGGAAACGCAGGCGTCGGTCTCGCACCGGTCTTGTTGTAATCAAACTTGAGTACCAACATACCCGGCCCCAGGCGACAGTGGCACCTTAAACAGCACCGGTTCCTCGTATCCCGCCACTTGGGCCTTCTTCATCGCCGACTTGGCAGTGAGTCCCGACGACAAAACCCTTTTAAGCTTGTCATCAAGCGCAATCCACTTTCCCTTATATTTTTGCAAAATTGTGAGTGAAATACCCATATGCGTTCAGCTTAACACGAAAATCTACACCTTCAAATACTTCCGCATCGCCAGCGTCGTAGACACCATGTTGATCACCGTCAGCGCGGCGAGCTGGATGCCGAAGATGGGGAGCCAGTTTTTTTGGAAGTAGACGAGGAGACCGACGGATTCGCCGCCGAAGAAGGCGGAGAGGCCCGGGTCGATCGCCGCGACGACCGGGAAGACGATTCCCGCGACAATGCCGACGGCGAGGAGGCTATAGAGGAAACACTCGATGAGGAACGGCGATCGGACGAAGGCGTTGGTGGCGCCGACCAGCTTCATGATGGCGATCTCTTCCCGATGGACGAACAGGGCGATGCGGACGGTATTGAACACGATGAGGATGGCGATGAGGAGGAACACGGCGGCGAGGCCGATGCCGAACAAACGGACGCGTTCCGTCGTCGCGCGGATGCGGTTCACGATGTCCTCGTAGCTGGAGAAGTCCTTCTCGCGGATGTCGTCGCGGAACTGCGGGTTGTCGAGGGATTCAAGGATCAGCGGAATGTCATCGGCGCTCTTGCCCTTGATGACGAGCGTCGGGCCGAACGGGCTCCCGCCCACCTCGTCGAGCGCGGCGAGAATCGTGGCGTCGGCGGCGTGGCGTTCCTTGAATCGGGCCAGCGCCTCCTCGGCCGTGATTACCTGGACGTCGCGCACTTGCGGAAGGCCCTGGAGATATCCGGACGCGCCCTTGATCCTGTCCTCCGTCGTTCCTGAATGGAAGTAGACGGAAACCTCGATGCGTTCCTCGGCGAAGCTGACGGCCTTCGTCGCGACGATTTGGAGGACAAGGAGGAGGTTGACGGTGACGAGCGTGAGCGCCAGCATGCTGACCGTGATGAGCGAAAGCCAAAAGTTCCGGCCGAAGCTTTGGAACGCGAACCTTATTGAGCGGATCGATGAGGTAAGCATATCAGATCTTGTATCGGCCTTCCTCCACGTCGGACGTAATCTGGCCGTCATCGACGGTAATGACGCGCTTCTTCAGGGCGTTGACCACCTCGCGGTTGTGCGTGACGAGGACGACGGTGGTGCCGAACTCGTTGATCTTCTTGAGCAGGTCGATGATCTCGTGCGTATGGATGGCATCGAGGTTTCCCGTGGGCTCGTCGGCGACGAGAATCTTGGGTCGATGGACGAGCGAACGGGCCACCACCACGCGCTGCTGTTCCCCGCCGGACAGTTGCTTCGGGTAGCGGTCGCCCTTGTCGTGCAGGTTCACGATCTTGAGCACCTGCGGGACGATCTCCTTGATACGGCGGTTCGGGGTACCGGAGACCTCGAGCGCGAACGCGACGTTCTCGAACACGGTCTTGCGCGGGAGCAGCTTGAAGTCCTGGAACACGACGCCGATTTGGCGGCGCAGCATCGGCACGTCGTGCTGCGAGATGCGCGTGATGTCCCAGCCGCCGATGGCGATCTGCCCGCTCGTGGCCGTCTCCTCCGCGAACATCAGCTTCGCGAGCGTGCTCTTCCCCGTCCCGCTCTGCCCGACGATCGAAACGAATTCCCCCGGCCGAATGTGGAGGCTCACGTTCCGGATTCCCACGATGTTGGGAGGATACGTCTTGATGACATTTTTGAAGTGGATCATAGAGTGGGGGGCGGGTGGATACGAATCTACAAATTTGCTACAAAACTACTAATCTACAAATGGCTACGCATGGCAACAAATCCGTAGAAATCCGTTGCAGTCTGTGGATTAGTAGTTATGTAGCCGATACGTAGATTCGTATCCACGAGCCTTCACTGCAACAGCGTTACCCTTACGTCGATCACCCCCGCTCCCAATCCCGCCAGCTTCGCGAACGCCACCTTGTCGAGGTCGATGATGCGGTCCGGGAAGACGTCGCGCTCGGGGCCGTAATCGTTCACTTTCACGGTGACCGTGCGCGCCGCGTCGTCGGTGCGCGTCACGACCAGGTATGTTCCCTTCGGATAGTCGGGGCTCGCCGCGCAGTCGCACCCCTTGTACGCGTACCAGCTTGCCTTGCCGACCTCGAGCGTCTTTTCATCGAAGATCGCAAGACGCGCGTACGGAAGATGGATGAGCGCACGCACCGACCCGGTGTCGGGACTGTCCTCGCTCGGAAGCTCCTCCCAGGCGGCCGTAACTCCGTTCCAAAAGTGGATGCGCCGCCGTCCGTGCATCGAATGCGTCTCTTCCGGATACTTAATCTCGAGAAAGAAGAAGTCCTTGCCGTCGTAGCTGGTCTTGTTGAGGATGTCGAAAAGGTAGATGTCGCCGACGAGGGCCTTGTTCGCGGGAAGCGTCGCGGCCATGGGCGACGGGTCGAGCGTCTTCACGTCGACGCGGGTCGAAACGTTGAGCGTGGCCGGGCGGATGCCGAGGCGGAACAGTCCGTCGCCCGACTCGAGCGTGAATCCCTTCGCGATCGTTTCCGCGTCGAACTGCGTGGAGGAAATTTGCTCGATATCCTCGGCGGCGCGAACGGGAGCCGCGAGAAAAAACGACAGGACGAATAGCAGCGATAAAAAAATTCTTGTCATAGGCATCAACGTGGTATATGATACCGCGCGGAAGAAAGATGAACAAGGCGGGTATAGTTTAGTGGTAAAACGAGTGCTTCCCAAGCATTAGTCGCGGGTCCGATTCCCGCTACCCGCTCCACGAAAAAAGCGATCCGTTCAGGATCGCTTTTTTCGTGGAGCCGATGGTCGGGATTGAACCGACGACCTCTGCTTTACGAAAGCATTGCTCTACCACTGAGCTACATCGGCACTGGCTGGCGGAATGATATCAGACCGCCAGCAATCGATCAAGTGTTGCCGATCGCGCGCCAATTGCGGTGCGAGGCAAGGTATTCCGTAATGATGTCCTCGAGGGTTTTCTTCGGGAAGGAGATCAGGGAAAGCTTCACGGATTCTTCGGCGTCCTTGCCCGTGCGCTCCGCCGCCTTGAAGATCATGAAGTATCCGGCCCCTTCCACGACGGCGGAGTATTCGCCCGGCTTCAACGCGAGGATCGGCGCTTTGAAATCTTCCGGGATGTCGGAGAGCCTGACCGGACCGATGTCGCCGCCTACCGAGGCCGACGGATCCGCGCTTGTCTCCGTCGCAATCGCCGCGAAATCCTCGCCCGACGCGACACGGTCATAAACCGCCTGGGCCTTCTGCTTGACTTCGGCCTGGCGCGCCTCGTCCTTGGCAACCGCCTCGCCGACCTGCGTGGCAAGCACCACCGGCTTCACGACGCGATCCTTGAACTGTTCGGGCGTCCACCCGAACATCGTCTGAAGCTGCGTCTCAAACGCCGCGGGGTCGGCTCCTCCAAGCGAGGTCGCGTAGAATTCCTCCACCTTCGCGTCGTCGAGCGCGATGCCAGCCTCGGACGCGATTTCCGCGACCACGAGCTTATGCGCCATCGTGTCGAGAATGTTCTTGCCGATCGTCTCCTCGTCCGGCATTTCCGTTCCCGACTGCGCGGCCGTCGAGGCAAAATACTTGGAGAGCGCGTCACGCTCCGCCAGATAGTCCTCGAACGTAATGACGTGGCTCCCAACCACCGCGATCGGATACGGAATGACGCCGACGATCTTGCGAATTGACGACCCGGTCGGATCCTCGCGATAAACGAACGACGTCATGACGGCGAGGGCCAGCGCGATCGCCCCGATCGAGGCGATCGCCAAGGCCGCGGACCCAAGGACCCTCCTGGCCATTGACAGCTCCGAGCCGGAGGTTGC
>CALRGA010000057.1 GCA_943357025.1 Candidatus Uhrbacteria bacterium RIFOXYB12_FULL_58_10 | reverse complement strand
ATCCCGCCCTACGGCGGGAAAACTCGAAATTCGAAGGATGAACAGAATAAATAACAGCAGGACTATAACAAATGACGGGAAAACGGTCAAGGCAATGAAAATGCCCCATCCTTTTGAAGGACGGGGCTAGGCGGCGACGGTGATCGGATTCAGATTTCCGCTCGTGAGACGGTGGGCTTCCGCAAGCAGGAGGACGTTCGCCGGAAGCAGATTGTCGAGCAGCGCATGCACGGCCTGGTTGTACTTTGCACCGGAGATTTCGCCGCGGCGAAGGCTTCGAAGCAGGTTGTTGTATCCGGAATCAAGCTCGTGGATGCCGACCAGCGTCTCATGCACCGAGGAAAACTCGCCGGACGCGAGCAGTCGGCGGACAACGGCGCGCTTGCCATCGTCCACGAGCACGCCGTCGCGCCAGAGCAGGAGCCACCTGGCGACGTTGACATACACGTGGGCGGGACGAACGGAATCGTCATACCACCGCTCCAACTGGCCATCGAGCCATCCGGGAGCGCGTGGCAGCGCGGCATACTGGCAGTGCTGGCGGCGCACCTTGGCCACGTACCGCTCAATCTTCGTGCTCATCTCTGCCTTCACGTCGTACGGGAACAGCGCGCGATAGTAGCGCTCTGGCTCTCCGATAAGGAGTCCCGAGGTGCGCATGCGCTGCCACGTCTGAAGAAATGACGGTCCGTAACGATCGGTCTGCGCCGCCTCATCCACCGAGTGGATGCTCGTATGCAGAGAGATGTTTGCGGAGCGGGCCTGTTCGCGCAGACGGCGAAGCATGTGCCCCACTCGATTGCGCTCGGCCGTCTCATAGACCAGGAAGAGGTCCATGTCGCTGCGCGTGGTCGCGTCGCCGCGCATCGACGAGCCGTACACCGATCCGGCGACGATCGCCGGAAACGCGCGAAGCTCCCGCATGATCTCTTCGCGAAGGACGGGAAACGCCGACAGGGTTGGGATCGCACCGTTACGGATGCGCTCCAGAGAGTAGATAAATCCCATGTTCGCCTCCTTGGCTGTTTCGACACCTCCTCACGACAGCGGGTTAGAAAGAACGGAAAGAACTGTGAGGTATCCTAACCGTACTGGTACCAAACGCGCGCGTCAAGCGAAGACCCGTTCGCACAGCGGACGCATGTTTCCGCTCAGCATCTCCACGCGCTTGGCATGACGCTCGTAAATCGGGATGCTCTCGTCGTTGCGATAGAGGATGGAGCGGGCCTCAATCCAGGTCATATGGAAGAGGCTGATGGCATACATCCGCACGCCCGCGTAAAATTCCTCGAACGGGAGCGGACGCTCCCTTCGGTAGGCCCGAAGAAACTCCCGGCCCTGCTCGAAATGACGGTCGTCCCAGCCGTCATCGAAACAGTTCAGAAACAGGCTCCGGGCGAGCTCATACGACGCCGGGCCGACGCACGTCTTCTCGAAGTCAAAGATATGTGTGATATCTCCCCGCCCGTCCACGAACACGTTCTGATAGATGAAATCCCCGTGAAGCAGGCAGTCGAATGCCAGCTTGAAGTCATCGACGGACAGGCCGTTTCGCTCTACGAGCCGCGATTTCAGCCGAAGCACTTCCAGCATGCGCCGTTCCACTTCGGTCGGACTGGCGACGGACAGAAGCTCCCGTTCTAACTCCACGAATTCCATCGCGAACCCGCGCCGATCAAAGACGCGGAGAGATTGGTGATACGAGCCTGGCAGGTCACGACCGGCCGTGTGAAGCCTTCCGAGCATCGAGCCGAGAGACGCGAATGCCTTCGGCGGAAAGGATCCGAGCGACAGAGGATTCCCTTGGACGAACGGAAACAGGCTGTACCAATTGCCATCGGCCCAGAACGCGTCGCGGCCATGGACGTCGCGCACGGGAAGAATGACCGGCAATCCCTTGAGCGCGAAAAATTCCTCCGAGTCCTTCACCTCGTAAACCCCCGCGCTCATCCGGTTGCGGTACTGCTTGAGAAAATAAACCCCCGCACCGGTTGCGACCCGAAAATTCTGGCTCATGTAGCCGCCGTGCACGAGGGAAATTTGCGTCACATCTCCGAGATGGAAGAAACTTTCGAACGTTTCGCGCAGGCGTGACCAATCAATTGTCTGGTGAAGCTCGAGCTTTGACATATCAGAACGGCCCGACGCGGGGTCGGGCCGTTTATACTACACAATCACCGAAGTTGCCACCGTGTCGTTTTCCTTCTTGAACCGCATGATGCGCACGCCCTGGGTGGCGCGGCCGAGCACGGAGATCGATGAAAGCGACGATCGGACCACCTGGCCGGCGCCGGAGACCACGAGAAGGTCGCGGTCGTCCTTGGCGTTGGTGATGAACCCTGCCACGATCTGGCCCGTCTTCTTCGTAACGGCGGCGGCCTTGATGCCGGAACCGCCGCGACCCTGGAGCTTGAACTCGGTCACGTCCGAGCGCTTGCCGTAGCCGTTCATCATGACGATGAGCAGGTGCAGAAGCCCGGCCTTCTTGGCGCTTCCCTCCTCGATGATGTCCATCCCGACGATGGTGTCCGACCCCTTCAGCTTCATCCCGCGCACCCCGGCGGCCACGCGGCCCATGCTGCGCACGGACTTCTCGCTGAACCGAATCGCCTGCCCTGCCTCGGACACGAGAACGATCTCGTCCTTTCCGGTGGTCGGGCGGACCCATTGCAGGTTGTCGTTGTCCTTGAGCTTGATGGCGATGAGGCCGTTCGAGCGGACGTTCTCGAACTCGGAAAGGTCGGTCTTCTTGATCGTTCCCTTCGTGGTGACCATCAGGAGATGCTTGAAGCTTTCCATGTCGTCCATCGACAGGGTCGCCGTCACGTTCTCCCCCGGCGCGAGCGACAAGAAGTTCACGAGCGCCTGGCCCTTGGCCGTGCGGCTCGCCGCCTCCGGGACGTCGTACGCCTTCATCTGGAACACGCGGCCGCGGCTGCTGAAGAACAGCAGGTCCTTGTGCGTCGTGGTGGTGAACACCTGGTCGATCACGTCCTCGTCCTTGGTCGTGATTCCGGCGACGCCCTTTCCGCCCCGGATCTGCGTCTTGAACGTGTCCGGCGGGATGCGCTTGATGTACCCGTCGCGCGTGATCATGAGCATCGTGGCAACGTCCGGAATGACGTCCTCCATCGAGAATTCCTTCACTCCGCCCGAGACAATCTGCGTGCGGCGCGGCGTGGCGTATTTCTCGCGAAGCTCCTTGATCTCTACGGCAATGACGGATAGCATCTTTTTCTCCGACTTCAGGATCGCCTCCAGCTCCTTGATGAGCTTCATCTTCTCGTCGTACTCCTGCTCGATCTTGATGCGCTCCAGGTTCGCCAGCTGCTGCAGGCGCATCTCGAGAATAGCCGTGGCCTGCAAATCCGACAGCCGGAACTGCTTCATGAGATTCACCTTGGCCTCGTCCTTATCGGCCGACTTCTTGATCGTCGCGATGATCTTGTCGATGCTTTCGAGCGCGATGCGCAGCCCCTCGAGGATGTGGGCCCGGTCGAGCGCCTTCGTGAGCTCGTACTGCGTGCGGCGCTTCACCACCTCGCGGCGGTGCTTGAGATACTCCTCGAGCATCATCTTGAGCGAAAGCACGCGCGGCTGGATGCCGTCCACGAGCGCCAGCATATTGTAGTGGAAGCTCTCTTGGAGCTGAGTGGTCTGGTACAGGCGGTTGAGCACCTTCTTCGGGTACGCGTCCTTTTTCAGCTCGATGACGATGCGCACGCCGTCCTTGTTGGACTCGTCGCGCAGGTCGCGGATTCCCTCGATCTTCTTCTCGCGCACGTTGTCCGCGATGCGCTCCAACAGCGTCGACTTGTTCACCTGGTACGGGATCTCGTGGACCAAGATGAAGAACGCGCCCTTCTTGTCCTCAATGATCTCGGTCTTGGCGCGCACGACGATTCCGCCCTTCCCCGTGGCGTACGCCTGCTTCAGGTCCTTCGCGCCGTACACGATGGCGCCGGTCGGAAAGTCCGGACCCTTCACGAACGCGGTCAGGTCGTCGGACGTCGCTTCGGGATTCTCAATGAGATGCAGCGCCGCGTCGCACACCTCGCCGAGGTTGTGCGGCGGGATGTTGGACGCCATGCCGACCGCGATGCCGACCGTGCCGTTGATGAGCAGGTTCGGGAGCTTGGCCGGGAGCACCTTCGGCTCCTTGTGCGTGCCGTCGAAGTTGGGGATGAAGTCGACCGTTTCCTTGTCGATATCCAAAAGCAGTTCCTCCGAGATGCTCGCGAGCTTTGCTTCCGTGTAGCGGTAGGCGGCCGCGCGGTCGCCGTCGAGGGAGCCGAAGTTCCCCTGGCCCTTGATGAGCGGGTCGCGGAGCGAAAAATCCTGCGCCATGCGCACGAGCGACTCGTACACGGCGCTGTCGCCGTGCGGGTGGTATTTTCCGAGCACGTCTCCCACCACGGTGGCGCACTTCTTGAACTTGGCGCTCGAGCGCAGGCCCGTCTGCCACATGGAATACAAAATGCGACGGTGAACCGGCTTCAGCCCGTCGCGGACGTCCGGCAGCGCGCGCCCGACGATGACGCTCATGGCGTAGTCGAGGTAGCTCGTGTTCATTTCCTCGACGATCGATCGGTTCTCGATCTTGCCGAGCATGTTGTCTTCCGCCGCCGGCTCAATTTTTTGGTTCTTTCCCATACGTTTCAACGTCATTTTTCATCAATTGCGCCACCGCGTCGATCGTCTTGACCTCCGTTGTCTGCTCGTCCGCGGGCTCGTCGACGACCACCCGCTTCG
>CALRGA010000056.1 GCA_943357025.1 Candidatus Uhrbacteria bacterium RIFOXYB12_FULL_58_10 | reverse complement strand
GTGAAAAATCTTTTCGCTTCGACACATCGCGATAACGTCTTGAAAGCGCGTGAAACGCAGAGGCGTCCGTCGTGAGATTTTCAACCGCCCTTAAAAAGGATCTCTCGAACGGATCGTAAGAATAGGCGACTTTTTTTTCATGGTACGGATGCGACTCGTAATACTTTTCGAACAACCGTATCAACCCGCCAGGATTGCCCTTGTAGTCTCGAATTTGATCCGCGGCCTGAGACCTGCGATAGCTCTCCCGTGCTTTTCGAAGCGCCTCGATTTGTCTCGCGGCCCAGGTACGCGCCGTTTCCAGGGCGAGCTTTGCGTTGGCGCCGATCGAGTCGAATTTCTGTCCCGCAAACGAAATCATCGCCTGCAGGGCATCCGCCTGAACCGCCTGCAATCCGGCCGAGACGTCATCGTCGACGCGCGCATCGCCTGCATTTTTGGCAAGTCGCTCGGCCGTCTCGATCCCGAACGCCTCGAGCGCCTTCACCTGACGAACGGCCGTGGCGACCGCCGCCTTCTCCGAACCCTCGACGTCCTCTATGGAATCCACCGACGGAACGACGGTCTTATCCTTCGATTCCCGAATGTCTCGCTCGGACATAGGTTATTTCTCTAGTAATTTTTGTAGCGTCTCTCCCTTTCGGGAAGCAAGACGAACCGCATATTCCTGCAATAGCGCGAGCTGCTTCTTGCGGAGAACGCGCATCGTCGCAAAAAATTCCGACTGGGCCTGTTTGAACGTCTTCTTTTCCATAGCAGATGCTTGACAAAAAGCCACTTTCATGTAGTATAACACACTTCCTGGAGGAAGCATGACAACGCGCATTGACCGAGCGTTGGGATCTGACTTTGGAGCGGCGGGCGGGGACAGCCTCGGCGCCGCGGTAGAATTCATGAGCCTGTCACAGATTCGTCAGGCGTACGGACGAGACGGCATCCAGGAACCAGATGCGTTCTATGGATTCCCGGCCTTTTGCATCACGGATGACACGCAGCAGGCCATCGCGCTCGGCGAGGGGCTTATCACGGCGATCGGCGACGGACTCTCCGTCGACGGGATCCGCAGGGGCGTGTGGTCCAGCCTCAAGCGCTGGCATCAGAGCCAGGGCATTCCGAATCAGCGGCGCGCGCCCGGCTCGACGTCCATGTCGTCGCTTTCCCGGGACCTTCCCGGATCCATCGAGACGCCGCTCAACCGGAGCGACAGCTGCGGATCGGTGATGCGAGCGCATCCGGTCGGCATCCTGTACGCCGGCCACCCAGAGGCCGCGTACGAGGTCGGCATCGAGACGGCCGTCCTGACGCACGGTGGCATCCTCGGCCGAAGCGCGGCCGGCATGCTGGCGGTGATCGTATCAGAACTCTGCGTTGGAAAGGATCTGCGTCAGTCCTACGCGACGGCGGAACGGATCGTCCGAAACGAGATCGGAATCGACCCGCTGCTAGCTCTCACGCGACGAGCCATGGAGCTGGAGCCAGCCCCGGCCGTCACGGCGGAGTCGGGGCTTGGCCAGGGATGGGAAGGTCACGACGCGCTTGCCATCGGCCTCTACGCGGCGCGCTGCCACGAACGCGAGTACCTCGCGGCCGTTCGCCTCGCGGCCAACCACGACGGCGACAGCGATTCCACGGCATCCATTGCCGGGGCGCTCATCGGAGCACGGCTCGGCCTCGCGTCGATTCCCCGCTCATGGTACCAGCGTCTTGAGCGCCGCGCGGACATCGCCCGCGTCGCCAACGTCCTCTCCGTGGTCGAACCCGTCTCGGCCAAACTTCCAGTCCAATAACGGGCTGGATTTTTCATTAATGCCCGCGGTTCGACCTCGCCTGGACGCGGCGCCTCGTTTCTGGTAACATCTCGCAGCCCTGGAGACAGCAATGATTACGGACCTTTCCACGCTTCTGCGCGACAACGCAACCGACGACCCACGGCGGGACGCGTACGTCTCGCTTCTCAATGAGCTGCAGGAAACCGTCCTGCGAAGCCCGACGCGGCACTGGTGGACACGCGTCTGCGCGATTCTGCTCGAATGGCAGGCCCGACCGGATCGAATTCCGTCGGAGATCCGCGAATACGCGGCTGAGCAGGCGTCGCTGGTCCTGGACGTCCTTCGGGCGCATGCCAGGGAAACCCGCGCGCTTCCGGCAAAGGACGACCCCGGTCGCGCCCGTAGGGCCCAGGACGCCATCCACCTGATCGCGCACGCGATCCACGAGGAACCGACCGGAACGCCAGTCTTCACGCTCCGGCGAATTCCGTTCTCGCAAATCGCTTCCGCGGAACCGGAACGCCTCTCGTACCACACGGATGGCGATTCCCCGCATCTGCTCGTCCGCGCCGATGCCGAATCCATCTGGCTTCGCGTCACGCTATCGCGCCTGCCCGAGGTCATGTACAAGGGCGGAATCGCGCGAGTCGTCCTCAAGATCGCGGCCGGTTCCCCGAGGATCCTCCTCCAGGCGGAACTTCCACCGAACGACATCGACATCATCGCGCGCGGCCACAGGCCAACGGCGACGTCCGAGGCGATCCGGCTCGGGGCGGACGCGGGCGGGATCGAGTGGATGGAATCGTTCGACGACATCGGCCCGATGATGTCCGGACGAGACCTCGACATCAACCAGTGCTTCCTGTCTGGTGACGCGCTGCTTTGCACCGAGGAGGCCCTGGCAGCGGCCCGGACCGGAAAGATCCACCACGAGGCCGAGGATCGCGGTCTGTACGGAACGGAGGTGGTCTATTACGAGGGCGAGCACCTCGTAAAAAACCGCGGGGTCTATCGCCTCGCCAAGTTCCTCGTGGAAGGCAAGGCGCGCTCCTTCGACTTCACGCCCCTGAACGAGCAGATCGACCTCGGGATCTACTGGCTCGTCCTTATCCGCAAGATCGGTCGCAAGCGGGACGCGTGGCGCCTGATGAACCGTCTCTACGAGCTGGGAAGGCGCATCGGACAGGTGCGCGAAGACGAGCGGACCGTGTACGACGTACTCGACCGCGTCCACGGCGAATACCCGTTCTTCGACTTCGACGACGGCGCGCTCGACGAGATCGGCGTCGCCTACTGGCTCTCAAGCAAGCTGGCACGCCTGGCCGACAGAGTCTTCCGGCACCGATATGCCATCCCGATCGGCCTCGAGCTCGCGCGCCGCCCCGGAGACATGGATCCCTATCCCGTGACGCTCGACGGCTACGTCGACGACGCCGCCGCGGACCGCCGCACCGCCGAGGAATGGCCCGCGTTCCTGGAGCGCTGCCGGCAGCGTTCTGCCGCAAAGCCCTGAGTCCATCGCGGACTCTTTTTTTATTGCAGTCTTTTTAACAGCCACCCCATCGGAAAATACAGCGTCGCCGTCACGACCAGCCCGTAGCGCAGCGTCGCGACCGGGGCGACCGCCACGCAGACGATGAAGACGAGGAGCGCGAAGATGCGACCCAGGTTCAGAAACGACTCGCGGTCGAAGAGGTACAGGAACCGGCTGCCGTTCGTCCGCGACACCTCCGCGTCGACCGTGCGGAACATGACGGACATAAAGACCATGTTCCGGAACGAGGCCACCAGGCCGAACGCCGCGAAGAAGATGGTCGCGGTCGTCGCGTCGAATCCGAGCGCGAACAGCGCCGCGCTTCCGCCGATCAGCGCGAACGACAGCAGGTGCACCCTTCCGTACAGGCGCTCCGGAATCTTGCGCCCGAAAAGCGCCATCGCGGCGGCTGCCAGCACGGCCACGCCGCTTTTTGTCGTTCCGACGGATCCTTCCATCCCAATGAGCGTCAGGATCACCAGAAGCGAGATCATCGACTCGCTCACGGTCATCATCCCGCCCACGAACTCGAACCAGCGCTGGCGCTTCCAGAGCGCGGACGGATTCGGAACCGTCGCCGTCGAGATTTTCTCGTACAGCGGGTCGATGTCCGTGTTCGCCACGAACGCGCCCGCCACGGCCAGCATCACGAAGCCGAGCGACATAAGCGTCACGTACGCCGCGCCGATGTTCGCGGCGTTGGACGCGAGATAGAGCCCGATCAGAAGCGGCGCCACGATGCCCACGACGGTCTGCTGCGCGGACTCGGCGCTCAGGAACGCAAGGTGCTCGCGCCCTTCCGTCGCGCGAAGCGTGATCAGGTTCCGGTTCGCCCAGTACAGCCCCATCGGGATCCCGAAAAAGACTCCGAACAGCGCAACGATGCCGATCGACGACGGGCGGAACGTCACGATCGCAAGCGGGACGATCCCCTGCAGGACGCTTCCGACGAAGTACAACCTTTTGTATTTCCATCGATCAAGAAGCGTCGCCGCAAGCAGAAAGCCGAGCGGAACGCCCGCGTACATCCCGACGTTGTAGACCGCAAGCTGAACGGGATCGTGCGAGTTGCGTCACAGGAACGTGTTCGTGAACGTGCTGAAGATCGGCATGGCCAGCACGAACAGGAGAAACGAAAAAAGAAGGTGCCGCTCGTTCTTGGATAAGCGCTCGGATGGTTTCATGGGCGCAATCATACCGCACTGCGTCCGAAACCAAAAGGACGCCCACTCGGGCGTCCCGTTGATTTTCTCTTACATCCCGGCGGCAAGTGCCGCCATCGCCACGCGCGTCTTCATGATCGAACGGTCGACCACGCTTGAGCTCGACATGTCGGAGCCCGCTCCGAACCTGGAGAAGACGGTCGAGTCGATGTCAATCACGTAGTCGGCCCAGGTGCTGCCGTAGAGGGCGATCGCGACTTCCTCGCTCGGGACCCAGCGCAGGACCGAGTCTCCGGAGCCGTCCTCGTCGATCGCGTACACCTTCGGGTCGCTCTGAATCTTGACGAGCGTCACTCCCGGCTTCGGGAGGATGGCGCCGCCGAGGGTCATCGTCGAGAGGGTCGCGTTCGAGACCCAGACGACGTTGTCCCAGGAGTCGGCCCAGGTAAAGAAGGTGTTGGTGTCCCAGAACACGCTGCGCGTCATGTCCTCGTTCACGTAGTAGACGGACGGGTAGCCGTAGGCGCGAACGAACTGTCCGGCCACGACCGTGGAGATTTCCTCCATGGATCCGTCGAGCGGCGAGGCGCCCATCGTGCCGGATCCCGGGGCGATGTTGCGTCCCTCGCTGTCCTCGGTGGTTCCTTCGGTGGAACCGATGCTTTCGTCGTCAGCCTGCTCTTCATCCGCGACATCCTCCGTGGAGGAAATATCGATCGTCAC
>CALRGA010000055.1 GCA_943357025.1 Candidatus Uhrbacteria bacterium RIFOXYB12_FULL_58_10 | reverse complement strand
CCGCCTCAGCGAGGTCCGTCGTGGTGCCCACGAGGCAGACGTCGCGCTCGAGCTCCGCAAGGAGTTTGTCGCTCGCGGCCTGTTCACGCAGGCGATGGCGGACGACTTCGGCGTCGTCTCGGAGGTGCCGCTGGGCATCGTCTCGAGCGCGGTGCTCAAGGCCCGTGCCGCCGACGCCGCCGCCGAGGCGAACGTCGCGGCCGTGCAGGCCAGCCTCGCGATCCCCGTGGTCGAGGAGGAGCTCCCGCCCACGCCGGAGGAGCACGCCGCGAGCGTCAAGGCCGCCGCGAAGGCGCGTCTCGACGTGGCCGCGGCGCAAGCCCTCGCGGAAATCAAAACCCGCCGCACCGCCAGGGCGTGCACGGTGGTGAGCCGCCCCGCGGCCCCCGTCGCCGCCCCGGCCCCCGCGCCGAAGGCCCCGCGCGTGCCCGGCCACGGCGAGTGCTGGTGCCTGAACGAGCGGTGCAAAAGCCGCCACGTCATCGCGATCGCCGACGCGTTCGTCCCGCAGGACTCGGTCCTGATCGAGGCGTTCGGCAAGGGCGCGCCGACGGTCGAGCAGCTGCTCACGCTCGCGGCGTGCCGCGGCGTCTTCCAGGATAATACGGGCCTTCGCTGGTACCGGTTGCTGGGAACGCACGAGCGCATCGCCCGTCTCGTGGCCAGCAGCGTCGAACGCGAGGCGACCCGCGTCGAGACGGTCGTCGGCGGGAAGCTCGGGCGGATGGTCGGGCAGGCCGTCCGTCGGGAGGCCCAGAAGCCGGTCGCCTCGACCGCGTCTTCCTCTCCCGCGAAGCCCCGCGAGGAGACCAAGCTTGAGGGCCTGGCCGCTCTCTCGCTCTGGAAGAAGAAGTAGGCCATCGGCTGGAGCGTAACGGGGACGCTCCACTCGATCTCACCCGGCGACACTCTCGCCGGATGGACGCGCAGTCGAATGACTCCTGCGCGTCACCCCCTCCTAGAACTCAATTTGGGGATTGAGTGTTGGGAGGAGGTGGTGGCTCGGAGACGTGGGGATACGAATCCACGAATCCGCTACCAAACAACAAAACAACGAATTCCGACGAAATTCCATGAATACGTAGTAATCGGTAGCTTACGTAGTTCCGTAGCCCATTCGTAGATTCGTATCCCCTTTCAACCCACGAGCTCGGGGGAGAGAGATTGCCTGGTCGTCCGTCAAACGTCTTCCAGGTGGTTACCAAATGTGAGAACCCGGCGTTCGCGCTGGCCTCTCCCATACGCCCGGTCACCATGGCGCACACTGTCGCGCAAGCAACAGTCACTGCTCCTCCTACCCTCCGAGCTCGCGCGTTGAAAAACCCGCGATACTCTCCCCTCCCCAAAAGCTGCCGCAAGGCAGTTTTTGATTTGGCAAAGCAAAAGCCGCCTTCGACGGCGGCTTTTCGCGATATTCTCCTCTGTCTTCTCCAAAATCCCGTTTCCAGACCTTTGGGAAGATGACAAGCTATCACTTTCACATAATCTTGTCAAGAGCCTCTGGATCGTCCGTCGACGAAATTCGACATCTTCTCTCAACGAAGCCAATTCTCTCTGTCAAAATCATTCGGACGGTTTCCCCGCAGCCATTGACAAAATCGCGGGTTTCTGGTATGTTACGCCCTCGCTTGAACAGACATCTGTGACGGCGGGACAACAGGAGGACGAAATGACTACCGGAATTCGCTGGTTGAAGATTGTCCTCCAAATTGGAGTACAGGCAATGATTACCAGCCTTTTGCTCGGGGTTCACCCGGGCGCCGTGAAGTTCTATTCCCACGCCATCGACGGCCGACGCGACGAACATCCTCGCGCGGCCGAACACGTCGCCATCGATCCTTCGCGCCTGTTGCGCGACGACATCGAGCGGATCGCCGGCATGCGCGCCATCGACGTCGACGGCGAAGTTCCGCACGACGGAGGTGTCGACATCGTCGGCTCGCCGATCCTGTTCGTCGAGGACGACGTCCTCGCGGCCTTCGATCGCGCAGTCGACAGCAACTTCGGCGACAGTCAGGTCACCGGAGACGACGCCGCCGGCATCCAGCACCCCTCCCGCCTTCCCCGCGACGCCTCGTTCGACGGGACGCGCGACTCGGACGGCGAAGATCCGGACGAGGACGACATCGACTGGAGCCAGCCGATGTTCGTCCGCGGGACGAACATCGAGTCGAGCCGCGAGCTCCGCGTCGAGGCGTTCGACAACGAACGGATGCACGCTGCGTGCCTGATTCCCGGCGCATCCGGAGCGCTCGCACCTTCCGTGCCCGACGACCTGCTCGACCTGTACCGTCAGCGCGACCCGATGCGCGACGGCATCGTCAACTTCGTCCTCTGATCGGACGACTGCGACACTGACGGCCTACCTGCCCTGCGACGAATCGCCGGCACGTGAGGCCGTTTTTTCTTTTCTACGACTTCCGCGACGGGTATGTCTCGGCGGCCTTCCACGCAAGGTTAAACAACAATCGCAATCCGTTCGCCAGTTCCTGGCTCGTGATGACAACCGCGATAATCGCGGATTTCATCGAATACATGCAGATCGTATTTCCTCGAACCGTAATTTCGGCATCCGTTGGAAATTGTTCGCGTGGCAACATTCGAATTTCCAAATTTGAAACGCTTGGGATCTGATCGATCGTCAAATTGCTTGTTACAATAAGCGCACGGGAAATGACATTCTGAAAAGCAATATTTTTCGTGTGCTGCTCGTGACCCTCCGAAAGCTCATCCGACGACGTCGCCAGCTCGAACGGCGAAAACTGAATGATCTCCCCCTCTAGCTTTTGAAACATCTCACGCACGGTCTTCGCGCCCTCCGCCCCCTCCAGATACCGAATCTGCGGCTTCGCGCCCTCGGCGTTGTACAGACCCGACAGCTTCGGATAAATCTTTTCAAGCTCCTCCTCCTTCTGCTCCAGCTCCCTCCGCTGCAACCGCAAGACGCTGCGCAGCCGCTCGGGACTCTCGGACGCATAGAATCGTTTCTTGCCGCGCACGAACGAACTCATCAGGCCGCGGCCCATGAGCGACTCGATCATGACGTACGTGGTGGCGCGGTTCACCTTCGCCTTGTGGCTGATGTCCTGCACCGGCGCGGGGCCGAGCTCGAGCGACGCGAGATACACGCAGCTTTCCTTTTCGGACAGGCCGAACAATCCCAATTCTTTGACGAGTGCTTCCATAGTGCGCGCATTATACCAAACTCCGCAAAGTCTCCCAAGCGACGGCGGCCGACTTTTCCCACGAGTACGCCGCGACGCGCAAAAATCCTTTCGCGCGGAGTTCGTCGGCGACGTTCTTTTCGACCGCGACCGTTCGCAACGCCTTCGCCCAGCTTTCCGGCTCGCCCGGGGCGACGAAGACGGCCGCGTCTCCAAATACCTCGCGGTGCGCGGCGATGTCCGAGACGATGAGCGGGGCTCCGCACGCGGCGGCCTCGAGCGGGGGAACGCCGAACCCCTCGTACCACGACGGGGACGCGAAGGCGGTCGCGGCGTTCATGAGCGCGGCCGACTCGTCGTCGGGAAGGTATCCGAGATATTTGATCGACGCCGCGAACGGCGAGCGCTCGATGTACTGCCTGATTTCGAAAAACTTGAATCCTGGCGAGCCGACGAGGACGAGCTCGTACGGGTCGCCGAGGCCGCGGCCCTGCTTGAACAGCTCGAACGCGCGAATGAGCGTCTTCACGTTCTTCTTCGCGTCCATCCGGCCGACGTACAGAAAAAAGTGCCGGCCCAGGCGATACTTCTGGAGGACGGGGGCGACCGACGCGTCGTCGAGCTTGCGATACACGTCGCGATTGACCGCGTTCGGCGTGACGACGATCCGATCAGCGAGCGGGACTGAAGTCCCTGGGAATCCACTCACGATCTCGCGCTTCGTAAACTCCGAGACGGCGAACAGTCTCTTCGACCGGCGAACGGCCGATCGCGTCGAGCGCTCGAGGACGCGTCGCTGCTTCGGCTCGTAGAACGCCGGAATGCGCCGGAATCCGACGTCGTGGATCGTCGCGACGAGATTCTTTCCGAAAAGCGGCAATCCTTGCGCCGGAACGAAAAGGACGGACGGCGCGCGCCGAAGCATCTCCCAGCCGACCCTTCCCTTCATCCAGCCCATCGGCAGCCACCATTTCAAGACGCGCGATTCCCAGCCCGACGGAAGCTCGGCGAGCAAACCGACCAGCGGCGTCGGAGAAAACAAAACCACGCGCTCACCCTCCGCAAGCGCGCGGCTTTTCATCGCCTGAATCAAATGAAACGCGTACCACTCCACGCCGGAGCGCTGGTCCTTGTTGGCGGAGGAGGCGTCGATGGCGAGGATGCGCATAAAGGACTGGCTAGAGGATACTAATCTACAAATCTGCTACGTAACTACGTATCTACAGATGGCTACGTATTCGTCGCAATTCGTAGATATCCGTTGATTAGCAGTTTTGTAGCCGATTCGTAGATTCGTATCCCCGCGCCATCAGCTCGTAAAGATCGAACGCTTGTATGCTTCAAGATTTTCCAAGGCAATCCCCGTCCCCTTCGCCACGCACAGCTGCGGATCTTCCGCGACATAGGTCGGGACGCCCGTTGCCTCGGCCACCAGGGTGTCGAGGTTTCGGAGCTGGCTGGAACCGCCCGAAAGCATGATTCCCTTGTCCATGACGTCGGCGGAAAGTTCCGGCGGGGTCTTGTTGAGGACGTCCTTGACCGTGGCGATGATTCCGTCGAGCTCGTGCTGGATGGCGGTGGTGACGTCGTCGCTCGTGACCTCCACGATCTTCGGGAGGCCGGTGATCATGTCACGTCCCTTCACTTCCATCGTGAGCTTGTCGGGCATGTACATCGCCGAGCCGATCTTGATCTTGATGTCCTCGCTCGTGCGCTCGCCGATGGCAAGGCTGTACTTGCGGCGGATGTATTCCGAGATGGCCGCGTCGAACTTCACGCCGCCGATACGGACGGACTCGGATGCGACAATGCCGCCGAGGGAAATGACGGCCATCTCCGAGGTGCCGCCGCCGATGTCGATGATCATGTGGCCGCTCGGCGACCCGATCGGAATGTTCGCGCCGATGGCCGCCACGATCGGCTCCTTGATGATGTACGCCGCCTTGGCCCCGGCCGCGAGCGTGGCGTCGATGACCGCGCGGCGTTCCGTCGAGGTAATTCCTCCCGGCACCGCGACCATCACCTCCGGACGAAACAGGCGGACGCCTCCAAGCGCCTTGTTGATGAAATAGCGCAGCATCGACTCGGTCGTGCGGTAGTCCGCGATCACGCCGTCCTTCAGCGGGCGGCGCGCCACGATCGTGTCCGGCGTGCGGCCGAGCATGTCCTTGGCTTCCTTTCCGACGGCAAGCACCTTCTTGTCCGAATATGACACGGCAACCACCGACGGCTCGT
>CALRGA010000054.1 GCA_943357025.1 Candidatus Uhrbacteria bacterium RIFOXYB12_FULL_58_10 | reverse complement strand
CCGTCGGGCGGGAGCCCGCCCGACGGCGAGAAAATCCGCTACCGCCCGGCCATCCGCTCCTACGCCAGAACGCAAAAAATTGGCTCGGCTGCGGAACTCGCTTCTCGACTTCCAGACTCGCCCGCTCGGACAATCCTCGCCCGTCCTGATGGACCCGCCAATTTTTCACGCCCTGGCTGGGTCGCTCCGGCAGGGCAGCGACCGGATGGAAGTTTGTTGCATAACCACCCCCTAACCCCTCCTTGAAAAGGAGGGGAGACGTAATGGAGAAAAAACGGCATTAGCCAGCCATATAAAAAAACTATTTCAAAAGCCCAAACTTCACCAAAGCCGTCCGCAGGATCTTTTTCTTATACTCCCAAGACCTCTCAACCATCTCCTCGGGAGATCCCCACCAGACGCGCGAGAATTCCTGGGCGTGAGACGTCAGGTTGAACGTTACGTCGGGGGAAACCTTGGCGAGGAAGAAATGCTGTTCCTGGCCAATGTAGCCGTCGAGCGCCTTGTGCTCGACGAACCACTGGCGCACCTCCTCGGGCCAGACGTACTGCATCGGCTCGGCGATGCGGCCGACGATCTCGTACTGCGAGTGCGTGAGGCCGATTTCCTCGCTCAGCTCGCGCCGCGCGGCCTGCTCGGGCGTTTCCTCGGGGTCGATCCCGCCCTGGACGGTCTGCACCGCACCCGGCAGGTCGGCGCGCTCGCACAATAAGATTTTTCCGTTTCCGTCCGTGACGATGACTGCGGCGTTTGGTCGGTACATTGACATATTGGTTTTGGAATTGTACCGTTTCGGAAGCTCAGAGGCAAGAAATATTCATTACGTGCTACCATGGAGGCATTATGAGACCGAAACCGATTGAAACCGAATCCGAACTTGAGGCCCGACGCGCCGCGATCCTCGCCGAGAACGATGAGCGTGACGCGCGGATCGACGAGCGCCCGTTCGATCTGAACAAGGAGCTTGGCATCGACTGGAAATCCAAGGAACTTCGCGGCTACAAGCCCTCGCGAAAACGCTAGCCTTCGGCCCATCCTGGGCCGATTTTTTTATCGGGCGCGTGTGGTATCATGGCGGGGTTATGAAAGAATTCGTCCTCCAGAACCGCTTCGATCCCGCGAATTGCAAGATCGATTATCGAAAGGAACTCAACGAGGAACAGGTCGAGGTCGTCCTGAACGGAGACGGTCCCTGTCTCGTCCTCGCCGGGGCCGGGTCGGGGAAGACGCGGACGATCACGTACCGCGTGGCGTACCTCATCGAGAACGGCGTGTCGCCCGAGAACATCCTTCTTTTGACGTTCACGAACAAGGCCGCGAAGGAAATGCTTGGCCGCGTCGAGGGGCTGCTTTGCGCGAACCCTCGCGGAATGTGGGGCGGAACGTTCCACTCCGTCGCCAACCGTCTCCTTCGAACATACGCGCCCTACGTCGGTCACACGCCGAACTTCACGATCATGGACGAGGAGGACGCGCGCGACCTTATCAAGTCTTGCGTAAAGGAACTCGCCGTCGATACGACCGCGCGCAAGTTCCCGTCGCCGGCGAACCTGCACAACGTCATCTCATACGCGATGAACGCGAGCATCTCCGTCCGCGAGTCGACGCTTAAGAAGCACCCCAACTTTCGCGACATCATCCCCACCATCGAGCGCATCGCCGAGCTGTACGAGACGCGAAAGTCGCAGTCGGACATCGTGGACTTCGACGACCTCCTCCTGCTCGTCCGCAAGCTGCTCTACGCGAACCCCGTCGTGCGCGACCGCCTCGCCACGCAGTTCCGGTACATCCTCGTGGACGAGTTCCAGGACACGAACACGATCCAGGCCGACATCGTCCGCCAGCTCGCGAGCGTCCATGGGAACGTCCTCGTGGTCGGCGACGACGCGCAGAGCATCTATTCGTTCCGCGCGGCGCAAATTCGGAACATCCTTCAGTTCCCGGAGACGTATCCCGGGGCAAAGACCTTTCGACTGGTCACCAACTACCGGTCGAGCCCGGAGATCCTGTCGCTCGCGAACGCGGTCATCGCGCAGAACCGCGACCAGTTCAAAAAGGATCTGCGCGCCGTCCGCCCCGCGTTCGAGAAGCCGAGCCTCGTGCCGGCCGCGAACCAGTTCCAGGAGGCGCAGTACATCGCCGAGCAGATCCTTATCCTCCGCGCCGACGGCACGCCCCTGCGCGACATGGCCGTTCTGTTTCGTGGGTCGTTCCAAAGCCAGGCGCTCGAATTTGAACTCGCCAAGCGCGACATCCCGTACGATTTCCGCGGCGGCATGAAGTTCTTCCAGCGCGCCCACGTGAAGGACGTCGTCACCCACCTCCGCATCGTCGCGAACCCGAAGGACGAGATCGCCTGGGCCCGCGTGCTCGGCATGCAGCCGGGAATCGGCGACGTCACGGCGCGCAGGATCGTCGAGAAGCTCCAGGTCGATCCGAATCCGGTCGTCGCGGGCAAGGCGGGAATCGCGCTCGCCTCCGTCAAAAAGACCGTCGCCGCGATGAGCCAGTACACGAAACCGTCGCACATGATCCGCGCGGTCATCGCGAGCGGATACCGCGACTATCTCGAGGCGGAATATCCCGATTACATGGATCGCCTCGACGACCTCGAGCAGTTCGCGCTGTTCGCCGAGCCGTACGAGGCTGTCTCGACGTTTCTCGAGGAGGTGACGCTGACCGAGGATTACGGGGCGGGGAAGTCGTCGTCCGGAACCGACGACCGCGAGCGGCTCGTCCTCTCGACCATCCACCAGGCGAAGGGCCTCGAGTGGGAAGCGGTGTTCGTGATGGGTCTGGTCGACGGCAAGTTTCCGCATCAGCGTTCTCTCGGCGAGGAAGGCGGGCTTGAAGAGGAACGCCGCCTGTTCTACGTCGCGGCGACGAGAGCACGGAAGCATCTCTTCCTGACCTATCCGATCTCGTCCGGCGATGATACTCTTATGTACGGACAGCCAAGCCAGTTCGTCCAGGAACTTCCGGACGGTCTCGTCGAGGAAGTCCGCCTGCGCCCGTCGACGTTCGGATCGTCGAGCTTCGGAGCAAAGAAACCGTTCCACTACGCGGCCCCGGATGACGACGGCCCGACGATCGTGCTGGACCGTCTCGGAGAAAAGAAACCGACGAAGCCGATGACAGGAAGTTTTTTGCGGAACGTGGAGGATCTTTAGTCATTAACGGTAATTCAGCCGACCTACCATATGAACGAGCGAGCCGAGTTTCAGCCTTTGGAACCAAAATCCTATCTGGCAGATGGAATTCCACGACGCGCGGAGGTGAATGAGTCTCGTTCTCAGGCACTGCGGGTCGAACGCGCGCTCATGTTGATCAAGAGCCTTCAGGAAATCCTTTCCGTCGCAAGCGCCGATCCCGGATCCGGGACGTCGGCGGGCATCGGCGACATTGCGTCCCGGGCCCGACTGCCAGGCACTCTTTCCGAGACCAAAAAGGAAAGCAACCTAAAGGAATACGTAGCGAAGGGCACGCAGGTCGTAAAGAAAGAACTCGAGACCGTTCCGAAAATGTTGGAAGCTTCCTCACGTTTTTTGTCGCCGGAACAGCAGTCGGTATTCGAAAGCTCGTTCAAGCTTTCCGGGTCCTATGCCCACGATCTGGATCAGATGCTTCCGCTTATCCGCGGGATCGATGACGCTCGCAAAATGATCGTCGATGCCTTGGGCAGAAATACGCTTCAATGAACGGCAACCCAACGGACCCAATTCTATGAACTACTCCGAACTTTCACTGAACCTCCACCGCGAAAAGCGCGGCAAGCTTGAGATCGCCTCGACCGTGCCGTTACAAACGAGCGACGACCTTGCGACGGCATACACGCCCGGCGTCGCGGCCGTTTGTCTCGCGATCGCGGCGGACAAGTCGCTGGCGCGGGAGCTGACGATCAAGGGTCGCTTCGTCGCGGTCGTGACGGACGGGTCCGCCGTCCTCGGCCTCGGCAACATCGGACCGGAAGCCGGGATGCCGGTGATGGAAGGGAAGGCGATTCTGTTCAAGCGGTTCGCCGGGCTGGACGCGTTTCCGATTTGTCTCGCGACGCAGGATACGGAGGAGATCATCGCGACGATCAAGAACATCGCGCCGGGATTCGGGGCGATCCACCTCGAGGACATCGCGGCGCCGAAGTGCTTCGAGATCGAGCGGAGGCTGAGCGAGGAGCTCGACATTCCAGTGATGCACGACGACCAGCACGGGACGGCGGTTGTCGTCCTTGCCGGAGTTTTGAACGCGCTGAGGGTTGTGGATAAGTCGATCGAGACGGCAAAAATCGTCATCTCGGGCGTCGGCGCGGCTGGCGTCGCGTCGGCTCGTCTGCTGCTCGAGGCGGGCGCGAAGAACGTCGCGATGTGCGACTCGAAGGGGATGATCGCCGTCGGACGCGAGGGAATGAACGCGCAGAAGGACGAACTCGCGGCACGAATCAATTCGCCCGCCCGCCTCGGGTCGCTCGGTGACGCGCTGGCTGGCTCGGACGTGTTCCTTGGGGTCAGCGCGCCGGGAATCGTTTCCGAGGAGATGGTCCGCTCGATGGCGCCGGGCGCGATCGTGTTCGCCATGGCGAACCCCGTCCCAGAGGTCACGCCCGAGGTCGCAAAGGCCGGCGGCGCGGCCGTGATCGCGACGGGACGAAGCGACTATCCGAACCAGGTCAACAACGTGCTCGCGTATCCGGGACTGTTTCTCGGCGCGCTCGAGGGCAACATCCCGACGTTCACGACCGCCATGTTCCTTGCCGCCGCCCGCGCCCTCGCCGCGACCGTCGAGACCCCGACCGCAGACCGCATCCTCCCGTCGCTGTTAGACGTCGATTCTGCGCGCATTGTGGCCGATGCGGTTAAGGGGGGTGAGTGGTTTGTAGTAAGTAGTGAGTAGTATTACGACTCACTCCCGAACCCGCATATGCAATACCGCTCGCAATTCCACGTCCGCCGCCGGTCGCCGCGCGTCACAATGACGGTTCTCGTCACCGGCCTGGTCGTGATCGCGATCGGCGGTCTGTTCGCGCTTGGAATCTGGTGGTTTCGGTTTCGGATAAAGCCGACGGCGGACGTGCCGGTGACGAACACGATCGCGAACGTGATGTCGCCGACGTCCGTCTCCGCCGCCGACCTCGCGTCGACGGCGGCCGGAACGGCCCGCGAGGCGGTTCTCCGCGACGTCTCGGGCGGCTCGTCGACTGGAACCGCGACCCGCGCGACCGCCGACGGCCAGTTTTCCGTCGCGCTCAAGGCGTCGCTTCCCGAAATCGACCGCGAGAAGGAGTTATACGAGGCATGGCTCGTCCGCCAGGTCCCGTACGACTTCTTCTCGCTCGGCGAAATCGTCACGAACGACGACGACGAATGGGTTCTCGAGTGGCAGGCCACGTCGCTCGCGAGCAACGTGGCGGGAAAGTTCGACGGGTACACGCGCGTCGTCGTGACGCGCGAGGCGAAGGATGGGAATCCTGACCCGTCGGGGCATGTGCTGAGAGGGGAGTTCAAGTAGGGATTCGTTTCATTTGTATCGTCAGAAGTACCGTATTCGTATCAAATATGATACGAATAGGGCTCGGTCGTGATACGAAACAGTGAGTAATCGTTTCATGAAATTGTCGGTAATTGTTTCAAAATGATACGATAATGTCGTTTTTCATGAAAC
>CALRGA010000053.1 GCA_943357025.1 Candidatus Uhrbacteria bacterium RIFOXYB12_FULL_58_10 | reverse complement strand
CTGACCGCCGTGACCGCGTACAGCACCTCGAAGCTATGGGTCGCGGGAGAAAGCGGAATCATCGAGACGAGCGCCGACGGAGGCGAAACGTGGACGAGCCAGGTTTCCGGAACCGGCGAGAACCTTCTGACGATCGACTTCGCGAGCTCGACCGTCGGATTCGCGGCAGGAGAGAACCAGAAGTTCCTCACGACCACGGACGGAGGAACGACCTGGGACTCGGTAACCGTCTCCGAGCTCGACAGCGACGACGACATCGTGGACATCTCCTTCCTCAGCAGCACGGTCGGGATGCTCTCGAGCGCGTCCGGAGAACTGCTTGAGACCGACGACGGCGGCGACTCGTGGGAAACGGTCGAATCGTCCGGATCGCCCGTCCTCTACGACATCTCCTACGTTTCCTCGTCGTCACGCTACGGCGTCGGCGAGGACGGTGAAGCGTACCGCTGGGACGCCACTGCCCCGAGCAAGCCGACGAACTTCGACGTCGACGGCGACAACGCGACCGTCACGGACACGACTCCCACCTTCACCTGGACGGCCTCGACGGATTCGCAGTCTGGCATCGACGGCTATGAGTTCAAGGTCGACTCCGGAAGCTACTCGAGCGTCGGCGACGTGACGACGAAGACGCACTCGACCGCGCTTTCAAACGGCGCGCACACGGCCTACCTGTACGCCGTCGACCTCGGCGACAACGACAGCCCGATCGCGACGCTCTCGTTCACGGTCGACGCGGACTCGACCTCGAGCGGCTCGCCGGACGTTTCCTCGATGACCCCGAGCACCGCGCTCAAGGACGCGACCGTCACCTTCTCCGTCCGCATCTCCGACGACGAGTCCGTCGAATCGTGCGACCTGTACGTGGATGGCTCCCTGTCGAAGACGATGACTCTGAAGACTGACCTCGCCTATGCGACGCAAAAGTTCACCTCGACCGGAACGCACGAGCTTTATGCCCGCTGCACCGACAACGACGACCTGAAGACGAGCGGCAGCGTCGTGACCGTGACGGTGTCGTCGGGCTCGAGCGCCGCCAGCCCGGGCGACATCATCAAGATCGGATGCGAGGGCGACGTCTACGTCAACGACCCGTGCACCGCCGTGTACTACTACGGCAACGACGGCCTGCGCCACGCCTTCCCGAACGAGGCCGCGTTCAAGAGCTGGTTCACGGACTTCGACGATCTCGTGACCGTCTCCAGCTCGGCGATGGCAAACATCACGCTCGGCCGCAACGTTACCTTCCGCCCGGGAACGAGCCTGATCAAGTTTTCCACGAACACCGTTTACGCGGTATCCTACGGCGGCATCCTCCGCCCGATCTCGACGGAAGCCATCGCCATCGCCCTGTTCGGCTCCGACTGGGCCGCGGACATCACGGTGGTAAGCGACGTCTTTTTCGCGAACTATCGCATCGGCTCCGACATCGAAAGCAGCAACGATTATTCCGCGAGCTCTTCGAAGACGGGGACCGCGACGATTGACGTGACGTTCTAAGAACTATGCCCACCCGCCTCAACAAATATCTCGCCGACCGCGGCATCTGCTCTCGCCGCAAGGCCGACGAGCTCATTGAGGCCGGCGAGGTGATCGTCAACGGGGCGGTCGCGACCGTCGGGCAGAAGGTCGAGGACACGGACGAGGTCCACCTCAAGGGCCAGGCGATAGCCGTCGAGAAGCCGAAGCCGCTCTACCTCGCGCTCAACAAGCCGGTCGGGATCATTACGAGCGTCGACCCGAAGGCGCGCGACAACGTCATTTCCCTTCTCGGGATCAACGATCGCGTATTCCCTATCGGACGTCTCGACGTCGCATCGTCGGGACTCCTCTTGCTGACGAACGACGGACGGCTGTCGGAACACGTCACGCATCCCCGATACGAGCATGAAAAGGAATACGTCGTCACGGTCGACCGAGACATCGACGACGGCGCGCTCGACCAGATGCGAAGCGGAATCACGATCCTCGGCTCGATGACGCAGCCGGCGACGGTCGTCCGCGTCCCTGGCCGCACCCGCTCGTTCCACATCACGCTCAAGGAAGGCCGCAACCGCCAGATCCGCCGCATGTGCGAGGCGCTCGGCTACCGCGTGGTAAAGCTGAACCGCATCCGCGTGATGAACATTCTGCTCGGCGAACTCGAGGAAGGAAAGTGGCGCAACCTGACGGAGGCCGAGACGAAGCAGCTGCTCGACCTGACGATCGATAACGAGAAGCCGTCCGACGAGGTTCGCTTCATTTAGCATTCGGTCGCGTATGAGCAGACGGAAGGTTGCGGTCGAACGCACGGAAGAGTTCGAGAACGCGCTTGCCCTGATGGAGGGCAATGACGCGTTCTTGTTCGTTACCGGGCGGGCCGGGACCGGGAAATCGACGCTTTTGAAACTGTTTCGGGAGAACACGAAGCTCGATTGCGCGTATCTCGCGCCGACGGGAGTGGCCGCGCTGAACGTGAACGGCGAGACGATCCACTCGTTCTTTCGGTTCGCTCCCGGCGTGACCGTCCGCGAGGCGGCGGCGAAGGGAAAGAGCGCGGACGCGGAGCTGTATCGGAAGGTCGACGTGATCGTGATCGACGAGATCTCGATGGTCCGCGCCGACCTGATGGACTGCGTGGACGCGTTCCTGAAGTCCGCGATGAAAAGCACGACGCCGTTCGGCGGCAAGCGCATCATCGCGATCGGCGACCTGTACCAGCTCCCTCCCGTCGTCCGCCGCGACGAGGCCGAGGAGTTCGCGAGCAAGTATCCGAGCCCGTATTTCTTCTCGTCCGAGGCGGTCGATCTCCTGCGCGCGGTCGGCGAGATAAAATTCGTCGAGCTCGACAGAATTTTTCGACAGACGGACAAGGATTTCGTGGACGTGCTCAACGGCGTGCGGAACAGGACGGCGACGGACGCGCATTTGGCGCTGTTGAACACGCGCGTCACGCCGAGCGGGACGAAAGTCCCTGGGAATATCGAAGTCGATCCTCCGATTTATCTCACGTCGACGAACGCGGCGGCGGACGAGATCAATGCCATGCGGATGGCGGAGCTTGGTGGAAAGACGCGATCGTATTCCGGGAACAAAAACGGGATTTTCGCCGAGAAGGACTTCCCCGTCGACCCGATCCTGGAGCTGAAGGTGAAGGCGCGCGTGATGTTTTTGAACAATGACTCACAGGGGCGCTGGGTGAACGGAACGCTCGGGACGATCACCTCGGGCCACCGGGACACGGTGAACGTCCTCATCGACGACGGTGACGAGGTCGAGGTGGACGTGCACACCTGGAGCAGCTATCGTAGCGTCTACGAACGAGAAAGCGGACATCTGAACCAAGAGAAGATCGGCTCGTACACGCAGTTGCCAATCAAGCTCGCCTGGGCGACGACGATCCACAAGAGCCAGGGAAAGACGTTCGACAAGTGCGTTATCGACCTTGGTCGCGGGGCGTTTGCCGCGGGACAAACGTACGTCGCGCTCAGTCGATGCCGGACCATGGACGGGATCCGCCTGGCCCAGCCCATCACGAAGCGCCACCTCCTCATCGACTGGCGCGTCTCCGAGTTTCTTACCGCCCTGCAGTACGGCGTCGCGGAATCGTCGCAGACGAAGGACAGCCGCCAGACCATGCTCGAGGACGCCATCATGGCCGAGGCCAAGGTGCGCATCACCTATCTGAAATCGTCCGACGAAAAGTCGGTTCGCCTCATCTCGCCTTATGCGATCGAGGAGGAAGAGTATAACGGCCAGACCTTCCTCGCGCTCCGGGCGTTCTGCCACGAGACGAAGGGCGAGCGGGTGTTTAATCTCAAGCGCGTATTGAGTGTCGAAAAAATCTAATCGATCTGTCATTGCGAGCTCCTCAGAGCGAAGCAATCCCATCGAGAGATTGCTTCGGCTACGGCCTCGCAATGACAAGGATGTTATGAATGCGATCAAGATCGTCGGGCTTACAAAGACGTACAAGACAGGAACGCTCGCGCTCAAAGGAATCGACCTGACCATTGAGGCCGGGTCGATCACGGCGCTGCTTGGCGCGAATGGCGCGGGCAAGACGACGCTGATCGCGATCCTGACCGGACTCGTAAACAAGTCCTCGGGTTCGGTTTCCGTCTTCGGACACGATATTGATTCGGACCCAGAAACCGTCCGTTCCATGATCGGCGTGGTCCCCCAGGAATTCAACTTCAGCATCTTTGAGAAGGTCGAGGAAATCATCATGAACCAGGCCGGATACTATGGCGTCCCGCGAGCGGTCGCGGCGACGAGGACGGAAATACTGTTGAAGGAACTCGGACTCTCGGACAAACGGAACGCCGTCAGCCGGACGCTCTCCGGCGGGATGAAGCGACGCCTGATGATCGCGCGAGCCCTGGTCCACGAGCCGCGCCTGCTGCTGCTCGACGAGCCGTCCGCCGGGGTGGACGTGGAGCTGCGACACGGGATGTGGGAGTTTATTCGCAAGATGCACGCCGCGGGAACCACCGTGATCATGACCACGCACTACCTCGAGGAGGCCGAGAACCTGTGCGAGAACGTCGTTATCATGAAGAAGGGCGAGATTATCAAGTCGGGCGCGGTAAAGGTTCTCCTTCGCGACGCGAAGGAGCAGTCGTTCGTGGTGACCGTCGTCCGGCCGTCCGGAACCGAGGAGATCGTTGACGTTTCGCTCGTGGACGGGCAGTCCGTGACGGACTACGTGCAGAAGCTCGCCGCCTCCGGAACGACCGTGCGCGACATCCGACCGAAGGCAAACCGGCTCGAGGAGCTGTTTTTGGAAGTGAACTCCTAGTATGAAATTCCAAACATCCTGGATCGCGTTTTCGACGGTCGCGCGAAAAGAGGTCGGACGCATCTTTCGCATCTGGACGCAGACGCTGCTCCCGCCGATCATCACGCAGTCGCTCTACTTCGTCATCTTCGGCGCGTTCCTCGGCCAGCGCATCGGCGAGGTGGGAGGGACCACGTACGCGGCGTTCCTCGTCCCGGGGCTCGTGCTGATGTCCGTCGTAACGAACGCGTTCTCGAACGTGGCGAGCTCGTTCTTCGGGTCCAAGTTCATGCGCAACATCGAGGAGATGCTCGTGGCTCCCGTGTCGCCCGGCGTGCTTCTCGCGGGATTCTGTTCGGGCGGCGTCGTCCGGTCGGTCCTCGTCGGCATCATCGTATTCGTCGTCTCGACCTTCTTCGTCCCGTCGACCTTCGCGCACCCATGGGCAATAATCGTATTCGGCCTCCTGACGGCCGTCATCTTCTCGTTGTTCGGGTTCCTCAACGGCCTGTTCGCCCGAAAATTCGACGATGTGAGCATTATCCCGACGTTCGTCCTCACTCCCCTCACCTACCTCGGCGGCGTATTCTACGACATATCGTCCCTCCCGCCGTTCTGGCAGAACGTCGCGCGCCTGAACCCGCTCGTCTACTGCGTCGACGGATTTCGATACGGATTCTCCGGAATCGCCAGCACCCCGGTCGCGGAGAGCGCGATCATCCTGACCGTCCTGACCGTCGTCATGGCAGGAGGGCTTCTCTGGTGCGTCCGACGCGGAATCGGTCTGAGGGACTAGGCTACTCGACGGAGACGATCGCGTACTCGATCCGTCCCGCGGGGCTGTCATACGCGACGCGATCCCCCGACTCATGGCCGATGAGCGACTTTCCGATCGGCGACAGGTACGAGACGCGGCCGCGGAGCGGATTAGCCTCCTGCGAACCGACGACCTCGAGGACGGACGTTCGGCCGCTCGAGGACTCGACGGTCACGCGCGA
>CALRGA010000052.1 GCA_943357025.1 Candidatus Uhrbacteria bacterium RIFOXYB12_FULL_58_10 | reverse complement strand
TATTTTGTAGATACGTAGTTCAGTAGCCAATTTGTAGATTCGTATCCACCTTTCCACCTTTCCACCTTCCTCATATCGTACCAAACTTGCGAATCACCGCGCGTACCACTCCCTGAATGATGCAATCCTTTACGTAGATGGGCGACATCGTCGAGTTGGCAGGCTGGAGGCGGATGCGGTTGTGCTCGCGGTAGAATCGTTTCAGCGTGGCGTAGGCGTTGTCGAGCAGGGCCACCACCACTTCTCCGTCGCGCGGGCTTGGGTTGCGCTCAACCACCACGTAGTCGCCGTCGAAGATCCCTTCCTCGATCATGGACTCGCCCTTCACCTTCAGCACGTACGAGTTCAGACCGTCGACGACGAACTGCGCAGGCACGGCGATCGTCTCGTGCTCCTCGACCGCCTCGATAGGCACGCCGGCCGTGATGAGCCCGGCAAGCGGCAGCATGATGGAGAACGGGTCGAGCGGGCGCTTCTCAACGAGCTCGATGGACCGCGCCGTCCCGTCCTCGCCAAGCGAGATCATCCCTTTCTCGGCCAGCGCCTGCACGTGCTGGTGCACCGTGGCGGGGGAGGAAAGCCCGAAGTGCTCGGCGATTTCCCGGTAGCTGGGCGCATACCCGTTCGCCGCGATCTGCGATCGGATGTACGAGAGCATTTCGGATTGTTTTTTCGTCAGCCCCATAATTTCCAAATTTCTAATTTCTATTTTCTCCTGTTCGGTATCTGTTCGTATTATAGACCGAACAAAAGCCGAACGCAAGTGTATTAGGTTCGCGGAATTTTGATGGGCTGTGGATAAGTTTGTACGCCGCTTGGCGACGTCGCTAAGCGGCGTACATTTTTTGCCGACCGCGTCGTTTTTTGCTACCATCCGCCCACTATGCGCAAAGCCGCCGAGGCCGTGACCGCCGGGCATTCCGACAAGACGTGCGACCAGATCGCGGACGCGATCCTGGACGAGTTTTTGCGGCGTGATTCGCGGGCGCGGGTGAACGTGAGCGTGTTCGGGTCGCATGGGATGGTGATGATCGGCGGGGAGGTTTCGTCGCACGCGGACTTCGACGTGGCGTCGCTGGTCAAAGCCGCGTACGCGTCCATCGGGCATGCCGACGACGTGGAGGTGTTCTCGAACATCCACGTGACCGTTCCGGAGAAGATGGCGCCGCGCGTCCTGTCCGATTCCGTCGTCGTCAACGGCTACGCGACGAAGGAGACGCGGGAGATGCTTCCAAGGGCGTTCGTGTACGCCAACAACCTGGCGCGGCGGCTCGACGACGTGCGCAATGCCGACCCGAATTTCTCATGGCTTCTGCCGAACGGAAAGGTGCAGGTGATGATGGAACGCGATCGCGTCGCCGCCGTCACGATTCAGGTCGCGCACATCGAGAACGTTCTGCCCCGCGACGTGCAGGTCGCGATCCTCGACCGGGTCATCGCGCCCATCGTGGGCAACGACCACCCGCAGATTCTCGTGAATCCGCTCGGCGCGTTCATCGCGTCCGGGTTCGCGTCCACGTCCGGCATGAGCGGCTCCAAGCTGGCGGCGGATACCTACGGCGGCCTCATCCCGCACGGCGATTCCGCGCTTTCCGGAAAGGATCCCGCGCGGCCCGAGCGATGCGGCGCCTATCTTGCCCGTCTCGCCGCGCGATCTCTCGTCGCGCAGGGCCTTGCCACCTCCGCGATGGTCACCGTCGTCTACGTCCCGGGCCGCGCCGAGCCCGCGCACCTCGAGGTGAGCGGCGTCATGGACAAGTCGCGCGGAAGCAAGATGGATTTTAGCAACCTGATCAAGCGGCAGTTCGACTTTCGCCCCGACGCCATCGTCGAACGGCTCGACCTTTTGAAACCAATCTACCAGCGCACCGCCGCCTACGGACACTTCGGCCGTTCGGGATTTCCATGGGAGGCGGATGTGTAGTATAATCGTCTCAAATTCAATCAAGCTCTTTAAGGAAGAAGATCTATGCCAACCAAAAAAGTCGCCGTGCCCGCGAAGGCCGCGAAGTCCGTGAAGACGGTCGCAAAGAAGGTCGTTCGCCGAAGTGTCGCGGCCAAGCGCGCGCCCGTTCGAATGGCGCTTCCCGAGCCGGTGTACGTGATGGACTTGCCCGCGGTGGCCGATCACGTTATGATGCCGCCCGAGATGGTTCCCGAGGTCCGCGCGACGGCCCGCGTCGTGTATCTCGCCGGATGCAAGAGCTGCAACCACATCCCGCTTGGCGTCAACATGGTCGTTGGCGTGCTCGTGGCGATCGTCTTCACGCTTTCCGCGATGCTCATGGCGTCGTCGGTATCCGTCCGCAGCAACGCGACCCAGATTTCCGCGTACCACCGCCTGCTCAGCTCGCCGGTGGTGGCCGCGGTCCGCAAGATTCAATAATTACCCTATGCGTCTTTCCATTCCCTTTGCCGCCGGCCTGATGTCTCTCGTCCTTATCGGCGGCGGATGCGCGTCCTCGTCGAACATCCCCGCCGACACGGACTCGACGGCCGCTCCGGTCCCGACGACGCCGGTCACGACGACTCCCGCGACGAAGGCCCCGCCGGCAAAGGCGATCGACGGTTCCACTATGGCTGAAAAAGTTACGTTCGCGTTCCCGGGAGTCCTCCCGGCCGCCGACATTCAGAACAAGCAGATTCGCGTGACTACGAGCAAGGGAGACATCGTGTTCGAGCTGTACCCGGACACGGCGCCGAAAACGGTTTCCAACTTCGTCTATCTTGCGACGGGCGGCTACTATGACGGCCTCGTCTTTCACCGCTACGTCCCGGGTTTCGTCATCCAAGGCGGCGACCCGACGGGAACGGGAACGAGCGGTCCGGGATATAAGTTCGAGGACGAGCTCAACGACGAGTACAAATACGATCGCGGCGTCGTCGCGATGGCCAACAGCGGCAAGAACACCAACGGCTCCCAGTTCTTCATCATGCTGAAGGACACGCCGATCTCCCAGTACGGCATGCAGAAGCTGTACACGGTCTTCGGCAGGGTCGTCGAAGGGATGGACGTTGTCGACCAGCTGCGCGAGGAGGATGTGATGACGACCGTGGTCGTTGAGGACAAGGAGTAAGCTTAAAACGCGGACGCTCTCGACGAGACGTCCGCGTTTTGATTATGCTATACTTCCCCCATGAAACAAATCACCGAGTCTTCCTTCTATCAGCTCATCAAATGCCCGAATTGGGTGTATTTTGACGCGCATTCCGCGGAACCGAAGCCGCACGACCCTCTGCTGTACAAGCTGATGGAGGAGGGGCTCATCGACGCGCACGAGCGGGCGGCTATTTCGGATCGGGTCGACGTGGCCGAGGTGACGGCCGAGGATCCGGACGACGCGTTCCGGCAGACGCTCGAGCTGATGCGCGAGGGGCGGCCGACGATCTACCAGGGCGTCCTCGTCGACCGCCACTGGGTCGGGCATCCCGACGTGCTTGAGCGCGTCGAAGGCAAGTCGTCGCTCGGTGAGTATTATTACGTCGCGGCGGACATCAAGCGCGGGAGGGAAGTGCGCGACGAGTACAAGTTCCAGGGATGCTTCTACGCCGAGTTATTGTCGCGAATCCAGGAAACGAAGCCCGTTCGCGGATACGTGATCACGCCAGACGGGACGACCCTGCCGTACGAGATAGAGGCGTTCGAGGCGCAGTACAAGCTGGCGCTCGACGACATCGAGGCGATCGTGGCGGGGAAGCGTCCCGTCCACTTCGTCACGGGCGCGTGCAAGCAGTCGCCGTGGTTCTCGGAGTGCAAGAAGGAATCGCACGCGTGCAACGAGCTGTCGGCGCTCAACCGCGTGTGGAACGAGGAGGTGCTGCGGCTGAAGGACGCGGGGGTGGAGACGATCGACGGGCTCGCCGGAAAGTCGATCCACGACCTGCGCCGCTTGTGTCCCGACCTGCAGGCCGGACGCCTCGAGATGATGCGCGACCAGGCCGTCGCCATCCGCGACGACAGGCATATCGTGCGCAAGTCCGTCGACTTTCCCGAATCGACGATCGAGATATTCTTCGACATCGAGTCCAATCCTTTGCGCGACTTCGACTATTTATTCGGCGTCATCGTCGTCCAAAAGGGCAAGGAGAAGTATACGCCGTTCCTCGCGAGGAAGCCGGAGGACGAGGCGTCCATGTGGAAGGAGTTCGTCGGGTTCGTGGAAAGCCACCTCGACGTCCCGATGTACCACTACGGCCACTTCGAGACCGACGTGGTGAACCGCTTCGCCGCCAAGTACGGCTGTTCCGATCTGGTCCGCGACGCGCTCCGAGCGAACATGATCGACGTCATCGAGACCATCCGCCGCACCGTCGTGTTCCCGCTCACCTTCTACTCGCTCAAGGACATCGCCGCGTACGTCGGCTTCCACTGGCGCAGCGACGACGCGTCGGGCGCGAACTCGGTGTTGTGGTTCGAGGAGTGGATGCGGACCGGCGACAAGCGGACGCTCGACAAGATTCTCGATTACAACGAGGATGACGTCCGGGCCACGCGGGTGGTGAAGGACTGGCTGGTAAAACACGCGTAATATGAAAATGGAATCTCCCGAACGCAACCTGATGATCGCATTTCTCACCGGACTTGCCGTCGTCGTCGGCCTTGCGTCGTTGGCGTTGCGGCAGCCAGCGCGACGCACGCCCGTCGTGAACGTGGAGGACCTTCCGATTTCCCGCGACCAGGCCGTTTATGGCCCCGACTGGGCGGCGTGCGAGGCGGCGGGAGGGACTCCGCAGTGGGAACGGGTGAGCCAGTGCATTCAGGACGCGAGCGTTCAAGACGCGTGCGGGTTCCTCGTGCCGTGTTTCTTCGCGGGCGGCAGCGGCGGAATGTCGTGCAACGACGCGAAGGCCGCGTGGTGCGCATGCGAATCCGACGCCCAGTGCCCAAAGGGATACGAGTGCCCGAAGAACGGCGACCGCTGCGTCCAAACCTCCTAGCCTGTGAGACGACCGATTCGCAACTGCGTCGGCCTGGTGATTTTCCTCGTCGCGATCGCGGCGGCATTTTTTACGCAGCGGATTCGGATTTCGGATTTGGTCGCGGAGTCGTCGGCGCCGACGTTGCCGGCGGCGGTTGGGTACGAGGAGGTTGTCGCGACCGTCTCCGTCGTCGAGGAGCAGAAGACCGTCGTGCCGCCTGTCATTGCGAGAAGCCTCAGCGACGAAGCAATCCCTATCGACGAAGAGATTGCCGCGTCGCCTACGGCTCCTCGCAATGACAATGTCGTGACGCCTCCCACGAGCGGGACTAAAGTCCCTGTGAATTCGACGGTCCCCTCGTCCTATAACCTCGCCGTTCCGTTCACCTCCCAGGCCCCGTTCGCGAAATGGGACAAGATGCACGGCGAGGCGTGCGAGGAGGCGTCGATCTACATGGTCGCGGCGTTTTACAAGGGCGTGGCGGGAAAGATCGATCCGACCGTCGCCGACGCCGAGCTGTACCGCCTCGTCGCGATCGAGAACGAGACGTTCGGTTACTATAAGGACACGGACGCGGCCGAGACGGCGCGGCTCGCGAAGATCGCGTACGGCTTCTCCCGCGTCGACCTCGTCGAGGATCCCACCGCCGATCAGATCAAGGCCTTCATCGCCTCGGGCCATCCGGTCATCGTTCCCGCCGCCGGCCGCCAGCTTCGCAACCCCAACTTCACCGGCGACGGCCCGCCCTACCACATGATCGTGATTCGCGGCTACACCGAGACCCAATTCATAACGAACGACCCCGGCACGCGCCGCGGCGAGTCGTACGTCTACGGCATCGACACGATCATGGCCGCGATGCACGACTGGAACGGGGGAGACGTGGACAATGGGAAGAAGGTGGTTATCGTCATCTATCCGAACGAATGAGGCGACGCCTATGAACGACTATCTCCTCGGCACGGCCATCGGCGGTCTCGTCGCCTTCGTCTTCTCGCTTCCCGCGATCGTCCTCGAGACGGTCAATCGCTTCCGAATGCCGAACGTGCTCTACTTCGACGTGAAGACGAGGTGGGGAAAGAAGCTCGAGAAGCACGAGGTGTTCCTGGTCGCGCTCCTGATCCATCTCGTCATCGGCTCGCTGTTCGGCCTGATCTACGTCGCGTTCGTCAAAAATGACTGGCTCATATTCACGCACTCGCCGTACTCGATCGCGTCGCTCGCCGTCTTCGCCGTCGGCAGCTGGATCGTGGCCGGAACGGTCGTCTTTCCTGCGCTTGGGATGGGCCTGTTCGGCCGCCTCGAAGGGGAGCGCGTGTGGATGGAGATGTTGGTATCGCACCTGGTCCTCGGGGCCGGGATGTGGCTGCTGGTGAAGTATTATCAGCCGGTTTGGTTTACGAATTAATGTAAAAGGT
>CALRGA010000051.1 GCA_943357025.1 Candidatus Uhrbacteria bacterium RIFOXYB12_FULL_58_10 | reverse complement strand
ACCTGACCCCCGGTCGCCCCCGCGACCCGTTCGTTTCACGGTCGCCCCCGCGACCCGTTTCACGGTTCGCGTTTCGTTTTTGCCCGCGCTTTCCTTGACCCTCGCTCCTTCCCGTGGTAGCATCGCAATCGCTTTATCGTGACGTGATTTTTTGACGCTATGGGACAGGAATTCATTTCGGTTCGGGGGGCGCGGGCGCATAATTTGAAGAACGTTTCCGTCGACATTCCGAAGAATAAGTTTGTCGTGATCACGGGGTTGTCGGGCTCCGGAAAATCTTCGCTCGCGTTCGATACCATCTACGCGGAAGGGCAGCGGAGGTACATGGAATCCTTGTCGTCGTACGCGCGTCAGTTCCTCGAGCTGCAGGACAAGCCCGACGTCGATGAAATTCTCGGGCTCTCGCCGACCATCGCCATCGACCAGAAATCCTCGTCGCACAATCCGCGCTCGACCGTCGGCACCGTTACCGAGATTTACGATTTTCTCCGCGTCCTCTTTGCCCGCGCCGGAGTTCCGCACTGCCCGAAGTGCGGCGATCCCGTTTCCGAGCAGACGCTCGATCAGATTGCGGCGCGGCTCCAGTCGTCGGTGACGACCAGCGCGATTATCCTCCTCCTCGCCCCTGTCGTCCAAAACCAGAAGGGCGAGCACAAGCAGGTCTTGGTCGCGGCCATGAACGCGGGGTTTTCGCGCGTGCGGTTCGACGGGCTGCTGATGGACATCGAGGAGGCCATCGCGATGAAGAAGGACAAGAAGAAGGATCATACCGTCGAGATCGTGGTCGCCGAGATTGACGCGAAGAAGACCCCGATGGCGATCAAGGACTGCGCGAAGAAGGCGCTCGAGTACGGCAACGGGAACCTGATCGCGCTCAACGACGACAACGGCGACGAGACGTCGTTCTCGCAGTCGTTTTCCTGCGCGCGCTGCGGAACCACCCTGCCGAAGCCCGAGCCGCGCCTGTTCTCGTTCAACTCGCCCTTCGGCGCGTGCGTCGACTGCACCGGCCTCGGCATCAAGCTGGTCCTCGAGTCCGACCTCGTGATCCCGAACCGACGCCTCACCTTCGCCGAGGGAGCCGTCCGCCCATGGACGCGCATCGCCGGGAACCAGACGAGCTATCTGCGGCTGCTCGAGACGGTCGGCAAGAAGCACAAGTTTTCCATCGGCGTCCCGGTCGAGAAGATCGCGAAGGACAAGCTGGATTTGATTTTGAACGGGACCGGCGACGACGTCTATGCGTTCGACGGCGGCGAGGTGACCTTCCCGGGAGTCCTCGCGCAGCTGGAGGCGAAGTACAAGGAGACCGATTCCGAATACGTGCGCCACGAGCTTGAGGGATATATGCGCACGATGCCGTGCCCGGGCTGCGGAGGACGACGCCTGAAGCCGGAGGTGCTCGCGGTAAGGATCGGCGACAAGAACATCTCGGACGTGGTGAACATGGCGATGGAGGACGTGCTCGCGTTCTTTGAGCCGTACGTTTTGAAGCGGTCGAAGGACGGGGCGAAGATCGAAAAGAAAAAAGACAAGAAGGACGACGGAAAGAACTTCGGCGACCTGTCTCCCGAGGCGGGGATGATCGTCGAGCGCGTCGCGAAGGAAATTGTCGCGCGGCTCACGCAGCTGATGGACGTGGGCGTCGGATATCTGACGCTCGACCGCGCGGCGATGACGCTGTCCGGCGGCGAGGCGCAGCGCGTTCGCCTGGCGACGCAGCTTGGATCGTCGCTCTCGGGCGTGATCTACATCCTCGACGAGCCGTCGATCGGACTCCATCCGCGCGACAACGACCGGCTCATCGAGACGATGAAGAAGCTGCGCGACGTGGGGAACTCGGTGATCGTGGTGGAGCACGACCAGGCCGTGATCGAGGCCGCGGACTACGTGTTCGACGTGGGCCCGGGAGCCGGCGAGTACGGCGGCGAGATCATCGCGGAGGGAACGCCGGCGCAGATTCTGAAGGACAAGGACTCGCTCACGGGGCAGTACCTTTCCGGCAAGAAGGAAATCGCTCTTCCGAAGGCGTACCGCAAGGGCAGCGGCAAGAAGCTGACGATCGTCGGCGCGAACGCGTTCAACCTGAAGAACCTCGACGTCGAGATTCCGCTCGGCAAGCTGGTGTGCGTCACCGGCGTCTCGGGATCCGGAAAGTCGACGCTGATCCTCGATATTCTCGGCAAGGCGCTGTCGCGACATTTTTATCGCGCCAAGCTGTACCCGGGCCAGCACAAGGCCATCAAGGGATTGGAGAATATCGACAAGGTGGTCGCCATCGACCAGAGCCCGATCGGCCGGACGCCGCGATCCAATCCCGCGACGTATACGGGAGTCTTTACCGCGGTGCGCGACCTGTTCACCGAGGTTCCGGAATCCAAGATGCGCAACTTCGACGCGGGAAAGTTCTCGTTCAACGTGAAGGGCGGCGGCCGCTGCGAGCCGTGCGCCGGGGAAGGGGTGCGCCGCATCGAGATGCAGTTCATGCCCGACGTGTACGTCGACTGCCCGGAATGCCACGGCACGCGCTACGTCGCGGAAGTGCTCGACGTGCACTACAAGGACAAGAACATCTCGGACGTCCTCAACTTCACCGTCGAGGAGGCCCGCCGGTTCTTCGCCGACCAGCCGATGATCTTCGACAAGCTGAACATCCTGCACGAGGTCGGCCTCGGATACATTCGTCTCGGGCAGTCCGCGACGACGCTCTCGGGCGGAGAGGCCCAGCGCGTGAAGCTCGCGACGGAACTGAGCCGCCGCGCGACCGGCAAGACGCTGTACATCCTCGACGAGCCGACGACCGGCCTGCACTTCGAGGATATCAAGCGCCTCCTCGGCGTGCTCCAGCTGCTCGTCGACAAGGGCAACTCGGTCCTCATCATCGAGCACAACCTCGACGTCATCAAGACCGCCGACTGGCTCATCGACATGGGTCCGGAAGGAGGCATGAAGGGCGGCCAGCTGGTCGCGCAGGGAACGCCGAAGGACGTGGCCAAGGTAAAGGCGTCGCTGACGGGACAGTATCTGAAGAAGATTTTGTAGGAGGGAATTGGAGGTCACAATTTGTGACCTCCAATTTATTCAGTCGAGATATCCACAACGAAACGATTGAAATTCCATCAAAATTCTGGTGAAATATAGATAGAGAAATGAAGTCCCCACAAATGCTGTAGGGGATTTTATTATTTACTTCGACCGTATGGAAAATAACGAGCTGATCGTTCCAATGACACTGATCGAGGAGAAAATTTATATGCTTCGCGGTCAAAAGGTCATGATCGATCGCGATCTCGCTCAGTTGTATGGCGTTTCGACGATGGTTCTAAACCAGGCGGTCAAGCGGAACATTGAACGGTTTCCGAAGGACTTTATGTTTAAATTATCGCTCATTGAAGCGAAGAACTTGATATCACAATTTGTGATATCAAGTTCATACGGAGGCATTCGCAAGAATCCATCCGTCTTCACAGAGCTTGGCGTCGCCATGCTATCGAGCGTTCTCCGAAGCCCCAGAGCCATCGCGGTAAATATCCAGATCATGCGAACGTTCTCCCGTCTCCGCGAAATGCTCGCCGAGAACGACGACCTACGCCGCAAGGTCGAGGCCATCGAGAAGCAGTATGACGAGAACTTCAAGATCGTCTTCGACGCGATCCGAAACATGATCGCGGACGATGCGGCGGGGAAGAGCGAGATCGGGTTTCGGGTGGAATAGTCATTTATGTTTCGCTAACCTCAGCCAAATATCCACCCAAACCCATTGACAAAACCCCTATTTTCTGATACCATCCGCTCTCAACCTGGTTCCTCCTTCGCTGAAGCTTCGGAGGACAAGTGGGGAACTTTTATGTATTATTCTCATCTTATGACGAAGAAACTCACGCTCTCCGTCATCGCTCTGGCGATGGCGGTTTCTCCGTTCCTTTCGGTGAACGCCGACAACGGAACCTGGGACACTGCCGTTACCGCGGCGTCCTGGAACTACGACGGCTATCGCGTCGAGAAGCTCGCGTTCGCGAACGACGCTTCCGGCCCGTATAACCTCGGAAACTTCGCGCTGGTCGCGGAGCCCGTGGATTCGTGCAAGCCGAACGACTGCGGCATTTACGACGTGTTTATGCTCAAGGACGGATCCAAGCTGCTTATGACGAACGTTCCTGCCAACGTTCTGGACTCGCACCGCTTCGCCATCAACGACGGCCGCCTCGTGTTCGTGGCGCAGTCCGACCTGAACGGCGAGCACTACGCGGTGACCGAGTACGACGAGAACGGCGATTCCTCGCAGCTCGTGGAGGACGTGTTCTTCTCGGGCGTTGAATCCATCGACGTGCTCCCGAGCGGCGGCGACGTGTATTTCAACACCTCGCTCGACTTCACCGGCTCGACCGGCGTCGAACAGGCCGCGGTGTACGTCTATGACGCCGCCGAGGGCGACGCCGACATCATCGGCAAGCACTACGACCTGCGCGACGAGCAGATGCTCGACGCCGCCGACGGCGTAGTGCTCGAGAAGCTGACGTTTCCCTCCGGCAACAAGCAGCTCTGGCTCGGCGACACGCACAACTACGACTACAACGGAATGACCCGCGAGGCGATTTCCGGAACGTGGGTGGAACCGGAGGCCGACATCTACGCCGCGCACTTCGTAAACGACTCGCAGATCGAGTTCTTCATGAACTTCATCCGCCACACGTACGACCTCGACACGAAGGTGCTCGCGAAGCACGACGGCCAGTACCTGAACTGGAACCGCGACCCGGAGCTGGGCTACCAGATTGTCGGATCGCGCATGGCCTGGGTCGACTCGTCCGATACGCTTTATGTCTCCGACGGAACGACGGTCAAGTCGTTCGGAATCACTCCGACCGGACAGTTCTACCTGGAAGCCGGCCGCCTGTTCTACGGCTCCGGATCGGCCGGAAAGATGTATGACTTCGCGTCCGGAACGACCACGGACATCGCGTTCGCGGTGACGGACTCGGACGGCGCGGACGCGGTGGTCGGCAACGACTCCGCGGGGAAGGTGAAGTACCTGAACCTCGCCACGGGAACGTCCTACTCGCTGGGCTTCGGCATGGCCCCGACGCTCTCCGACGCGTCGCACGTCTATTGGACCGGCGTGGACGGCAACGTCTACGAGGCTACCGTCTCCCTCCCGTCGGCCGCTTCCCTCGGGACGGTCAGCGCGGTGAAGTCATCCTCGAGCAATACCGTATACCTTATCGCGGACGGCAAGAAGTACGCGATGCCGAGCGAGAAGACGTACTTCACCTGGTTCTCCTCCTGGAACAGCGTCCAGACCGTCTCGGCCACGACGCTCGCGTCGTACGCCGACGCCGGCACGGCCACGCTCGCCCCGGGAACCAAGGTCAAGATCGCGAACGACGCCCGCGTCTACGTGGTCGGCGACGACGGCAAGCTGCACTGGATCACCACCCAGACGGTCGCCTTCTCGCTGTACGGCTCCGACTGGAACAAGAACATCGTCGAGATCACCCAGCAGGACCTCGTCACGAACGCGCTCGGAACCCCCGTCGCGAGCGAGGCGGATATGCAGACGATCTAATACGAAAAGCAAACGACCTCCCGCATGGCGCGGGAGGTCGTTTTGATTCTTACTTCTTTTTCTTCTTCGTCTCCGTCTTCACCCACACCTCCTTCAGCTTGCGCGCGAAGCGGTACTTGCGGTCGGTGAGGAAGTTCAGCTTGGCGCGGCGCACGTGCGCGGTCTTCACCAGCTCGATCTTGGCGATCGCCGGCGATGCCATCGGGTAGATCTTCTCCACGCCGATGCCGTCGGACACCTTGCGCACCGTCATGGTGCGGGAGATGCCGGCCCCGCGGATCCCGAGGATGATTCCCTCGAAGATCTGCACGCGGATGCGCTTCTCGCCCTTCGGCGTCACGTCCTCGATCTTCTCGTGCACCTTCACCGTCATTCCGGACCGCAGCTCCAGCGGCTTGACCTCGACCGCGACTGTCTCGACGGGCGCGGCGACGACCTCCTCGACCTTCTCCTCAACCTTTTCGTCTTCGGACATAGGTTTATCAATAACTTCACCGTGCCAGAGGAGCGCATCCACGCGGGATCAGAGCTCATTCGCAGGCTGCTAAATATGGCGGAATAATAGCCGATCGGGAGAAAATGGTCAAGGATTGCGTCGATCGATAAGAAAAAGCCTCGCCAGAGGCGGGGCTAGTCCTGTTTGTCCATGATCTCCCCGACCTTGCGGACCGTCTCGGCGAGGGCGCCCTGCGGGTTCACGACGCGGTGGTCGCACTCGGCGCCGTACGCGCGCTCGGCCTCGGCGGCGGCGATGCGCTCGGCGCGGTTCGCGGTCGCGCCCTTGTCGCGGGCTTCCATGCGCGTGACGAGTTCGTTTGTCGACGCCGCGTCGATGAAGATCGTTACCGCCTCGGGATGGTCGCGCTTGATCGACCGCGTTCCCTGGACGTCGATGACGAACAGGACGTCGCTGCCCGTCGCGAGGATCGCGTCCACGTCGGACATGCGGCTGCCGTAGATACGGTCGTAGACGCGCGCCGACTCGAACATCTTTCCGTCCGCGACGAGCCGCTCCATCGTCGCGGCGTCGAGGAAGTGATAGTCGGCCCCGTCGGTCTCGTTCGGACGCATCGGTCGCGTCGTGCAGGTGACGACCTTCCTCAGCGTCGGCCTCGACTCGATCAGCCGAGCGGCGACGGTGGTCTTTCCGACGGCGCTCGGTCCGGTGA
>CALRGA010000050.1 GCA_943357025.1 Candidatus Uhrbacteria bacterium RIFOXYB12_FULL_58_10 | reverse complement strand
TGGTGGTCAAGTACAAGCCGAAGGTGCGCTATCGCCGCCACGTCGGTCACCGCCAGCCGTTCACCAAGCTCAAGATCGAAAAAATCTCCGCCTAGCGCGGAGGTTTTTTTATCGGCCCGTTGGTTGACAATCGGCTGGTATTCGGGTATTGTCTGGCGACCATCAGGAGCAGGGAATGGAAGGAATTAAGTTGCATGAGATGACCCCCGTTGAGCTGGAGGCTGCCACGGACGCGATGTCCGTACAGGAAATCTGGTTCGCCATCGGACGGAACGAGAAGGCGCTGCCCGGAGACGTCGACGCGGATTCGATCGAGATGTACATCGCGGGATACGGCGACAACCTCGACCTGATCCGCGCGATCGAGAGCCTCGAGTCCAGGAATCCCGCAGTTCGGACGCACATCCACCTGTTGTTCTGCTGGCACCGAGCCGCCAAGGCCGTCGCCTAGCGCGACGTTTTACACTGGTCGACCCACGCGCGGTCGGCTTTTTTCTTTACGAATCTCTCCGCCCCTTCAGCGCGTCCCCCAACGTGATCTCATCCGCGTACTCCAAACTCGCGCCGATCGGCAGTCCTCGCGCCAACCGCGTGACGCGACGACCGAGCGGGGACAACTGCTTCGTCAGATACATCATGGTCGCCTCGCCGTGGACGGTCGGGGACAATGCCAGGATCACTTCGCGGATCGAGTCCGTCGAACGGACGCGATCGAGCAGTTCGCGGATTCGCAGGACGTCCGGCGTGATCCCCTCGATGGGGTTGAGCGTTCCGCCGAGGACGTGGTAGTGCCCGCGATACGCGTCCGTTGACTCAAGCGTCGATATGTCGCGCGGTTCCTCGACGACGCAGAGGATCGTTCTGTCGCGTTTCTCGTCGCGGCAAATGTCGCACGTCTCGGCCTCGCCGTACGTGAAGCACGTCGCGCATACTTTTATATCGGCGAGGGCGACGACCGAGCGGGCCATCACCTCGAGGTCGTGCTTCGGGAGCTTGAGCAGATAATACACAAATCGCAGGGCCGTCTTCGGTCCCACGCCCGGCAGCCGCGCAAAGCTTGCGACGGCGTTTTGTATCGGCTCCGGGAAGCGTCTCACATCCCGAGTGTCCTGATCATGTCCTGCAATCCGCCCATCTCCTTCATCTTGCCGGCCATCTCTTTTTGCAAGTCCTTCGTGACGTTGCCGAACGCCTCGATGAGTCCCTTCGACAGCGCGGCCTTGTCGGTCAGGAGCGAGTCGTCGATGTCGATCGAGAGGATCCGCTGGTTGCCATTCATGGAGATGCTGACTTTCTCCCGTGCGCCGGTTCCGGTGCAGACGACCTCCTCGAGCGCGGACTGCATGTTCTTGGCCTGGTCGCGGATGTCCTTGATGGCTTTGATCTTTGAAAACATAGGATCGTATGAGATTAATGCGACGAGATTATACCATCTCTCCCGGCGGAGGGATAAACCCGTGGTCCACCGGCGGGGGCGCGGACGGCATCGGGGGAGGGACAGGCATGTCGGAGCCGTATTGGCTGCTGCCGCCCATGCGGAGGTCGAGGTTCTTGAAGCTTGTCCTTGTCTTGTCGAAGAACAGGCGGACCATTCCCGTCGGGCCGTTGCGGTGCTTGGCGATGTGGACCTCGGCGATGTTCTTTTCCTCGGGCGCGAGATCCTCCTCGCGGTAGTTTCGGTCGGCGGCCTTGCGGTAGATGAACATCACCACGTCGGCGTCCTGTTCGATGGAACCGGAGTCGCGGAGGTGGGACAATCGAGGAATGGCCGGCTTGTTCTGCTCCACGGCGCGGGAGAGCTGGGCGAGGGCGAGGACCGGGACGCGGAGTTCGCGGGCGATCTGCTTGAGGCCGCGGGAGATTTCGGAAACCTCCTGCACGCGGTTCTCGTCGTTGCCGCCGTTCTTCTTGCTGCGCCCCTCCATCAGCTGCAAGTAGTCGATGATGATGAGCCCGAGGCCGTGCTCGGCCTGCATGCGGCGCGCCTTGGTGCGGAGCTCCATCACGGTGAGCGTCGGCGAGTCGTCAATGAAGATGGGTGCCTCGGAAAGGACGCCGAGCGCGTGACCGATGCGCGGAAAGTCCTCGTCGCGGTCGGAGAGGCGGCCGGTGCGCATCTTCCAAAGGTCCACGCCAGCCTCGGCGCAAATCATACGGTCGACAAGCTGCTCCTTGGACATTTCGAGCGAGAACACGCCGACCGGGGCCTTTCCGCGGAGCGCGACGTTGCGGGCGATGTCCATGGCGAGCGACGTCTTTCCGACGGAAGGACGGGCGGCGAGGATGAGGAGATCGGACTTCTGCAGTCCGGCGAGCAGCCCGTCGAGCTCGGTATAGCCCGTCGGGACGCCGCGGAGCTTGCCGCGCTCGCGGTGCAGCTCGTCGATGCGGTCGAACGCCTCGGCGAGGACGCGCGAGATTGGGGTGAAGGCGTTCTTGGTGAGGTTCTGCGAGACGCGAAACAGCGTGCGCTCGGCCTCGTCGAGCGTCTCGTCGATGTCGCCCTCCTCGTCGTAGCCGAGCCGCGTGATGCTCGTGGCGGCCTCGATCAGCCGGCGCAGCGACGCCTTCTTCTGGATGATCTGCGCGTAGTGGACGATGTGCGCGCTCGTCGGGACGGCGTTCGAGAGTTCGACGAGGTACGTCCGGCCGCCGACGTGCTGGAGCTTGCCCTTTTCCTCGAGGCGGTTTCCGACGGTGAGGATGTCGATCGGCTCGTGGCGCTCGCTCAGGTCGAGCATGCAGTCATAGATGAGCCGGTGCGAGTCGCGGTAGAAATCCTCGGGCTGGGTGACGTCGCCGATCTTGATCATGGCCTCCTGGTCGATCAGAAGGGAACCGAGCAGGGATTGCTCGGCCTCCATGTTTTGCGGTGGCAGTCTCTCAAGGCCCATATCGGACGCATCTTAGCACGCCGGCCAGGGTGAACAAGTGGACAAGCTGTGATATAATCTGTGCATGGTTTTTCCAAATCGACGCTTCGTGCGCGCCGTCGGCCTGATGATCGGATCGATCGTCGGCGTTGGCGTCTTCGGGCTTCCGTTCGCGTTCGCGCAGACGGGGTACGGGATCGGCTTGCTCGTCCTTTTGGTGCTCGGCGGGATGAACGCGATTCTCCTGCTGATGTACGCGGACATCGTCCTGCACACGCCCGGCAACCACCGGATGGCGGGCTACATTGCCGCGTATCTCGGTCCGACGTGGGGAAAGGTCGGCATCATTGGGCTCGCGGTCAGCATCTGGGGAGGAATGGCCGCGTACCTCATCGCGGGTGGGCGTTTCCTTGGGATTCTGTTCGGGGCGGACGGCGGGATGGGCGAGACGGCGCTCGGGATCCTTCTGCTCTGCGTCGTCGCGGCCGTCTCGTACCGCGGGCTGAAGTTTGCCTCGCGCATCGAGGTTGGGATCCTGGGCCTGCTGATGTTCCTGCTCGCCTTCATCGTCGTCTCGGCGATTCCGGATGCCCGCGTCGCGAACCTTGTTCCTCTGCATTGGGACAGGTGGCTCCTCGCCTACGGCGTCGTCTTTTTCGCCTTTAACGGAGGGATCAACGCGATCCCCGAGATGAGGGCGGTCCTTGGAAGCGACAGGCGTCTTCCTCACGCGGTGATGACGGGAATGCTCTGGGTTCTCGGACTGTACGCGATTTTCACGCTCGCCGTCGTCGCGGCGACGGGAACGGGCACGTCGCCGTTCGCGATCGACGCGCTCGTCCCGTCGCTTGGCGACACGTTCCGGGTCGTCGGCTCGGCTCTCGCGGTCGTGTCCGTGTTTTCCATCTTTCTTCTCACCTCCATCGCGCTCCGCCACGCGTTCGAGCGCGACGTCGGCCTGCGTAAGAACGCCGCGTGGCTTCTCGTCTTTCTCCCTCCCGCGATCGCGTACCTTCTCGGCCTCCGCTCGTTCATCGGACTGCTCGGCTTCTTCGGCTCGGTGGTGTCCGCCGCCATCGGGATCCTCATCGTGGCCACGTACGAGTCGATGCGATCCTCCAAGGCCTGTCGCGACCACGCCTGCGTCGAGTTTCCCCGCGCTTTTTCAGCCATTATCGCCGGGTGCTACGCGCTCGGCATCGTCCTTACGATGATTCATGCGCTCGCATAACCCTATGAATGTCCACAACGTTTCGCTAAAGCGCCTGCTCGGATTTTGGCTCGCGTGCTTCGCGGTCAATTACGTCTCGGGGATGCTGCTGTACACGACATACCAGATCGTTCCGCACCCGGCCATCTTCATGGCCATGTTCGTTGCGGCCCCGCTCACGTATCTGTTGTTCACCTGGCTGTATTTTCGAAAGGTCACGGAGAACGACTGGGCGATGCGGTTTCTCGTCGCGGCCGTCTGGGTCGGACTGTCCGTGGTCGGAGCCGCTATCCTGATGAAGCCCGTGTACGGCTACCCATGGACGATTGCGTTCACCCCGTCGACGCTGCGCGGCCAGCTGATAAACGTTTCCGCGATTCTGGTGGCCGGATGGGCGAGTCGGAAATAATAATGCAAAATGGAGAATGTCTAGTGAAAAATTTAGGAAGTTTCCTATATTTCACACTTTGGATCATTCATTTTACATCTCGTTGCAATGCCGCCGCCTTCAGGACGTTCAGCGTCAGCATCGCGACGGTCATCGGCCCGGCTCCTCCGGGAACGGGACTGAGCGCGCCGGCGACGGACGAGACGGACTCGGCGTCCACGTCGCCGACCACGCGGCGTCCGACCTTCGTCGTTCCCACGTCGATCACGATTGCGCCCGGCTTCACCATCGATCCGACGATTAATCCGGGTTTCCCGACCGCGACGACGAGGACGTCCGCGGTTTTTGTTTCGGAGGCGAGTTCGGGGTCGAGAGGATCGACGCGCTCTACGATGGCGCGCTGTTCGGCGAAGAGACATCGAAGAGGTTCGGCGAAGAGGGCGCTGCCGACGATGATGACGCGTCGTTCGCGTCGCCCGACCCCTGCCTCATCCACCAGCTTCATGATTCCGAGCGCGAGGGCGGAGACGATTCCGGGGCGGCCTTCCGCGAGCGCCTTGAGATTGTCTCGGTGGAACCCGTCCACGTCCTTGTCGGGGCGGATCGCGGCGATGACGCGGTCGGCGTTCTGGGTCGGGAGGGGGAGCTGGACGAGGATGCCGGTCACGTCGTGACGGGCGTTGAGCTCGTCGATCTTCGCGATGAGCGACTGTTCCGGCTCGTCGGCCGGATACAAAAAGAGCTCAAAGCGGATCCCGGCCTCCTCGCACGCCTTTTTCTTGAGCGCGTCGTATAGGTGCGACGCCGGGTCGTCCCCGACCAGAATCACGGCAAGGCCGGGAGAGGTCGGCATGGCCGCGACCCGCGCTTTCACTTTTTCACGGATTCGCGCGCCGATTGCTCGTCCGTCGAGGAGAATTGCCATAGATTATCTTATGCTAGCATGGATTGTGGCTCGCCGCCACGGGGCATTACGTTTGTGGCTTCCACCACATAAAAACACCCGTCTTTCGACGGGCATTTAAACTCACATTAATACGCCAGTCCCGGATAAAGCGGGAACCGGTCGGTGAGATTCTTTATCTCGGCGGCGATCGAGGCGAGCTTCGCGTCATCCGTCGCGTTTACGATCGCGTCGTTCATCCAGCCCGCGATCAGTTTCATTTCGGCTTCCTTCATTCCGCGCGTGGTGACGGCGGGCGTCCCGAATCGAATCCCGGAAGGGTCCGTCGGACTGCGCGCGTCATCCGGAATCGCGTTTTTGTTCACGGTGATCCCGGCCTTGTCGAGTGCCTCCTGCGCATCGCGTCCCGTCACGCCCTTTGATCCCATGACGTCGACGAGAAGAAGATGGTTGTCGGTCCCTCCGAAGCAGAGCGTATATCCGAACGCGCGAAACTCCGTCTCCAGCACCTTCGCGTTCAATCTGATCTGTCGCGCATAGTCCCTGAACGCCGGCTCGAGAGCCTCCTTGAACGCCACGGCCATCGCGGCGATCGCATTCTCGTGCGGGCCGCCCTGCAGTCCCGGGAAGACCGCCTTGTCGATCGCCTTCGCGAACGCCTCCTTGCACAGGATCATTCCTCCGCGCGGTCCTCGGAGCGTCTTGTGCGTCGTCGTCGTGACCACGTCGAACAGCGGGACCGGGTTCGCCATCTCGCCGCCCGCGATGAGCCCGGCGATATGCGCGATGTCGGCCATGGTGAGCGCTCCCACCTCGTCGGCGATCGCCTTCACCTTGGCGTAGTCGATTTCGCGCGAATAGGCCGAGTAGCCGACGAGGATGAGCTTCGGCCTGTGTTCGAGCGCCATGGCGCGGAGGTTGTCGTAGTCGAGCGTCCCGTCGGCGGCGGTCTTGTATCGGACGAAGTTGTAGATTCCCGCGACGAAGGTGACCGGGTGGCCGTGCGTGAGGTGGCCGCCGTGCGAGAGGTCCATTCCGAGGATCGTGTCCCCGGGCTTGAGGATGGCCGAGTACGCCGCGATGTTCGCCGGCGCGCCCGAGAGCGGCTGGACGTTCACGTGCTCGGCGCCGAACAGCTGCTTCGCGCGAGAGATCGCAAGGCCCTCGATCTCGTCGATAAATTCGCAGCCGCCGTAATAGCGCTTGCCCGAATATCCCTCCGCGTACTTGTTCGTCGCGACGGATCCGAGCGCCTCGAGGACGGCGGGGGAGACAAAGTTTTCGGACGGGATCATCTCGAGCCCCTCGCGCTGTCGGCGGAGCTCGGCGTTGAGGGATCGGGTCAGCTCGGGGTCGTAATCAGAAAAAGTCATAGAAACGGCCATAAATTTCTTAATTTCTAATTTCTATTTTCTTTTCTCTATGACATACCGTGACAGTGTACTTCGGGGGTATTTTCTTGACAATCTCGCCAAAACATCGTAGGTTGAGTTGGCTCCATCGCAAGGTGGGCAGGAGTCAACATGACAAA
>CALRGA010000049.1 GCA_943357025.1 Candidatus Uhrbacteria bacterium RIFOXYB12_FULL_58_10 | reverse complement strand
TCCGGAACCACCGCGACCGCCCCCGAAAACACCCACGGGTGCCAGAATCCGATTGCCGCCTCCTTGCCTGGAACGAGCTGAACGATTGGGTAGGACATATGCGCTATAAAACAAATGCGTGAGTAATGGCCGGATATTGTCAGGTTTGGACGGGATTGTCAATCGATCTGCTAATGAACGACTATGTTTCCAGTCATCGACGTTGTGTCGATGACTGGAAACTGGCAGTTGTCTACAATTTGTAGGCAACTGAATCTTGGTAACACGTTTCCAACTGTCTACAAATTGTAGACAGTTGATTTTATTTCGCCGCGGCCTTCGCGAAAGCAAGAAATAGCGGGTGCGGCTTCAGCGGCGAGGACTGGAACTCGGGGTGGAACTGGACGGCGACGAAGAACGGGTGGTCCTTGAGCTCGATGATCTCGACGAGGTGGCCGTCCGGGGTCGTGCCCGCGACGACGAGGCCGGCGGCGACGAGCTGATCGCGGTAGTCGTTGTTGAACTCGTAGCGGTGGCGGTGGCGCTCGGAGACGATCTCGGCGCCGTACGCCTTGCGGCTGTGCGTCCCGGGAGCGACCTTGCAGTCCCACGATCCAAGGCGCATCGACGCGCCATAGTCCTTCTTGAGCATTTTCTTTTCCTGGTCGGGCATCACGTGGATGACCGGATGCTTCGCCTTCGTATCGATCTCGGTCGTGTTCGCCCCCTTGAGCCCGACGACGTTGCGCGCGAACTCCACGCACGCCAGCTGCATGCCGTAGCACAGGCCGTAGTACGGGATCTTATTCGTCCGCGCAAACCCGATGGCCGCGATAATCCCCTCGATGCCGCGGCTCCCGAATCCGCCCGGGACGACGATCCCGTCGAACCCCTTGAGGCGGTCCGTCCCATTCTTTTCGATTTCCATCGCGTCGATCCAGGTCAGCGCCGGCTTGCGACCGACGGCCCAGCACGCGTGCTTGATGGCCTCGATCACGGAGATGTACACGTCGGACAGGACGAACCCGCCGGTCGTGAAGTATTTCCCGACGACCGCGATTTTCAAATCTTCCGTCGGCTTCTTGATCTTCGCGACCAAATCCTTCCACGGCTTCATATCCGACGCCCGCGCCTTCAACCCCAATTTCTTAACCACCATGTCGCCTAGCCTCTGCGCCTCGAGGATGAGCGGAATCTCGTAGATCGAGCTTACGTTCGGGTTCGAGATGACCGCCTCCTTCTCGACGTTGCAGAACAGCGCGATGCGCTCCTTCCGCTTGTCGTCCATCGGCTCCTCGCTGCGACCCACGACAAAATCCGGCTGGATTCCCATCGAGTTCAGCATCCGCACGCTCTGCTGCACCGGCTTGGTCTTCATCTCGCCGAGGTTCCCGGGAACGGGAAGATACGCCACGTGGATCTGCACCACGTTCTTCGGCTCGCGCATCTTGAGGATGCGGGTGGCCTCGAAGAAGATCCCGTTCTGATATTCGCCCACCGTTCCGCCGAGCTCGACGATGACGACGTCGCTTCCCTTCACCGCGGACTTAAACCTGCGGATAATCTCGTCTGTCAAATGCGGAATCGCCTCCACGTCCTCGCCCTCGTACTCGAACGCGCGTTCCTTTCGGATCACCTCGGCATACACCTGGCCGGTTGTCATGTAGTTGACGCGATGGAGCGGGCGTCCGAGAAAGCGCTCATAGTTTCCAAGGTCCTGATCGCTCTCCAGCCCGTCCTCCGTGACGAACACCTCGCCGTGCTCGGAGGGTCGAATCGTCCCCGCGTCGATGTTCAGGTACATGTCCACCTTCATCGCGGACACGGAAAAGCCCTTCGACTGCAGGATGGCGCCGAGCGACGCGGTGGTAATTCCCTTCCCAAGACCCGAGATGACGCCGCCGGAGACAAAGATATACTTTGGCATAAAACGAAAACTGGAGACGAAGCTCCAGGTTATTTACCTTCGACGATGATTCTAATGGTGGCCTCAAAGCCGTGCGGGAGATTGACCACCGCCTCGCGCTCTCCCGGCTCCTTGACCGGCGGCATATCCACCGCGTCCTCGGGAACCGCGAATCCATTTTTCTTCAGCATCGCCGCGACCGTCTTGGCCGTGACCGCCGCGTAGAGCACGCCGCTCTCGTTCGCCTTCTCGCGGACGGTGAGCTCGAACCCGTCGAGCGCCGAGGCAAGCTTCTTCGCCTCGTTCTCGCCCTTCTTGGCCACCTTCGTCAGCTTCGCCTCCGCCTCGCGCATCCGCTGGATGGCCTGCTCGGTGGCCTGCGCCCCCAGGTTCTGGGGGAACAAAAAGTTGATCGCGTAGCCGTCGGAAACGTTCGCCACGTCGCCGCGCCGGCCCAGGGCCTTCACGTCCTTGAGAAGAATGACTTTCATATCCGCCGGGATTATAGCACGCGGCTACCGGTTGACCAAGATGACGACGGCAACGGTCGCGGCCGCCGTCAGGAAGCCGACGCCGAACACGATCCGCCAGAACTTCTTCTGCGGCATTCCATAGCAGTCGCCCGGCCCGTGCTTCGGGACTTTCTTGGGCTTTTCCGGCGGGTGGGCGTCGTCGTGTCCGTGTGCGGCGGGAGGATGGGACATATCGCTGAAGAATACCGGGTCAGACGGGCCTCGTCCATTGAACGATCTCTCCCGCCCTTCGCTCGACCGTATCCGCCGATCGGAGGGACGCGATCTGTCCGCGTGACAAGATCGACGTATGCGCGACGTCGCAGAGGTACTCGGGGACGAACCAGACGGGGTCCTCGCTCGTCATCCAGTCTCGATCGTCGAATCGCGACAAATCGACGGGGCGCGAGAATGATCGCAGCGTCTTTTTTCCGTTTGACTGGAGGAAATATTCGTGAAAATACGAAATCGCGAGCTCGCGGACGGTGCGATACACCGGCTCGCGGTAGCGGAGGACGGCGTGGTTAGTCTTCGAGATCGCGCCCCAGTGGCCATGGCGACGAAACAGGGCGACGACGTGGTCCTGGTCGTCGTTCGTCGAGGTGAGATCGAGGATCAGCGGCTTGTCACCGGCGAGTCGGAGCGCGGCGGCGGCGAGCATGGCACCTTCCATGCAGTGGGCGACGCCGTGGCGGAGGACGAGGCGCGGGGAGAAGCAGGAGTCGCCATCGGGCTCGTGGTTTTGCGGGAGAGCATCAAGAAAGTCCTGGATTTTGGCAGGGGTGTTGAGAGATTTGAGGACGCGGAGTTCCGTTGTCGTAAAGGTGTTCACAATGACAATGCCGACTCATTCACTTGCGCGTTCGTTCGAGTCGCAGCGACCAGCAGATCGCGAAGAACATGGGTCCCATCGCGAAGTATAGCGCCTGCATCCAGCGCGGGGCATGGAGGCAGTCGCAGAGCGGAAGACCGACGTATGCCGAGGCCGCGAGGTTGTGGATGTCGAAGACGTGGTAGGCGACGGTCTCGGCGACGATGAGAAGCGGCCAGTAGATGGCGACGAACAGGCCGAGCTGACGCAGAAATCCCTTCCGGTGAAAAATATGCTCCTCGTGGGAGAAAAGCAGATACGAGGCGAACAGCCCGGCAGCCCAGCCGAACAGGGCGAACAGGCTGATCCCGCCCACGGCGAGGAACGGCTGGTTGTAGCCGTATTCCGACCGACCGAGAAACGCCCAGATGGCGGCCATGGCCGACGCGACCGCGAAGTGCAGGAAGAGGTTCGTCCGCTTCGTCACGACGAGATAAAGGATCGTGGACAGGTACGCGACGATCACGACCTGGTCGGCCGAAAAAATGCCGAACAGCGCGATGACAAGCGCCACGAGCAGCGCGTCGACGGTCAGAAGGGACGGTCGTGACATAGGAAGTCGATTATGTCTTGGCGGATCGAAACCGCAGGACGAGGCTTGAGACGAAGATCGTGAGAATCGAAATTTGCGACGTGACGCACACGATGCACCAGGCGCGGAGCACGAACGCCTCGACGCCGGTCAGGTACAGGCTGAACGCCAGGGCGCCGGTCGAGACGAAGACGAGAAAATTAAGAAGCGACCTGTCCGTCGGCCGTTTCATTCGAAGACAGGCGGCGACCAGAATGAACCCATATCCGAGCAGCCCCATGAGCGCGACGGGGACGCCGCTGATTTCCGAATACGGCCCGCGATTCACGATGTCGCAGTCGAACGTGGCGTTGAACGTGCACAGCGCGCCGGAAACGAACGATTCATGATGCAAGAGCGAGTACGTTGAAAGCGCCATCCCGAGGACGGCGAAGATGGCAATGACTCGGAGAATCTTTCGTTCCATAGCTAGTTCGTCGATTCGGGCAACGCACAGCCCGATTTCTCGGCAAGCTTCGCAAGCGACTGTTGGCCGGAAAGCTGCGTATCGTCAGCAAGGACCCAGGTCGGATACCCTTCGATCTTCGCGTCCTTGCACTCCTGGCTCATCGTCTTCGACTGGTTCGGAGAGCATTCGACGTAATTCACCTTCTTGAACGCGCTGCCGAACAGCGCCTTCTGGTCCTTGCAGTGCGGGCACCACCAGGCGCCGTACATCTTCACGCCCTTGTCGGCGAGACACTGCGCGAACCCGTCGTTCGGCGACGGGGCGGCCGTCTGGACCTTGTTCGTTGCGATGAGCGCGAGAAGGGCCACGACCGCGATGCTGGCCGCGCCGTAGAGATAGTACGAGGTTGGGAATTTCTTCATAGGTTGTTAGTGGGAAATGGCCGAGAGCGTCGTAATTCCGCTGCACGTTCCGCCGATTCCGGACGGGACGGACATGTTAAAGTAAAGAAACTTGGACGGAGACGGAGAACCGTCGGTACCGTACCCCACGTCGAGGTTCGTGTCGACAGGCGAAGCGGTCATGACCGTGGAGGAACCGCTGCTGAACCCGACGTCGGTTACCGCCCATTTGAACCTGTCGCGAGCCATCGAACCGGACGTGCACGTCAGGGCCGATGCCATGGAAACTTCCACGTCGGCGTTCACGTTTCCGGCCTGCGCGATGCTCATCTCCACGTTATTGGCCGCGGTCGTGACGTCGCCGATGTTTTTATTTCCAAACTCGATGTTTCCCGGAATCGTCAGGCTCAAAACCGAGTTCATCTCCTTCGTCAGCGCGTTATTCGTCCCCGTGGCCGTCCCGTCGGTCACCTCCACGTACGCGACCCAGTTGTTTGACGGATACTGGCCGGACGCGTCCGTCGACGCGGAATAGTATTGCAGATCCATCCGGCAGGAATACACCTTCCGGTTCGGATCCGTGTCGTTCACAAGCCCGCATGACGTCACCACATAGCAGTCGTTCCCGCTGTTCGTGCATGCGCTTCCGTTCGTCGCCCCGCTGCGGTGGAACACCCCGCGGACGTTCGTGATCGTGTTCTGGCCATCCAGGTCCTCCACGAGCCCGTTGACGTAAATCGTCTTTACCCCCCGGCCGTCGGAGTGATGCTTCCGCCCGGATAGTTATCCGTGGATCCGTTCACCGTATTGCTCGTGACGACGTTCACGACGGTCGGAGCCTGGTTTTCCTGAGCGATAATTGAGGAAGGTTGCATAGACGCGATTACGACGACCGCGAGCAGCAGAACGGAGAGCCCTGCGATGGAATGATGAAGTTTTATATGCGGTCATTCTACCATGAAATAAACCCCTCGTACGACCCGACCTGCGTCGCCCATGTCACCGTTCCCTTGTCCGCGTACGACTTGATTTCCCCAAGCAGCTGGCGCAGGAGGGTCTCGTTCTTCTTGTCGAGCAGGACCATCGGGATGTGCATGTTGAGGCGGGCGACGCGGCTTCGGTCGCGGATCGAGTCCGCCTCGACGATCGCGGCGACCACGGCCGCGACGTCCGTCGCGTCGAGAACGCAGTTCGGAAAGCAGTTAGTCCTTCCTTCTCCCAGGCTCGCCAGCTCCCCGATGTCGCCGCCCATCATGGTGAGAACGCCGTCCGCGTCCGGCTCGAGGTCCTTCGCGTCGGCGAGCAGCCGCGGATACAGGCGGTTGGCGAGCTCCGGCGGAATCGCGTCATGGTACGCGGTCTTCAGGATGTACTGGTTCGTCCAGCCGTCGGGTCGCGCCGAGACCGGCATCGACAGGTATCCGAATCCGGTCACCGCGTCGCTGTAGCCGAATCCGGCGGCGGAGGCGGCCAGGACCCAGTCGGTCGGCCCGGTCCCTCCCGAGACGCCCTTGTTGTTCGCCGCGCCAACGAGCGCGTCCACGAGAGACTTGTTTTCCTTGAACTTTGCCGCGAGCTGATCGACGGTCAGCGTCACACCGCGCGTCGCGCCGAATCCCGCATGCGTCCCTACCCCATGACCCCGGTCAACGACCTCCTTCAGAGCGTTCACGCCCCAGATCGAATTTGCCTTCGCGAACGGCTGATCGCTCTCAAACGTCAGCTTCGCGCCGTACTCATCGAACAGGTCCATCGCCCAGCGCATATTCGCGACGTGGCGGTCGAAGAGCCCCTTGTCCGTGTCGTCCTTGAAGTCCTCCTCCATGTGCGTCATGGTGGTGAGATACAACGGCGCGTCGGATTTCGTCGAGGCCTCAGCCGAAGACCCTGAGGTACCCGAAGGGTTCGTCGTTGGCGCAGCGGACGGCGACGGCCGCGTCGAAGCGATCGGCGGTCGCGGCAGCGACGGTCGGCGGGCTGCCGTCTTCTGGACGTATAGGTAGCGTGCAAGGACGACGCTACCGATGACGACGACGCATGCGGCCGCCGCGATCAAGGCCGATTGCTTCTTTGTGAGCATACGCATTGAATTCTACCACCTTCCCGCCATTCTCGACGAGCGTGCCCTTGCCTCCCCGACGAAAAACGGATATTCTCCGCCCATGAAAGCCATTCTCGAGCAAAACCTGCGCGACGTCGTGTTCACAGCCATCGGCCACGCGGCTCCGGCGCGCGCATTGATCGTCTTCGACCGCGAGTCGCCTCTCGCGAATCTTTTGACCGACGCTTACGCCGCCGTGCTTCCCGACGCGGACCTGCTCGACTTCTCGACGACCACTCCCGACGCGGTACGCGCGGCGATGGACGCGATGAGTCCCGGCGACCTCGTGGTGATGGTCCAGTCCACGAGCTTCCGCCTGAACGAGTTCCGGTTCCGTATCGAGCTGTTCAAGCGCGGCCTCGCGGTGATCGAGCATCCGCACGTCGCCCGCATCGTCGGCGAGGAGATCCAGACGTACGTCGACGCCCTTGCCTACGACGCGTCGTACTACCGGACGGTCGGCCCGAAGATCAAGGCGCTCATCGACGGCGCGAAGCGCATCGTCGTCTCGTGCGACGGCGCCGAGCTCGTTTACGAGACCCCGTTCGAGACCGCGAAGCTGAACATCGGAGACTACTCCGGAATGACGAACCGCGGCGGGCAGTTTCCCATCGGCGAGGTGTTTACCGAGCCGGTCGATCTCGCAGGCGTGAACGGGACGGTGAAGCTGTTCGCGTTCGGCGGCGCGGACTTTCGCGTCACGATTCCCGAGGAACCGGTGCTCGTCGTCATCAAGGAAGGCAAGATCGTCGACGCTCCGAACGCGCCCGCCACGTTCACGTCCATTCTCGACCAGATCAGGACCGAGGAGGAACTCTGGGTCCGCGAGCTCGGCTTCGGCATGAACCGCGCCATGACGCGACATCGATTCCTCTGCGACGTCGGCGGCTACGAGCGCATGTGCGGGATCCATTTGTCGTTGGGCGCCAAGCACACCATCTACGCCAAGCCCGGCTTCCCCAAGCGCACCAGCCGCTTCC
>CALRGA010000048.1 GCA_943357025.1 Candidatus Uhrbacteria bacterium RIFOXYB12_FULL_58_10 | reverse complement strand
ACGGCGGGGTCCCGCCCGACGGCGGGGTCCCGCCCGACGGCGGGGTCCCGCCCGACGGCGGGGTCCCGCCCGACGGCGGGGTCCCGCCCGACGGCGGGGTCCCGCCAGCCCGACCACAAAGAGACTGTCGAACGACAGTCTCTTTGTTTCGTCCGCCGCGCATTGACACTGTCAAGAAAACCTGACATCATATCCGCGGATACTTTCCAAACACACCCACCCGAGGTCAGCACATGCCTTCCGAGTCCGCCACGATCCCCCCGCAAAAATACGCCCCGAGGCATGAACACATGACGAAACTTCTCTACTTGATGCTTCGGCGCATCTGCGGCGAACAGGAGGAGGTGGTCATTCCACGCGAACGGCTGTTCGACCACATCCGTATCTGGTCGTTCATCGCCAACCCAGCAGGCACCGTGAGTCACCTGCGCCGCCACGGCTTCGTGGAGGACCGGAACGACTTTATCCTGGTCAGGCGTCCCGTCCGCGACGTCAACCGGCTTCCCGGAATGATGCCCCATAACTGGCACAACATCCTTCACGGATCGCCGCCCTCCGCCCCCTGACGACCAACTGGTCGTCTTTTTTCTTTTGCGGACCAAAGTCCGCCACAACCGCGTTATGGCGGACTCCTGATTGCGATCAGCTGCATCCGCTGGTCGATCCGCAGTTCAGACACTTGTAGCACGCCGCGTTCCGAACCATCATGGATCCGCAGGTGTCGCACGCCGGCGCATCGGAGTGGTTATCGAATGTCCCCGTGAGCGACGGGGCCTTGGTTACGGGCTTCGGGGCCGCTGCGAAGAGGTCGATCTGCGGACTCGGGGCTGTCTGCGCGGCTACGGGCTCGAACAGCTTTCCTTCCAGCTCCTTGGTCTCCTCGGCGGCCACGTCCTCGACCACGTTGATCCCGACGGCGCGCTGGGCATCGACGGACAGGAACTTCATCGCCATCCAGCGGAAGATGTAGTCGACGATGGATTTGGCGATGCGGATGTTCGGGTTCGTGGTATACCCGCTCGGCTCGAAGCGCATGTGCACGAACTTGTTCACGAGAACCTGGAGCGGGACGCCGTACTGGAGGCCCACGGAAATACTCGCCGCGAACGCGTCCATGAGGCCGGAGATGACCGATCCCTCCTTCGCCATCGTGATGAAGATCTCGCCCGGCGTCCCGTCGTCGTACAGGCCGACGGTGATGTATCCCTCGTGGTTTCCAACCGAGAACTTGTGCGTGATCGCCCGTCGTTCGTCCGGCAGCCGCCGGCGCTTGGCCTTGTACTCATCCGTGACGACCGCGGCGACGATCGGCTTGGCGGCCTCGACGACCACGTCCCCCTCTCCTTTCAAAGGAGAGGGTTGGGGTGAGGTCTTCGACGCGTCCTTCTCATTGCTCGTCGTCAGCGCCTGCTGTCGCTTCGAGCCGTCGCGGTAGATCGCGATCGCCTTCAGGCCGAGCTTCCAGCCTTCCACGTACACCTGTTCGATCTCCTCCACCGTGGCCTCGCGCGGCATGTTGACCGTCTTCGAGAAGGCGCCGGAGATGAACGGCTGGACCGCGGCCATCTTGCGGACATGGCCCATGTTCTGGATGGTGCGCGGTCCCTGCGCGGCCTTGAAGGCGCAGTCGAACACGGGAAGGTGCTCGGCGCGGATGTGCGGGGCGCCCTCGATGGTGTCGGCCTTGTCGATATGCTCCAGGATCTCGCGTATTTCGATCACGGAATAGCCGAGGCGGCGCAGCCCTTCCGGCACGGTCTGGTTCACGATCTTCATCATGCCGCCGCCCACGAGCCACTTGTACTTCACGAGCGCGATGTCCGGCTCGATTCCGGTCGTGTCGCAATCCATGAGGAAGCCGATCGTTCCGGTCGGGGCGAGCACGGAGATCTGCGCGTTGCGAAGGCCGTGGACCGACGCGTGCGAGACCACGTTGTCCCACGCCTTTCGCGCCTCGAACAGGATTTCGGACGGGATGCCCGACGCGCCGATCTGGTACGCGGCTTCGCGATGCATGCGCATGACCTCGAGACACGGGGCCTCGTTCTTCCTGTACCCCGCGAACGCGCCGATCCTTGCCGCCATCTTGGACGACTGGAAGTAGCTATGCCCGCTCTGCAGCGCCGTGATGGCCGCCGCGAGGTTGCGTCCCTCCTCGGAATCGTACGGAAGCCCGAAGCTCATGAGGAGCGCGCCGAGGTTCGCGTAGCCGATGCCGAGGGGACGGTAGTCGAAGGAGTTCTGCTCGATGGCCGGGGTCGGGTAGCTCGAGGAACCCACGACGATTTCCATCGCCGTGATGATGATCTCATTCGCCTTCTTGAACGAGTCGACGTCGAACACCTGCTCGCTTCCGACCGTCTTCCGAAACTTCATCAGGTTGAGCGACGCGAGGTTGCACGCCGTGTCGTCGAGGAACATGTACTCGCTGCACGGGTTCGACGCGTTGATCCTGTCGGTGTTCTTGCAGGTGTGCCACTTGTTGACGGTGGTGTCGTACTGCATTCCCGGGTCGCCGCACAGCCAGGTGGCCTCGGCGGCCGCGCGCAAAACCTCGCGCGCCTTGTAGGTGAGCGACGGCTTGCCGGTCGTGACCTCGTGCGTGGTCCAGTCGGCGTCGGCCTGCACGGCGAACATGAAGTCGTCGGTGACGCGGACGGAGTTGTTGGCGTTCTGGAAGTAGATGCTCGAGTACGCCGGGCCGTCCATGGAACCGTCGTATCCCGCGTCCATCAGCGCCCATGCCTTCTTCTCCTCCTCCAGCTTGCAGGTGATGAACTCCATGATGTCCGGGTGGTCGGCGTTCAGGATGACCATCTTGGCTGCGCGGCGCGTCTTGCCGCCGCTCTTGATGGCCCCGGCGAACGCGTCGAGCCCCTTCATGAAGCTCACCGGGCCGGACGCCTTCCCGTTCGATCCGCCCATGTACTCCTGGCGCGAGCGAAGCTTCGAGAGGTTCGATCCCGCTCCCGAGCCGCCCTTGAACAGCATGCCCTCGGTGACGGCGAGCCCGAGGATCGAGCGCATGTCGTCCTGCACCGAGTTGATGAAGCAGGCCGAGCACTGCGGATGCGGGCTTACGCCCACGTTGAACCACACCGGCGAGTTGAACGCGGCCATCTGGTTGGCGAGCAGGTGCGTCAGCTCGGCCTCGAAGGTGTCCGCGTCCTCCGCGGTTTGGAAATACGCCTCGTTGCGTCCCCAATTCGAAATCGTCACGGCCACGCGCGACACCAGCTGCTTTACCGAGAACTCGCGGTCGGGAGCGCCGACCTTGCCGCGGAAATACTTGGAGACGACGATGTTGGTGGCGGTCTGCGTCCAGGTCCTCGGCACTTCGACGGCCAGCTGCTCGAACACGGTCGCGCCCTTCTCGTTCGTGATGCGGGCGTCGCGGCGTTCCCATTCGATCTGGTCGTACGGGTGCGTGCCGGTCTTGGTGTAGTAGCGGCCGACCGAGATGCCGCGGCCGAACGTAGGCCGCTTGGCGCGACGGGCCTCGTCCGTGCGGAACGACAGGTAGCGCTTGGCGGCATGCGACAGGTTGTGGTCGATGAGCGTGACGTTCACGGCCTCGCGAACGTCGAAAAAGCCCGGTGTGCTGTGGCCGTCGAACGTGGCCGCGAGACGCGAGACGACGCTCGAGGAAACGGTCTGCGCGAGCCGGTCATCGTTGACGCCGGCGGAGAGCATGGCGGCCAGAACCGAGCGGTGCAGCTTGTTCGCGTCGAACGCCTGGTCGGTTCCGTTTCGTTTCTTCATAGCTTTCAGCGAGGTGACGAATTCCCAGGCGGCGGCGGAAATTCCCTGGGACGGCGGAACGACAACCGCGGTTCCGCTGGCGACGAACGGTTCGGACATAGGAACGGAATGAAGGAAAAATGGCGGATAAAAAAGAGGCACGCGTACGCCCCACCCACTACATATAGTGGTATAAATCTATTTTATTCCACAACATGTGGTGTTGCAAGCGACCGGTTATCCACACGCTCAAAACCCCAGCGTTAGGTTGATCGCCTGCTTTTGGACCGATCTCTGGCCGAAATCCACGGGGATCGCCTTTCGGCCGCCAAGCCGGTCCTCGTACGCCAAGGCGCCGTATTTCAAGCCGTATTCGTAGACGCCCTTGGTCACACGGACGTCGTCGAGGCAATATTTCTTGATCTTCTCGATTTCCCCCTGCTGGTACCACTCCACGGCCTGCAATCCATGCCCGCTCTTCCCCACCCCAAGGCAGGTCTGCGCCACGTGGTCGAGCTTCAGGCGGAACCCGATGGACTTCTTGATCTCCTCGAGGATGTCGAGCTGCGGAAGCTGCATCAGGTCGCCCGGGTAATAGTTGTTCAGAATCGGGATGTCGAACCCCTTCGAATTGTACCCGATCATCCGCCCGCCGTGTTCGAGCCGCGGCCAAAGCTTCGGCAGCTCGGATTCGAGATACGCAACGTACTCGTCCGTCTCATAAAAATACACGCCGATGACCGACGCGCGCATCAGCGAATAGTCCGCGCCGGCCGCGGTCGTGGTCTCGATGTCGAAGACGATCTCGTTGCTCATAGGAAACTTTAGGTTACGAGGCGCGAATTGGCTGCTAATCGATCTTATAAAGGAATACCGTCTCACTGCCGATCCGCTCCCTCCCAGTCTCCCTCAGCGCGGGAAACGAGAACGTCCGCGAAACGACGCGCGTGCCGGCAGGATACCGGTTTTTGAGGATCGGCTCAAGCTTCTCGTTGAGCTCGGGAAAGAGATAGCGGAATACGACGTCCGCGTCGGGCAGGCGGCCGTGAAACATGCTTCCCCGCGTAAACGTCGCCCTGTCCGAAAGCCCGAGAAACCGCGCGCGAAGATTCGAGAACCAGTACAGCGCCCACTGCGTCTCGATCCCGTGCCCGAGCGCCCCAAATCCCTCGCCGCATCGATCGCCGTCGACCCGTCGCCGCTTCCCACGTCGAGCATTCGCTCGCCCGGCTTCAGTCCGGCGAGCGCCAGTATCCGATTCGTCTTCCACCGCGGCGTCCGAACCCAAGGCACGGACGTGAACGCGACGAAATGCCAGTGGATCATGAACAGCATCGCGGCGAGCAGGGCGAGCTAAATCAGCAGGATCAGGAAAAGCGCGATGGATTGGGACATACTCATTTGCGTCTTACCTCGCTGGCGGCCCTCGCGATCCCCTCGCTCCACGTCGAACCCGCATGCGACATCGCGGCGATTCTGTCGACGGTCGCGCCAAGCTCAATCGCCAGCGCGGCCTCGTGGATTATCTCGCCGGCGCGGTCCGCGACGATCTGGCAACCGACGATCTTCCGCGTCTTCGGATGCGCGACGATCTTTACGAGCCCTGCCGCCGACCGCTCCGCGACGGCCCGCGCCAGCGTCGAAACGTCGCAGCGCCCCACGAACGCGCCGCCGAACGTCGCCTTCGCTTCCGCCGCGCTGAGCCCAACCGACGCGACTTCCGGCGACGTAAGCGTCATCCGCGGCCCCGCCTCGGCCGCGTCGACGGCGTACACGACCGCCTCGAGCGCGTGCGTCTCGACGGCCCCGTCGCACCGAACCCGCAGCCCATACACCGCGCCCGTCGCGTTGATCGCCTCGAGGATCTCGGCCCCCGTCGCCACCTCGACCCCGCGCTCGACAAGCCTCCGTCCGACGATCGCGCCAATCTCCGCGTCCTCGCGCGGCAGAACGGTCGCGGCGGTCTCGACCAGCAGGACGCGCGTCCCGACCGACGCGAACAGCGTCGCCAGCTCGCAGCCCGCCGACCCCGCGCCGATAATCGCCATCGTCTTCGGCTGGCGTCTTAAGGAAAGAGCGTCCTTCGCGCGAAGCAGATGGATCGTCTCGATCCCGGAAATCGATGGCAACGCCTCGTCGCGCTTGTCCTTCCCGTCGATCGCCAACTTCGTCCGAAGAATGCGCGCGAGCGGAACGTCAAGAAAGTCCGTTGGAATTAGCGGCATATTATCGTTCGGAGAATATTCTCTTCGCCTCGTCCCACAGCCCCGAATCGCCATGCTTCTTGAGCCAGAACCACCACTCTGCGCCCCAGAGATTCGTCTCGGATATTCCCGTGCGCGCGGCGAACGAAACATTCTCGGCCAGGTCGCGCGGGGTGAACGTCGCCGACCACTCGGCCGGGGTTCGATTCGCGATTGGCTCTGGAAACCACGGCTCGGCCTGCAGCTCGGAAATGATCGTGGCGTCGACGAACGGACGAGCGGCGACGGATCGGACGCGGTAGACCCAGGCCGGGATCGGATAGCGGAAGTAGCCGAATAGTTTGTTCCAGGTAACGCGATACATCGAGATGCCGATGACGTCCGCCGGCCCGGCGACCGGATACCACGGCTCCAGCTCCCCGCTTGCCGTCGACACGATCGGATGCGCCCCGTCGAGCAGGCGCACGACGGAAACCTCATGCCGCCATTCCTCCATGTCGGGTCTCGGGCAAACGCCGAACGAGAACGCGGGTTCGTTTTCCACCTGCCAGCGAACGAGCGCCGGGCTGTTGCGATAGCGCTCGACCACGGTGGTCAGAAACGTCTCCAGCTGCGCGGTGCGAGACAGATCGTCGCCCGTTTCCGCCCAATCGGGGACAAAGCACTCGGGCCACCTCGGAACCTTCTTCCCGATCGCCAACGTCACGCGTGCCCCGCGCTTCTCGGCCTCGCCCATCATCCAGTCCACGTCATCCCAATGGAACACCCCCTCGCGCGGCTCCACGTCCGACCAGTACACCGGAATCCGAAACTGCCGCACGCCGACGTCATCGAGTAGCGCCGTGAACGTCTCCCGCGTATCCAGCCCGAGGTCGCGCGCATACGACGTCGAAAACGTGACGCCCAGCGACTGCCTAACCGGCACCTCCGCCCAAACCGCCAACCCAGACGCCACGATTAAAATCCCAACGGCGGCCAATACCCCCCGCTTATTGAACCTCCGTACGTCCGTAGTTCCGTACATTCCCAGATCCGTATTCCGATACCCTAAAATCCGTATTAAATTTCCTCCTTTTTCTCGCGCAGGAACGCCAACCACCCTTCCACCATGCTGATGGCCGCCTTGAACGGCGCCTCCACGATGAAGTCGAAGAAGAAAATGAACACGTTCACCCGCGGCGCCCGGAGCGCGACCCAGCGGCCGGCGCGGATCATCGGGAGGAACAGGATGTCCGCGATCGTCCCGACGATGCCGACGCGGGCCTCCACCACCATCAGCTCGCGACGCGTGTTGCGAATCTTCAGGCCGAAGAAGGTAACGAGCGACAAAAAGAACAGGAAGAAGAAGATCGAAAGCCCGTTGAACTCGAACGAATGCAGAATCGACGCGATCACCGTGATCGTGAACAGGAACATCACCGCGTAAATCGCGTTGAACACGACGCCAAGCGTGCCGCGCGACCACGGCCGGCGCATCTTGTACGTGAACCCGACGTCGTCGCCGATCCCGAGGAACGCGTGCGCCTCGAGAATGACCGCCTCGGTGTTGGCAGCCTCCGGAAGCTTCGCGGTGAGCCCGATGATGCCGAGCAGCGTGGGGTGGAAAACGATGTTCACGAGCAACGGCGTCATGTCCGTCGTCTTCAGCACGAACCGCTCGTACGGGAACTCGATGACGAGCGCGAGCGCCATCTTGGTGAGGAACAAAAACAGCACGGCGCGCACGACCGAGTTGCGAAGCCGGGCGCGAAACCGGGCGTAGCGCTCCGACGCGAACAGCGCGATGCGCGAGTCGATCTCGCCCACGCTGTGCGCCGCCACCATCTTCGCGAACTTCTTCGGATCCTCGTCGGCCACGTCGCGGATGACATGGAACACGATGGCGTGACGGCGGACGATCATGTACAGCGCGTCCTGTCCCGGATGCTGGATGGCCCGATCCACCTGGCCGATC
>CALRGA010000047.1 GCA_943357025.1 Candidatus Uhrbacteria bacterium RIFOXYB12_FULL_58_10 | reverse complement strand
CCGGGCATCCTTAAAAAGGAATACGAGCGTCTCACGATCGAGCTTGCCTGGAAATCGTCCCAGATCGAGGGAAACACCTATTCGCTCATCGACACGGAGACGCTCCTGAAGGATCGAAGGGAAGCGAAGGGGCATACGCAAAAGGAGGCGATCATGCTGCTGAACCACAAGGCGGCGTTGGATTATATCCGTGAGGCAAAAGATGATTTTAAAACCCTCTCGCTTGCAAAGATCCGAAGCGTCCATGTCCTATTGGCAAAGGATCTTGACATCGAAACCGGATTCCGTTCCCGCGGCGTCGGCATCACGGGAACGACGTACAAGCCGCTCGACAACGTCCATCAGATTCAGGAGGCAACGGAGTCTTTCGTGAAAGGAATCAACGCCATGGAAAGCGTCTTCGACAAGGCCGTGGCCGCCATGCTCATGATCGCGTACATCCAGCCGTTCGAGGACGGCAACAAGCGCACCAGCCGCCTCTTGGGCGACGCGATCCTTCTGGCTGCCAACGCCTGCCCGCTGTCGTTCCGCAGCATCGAGGTGTCCGAATACAAGCAGGCCGTCCTGTTGTTCTACGAGCAGAACAACGTCCGCATGTTCAAGCGGCTGTTCATGGAGCAGTACCGGTTCGCGGTAGACACGTATTTTCGATAAGGCCCTATGCGCCGCCCATCCTGGTCCACAATCTTCGTCTTTGCGGTCATCGCGATCATGCTCATCGCCATCAACGCGCGGCCGGCCTTTCCGGATCCGGATTCGTTCTATCACGCCAAGATGGCTCTGATGATTCGAGACCACGGGTTTATCCATCAGTTTCCATGGTTGCAGGAGACGGTCCTGCGAGACAACTACGTCGATCCGCACCTGCTTTACCACGTCGTCCTGATCCCGTTCGTGACGATATTCGATCCTCTCGTCGGGATGAAGGTCTCCGCCGTCGTATTCGGCCTGCTTGCGTTCTTCGCGCTGTATCGCCTGCTCCGTGACATGAAGTCCCCGCACCCGGAATGGATCACCCTCGCCGCCGCGTTTTCGTTCGACTTTCTTCATCGGATGTCGATGCCGCGCGCGCCGTCGCTCTCGGTCGCCATGCTGGTCCTCGCGGTCTGGGCGATGTATCGCGGAAGGTGGAAGACGCTGTTCGCGGTGACCGTCGGGTTCGTCTGGCTGTATCACGGCTGGGCAGTGATCGTGGCCGCCTATGGATGCGTCGCGGCCGGGGCTCTCGTCGCAAAATTCCGCGGACAGGCGGATGCGGAATTCCCCGTTTGGAAGCTCGGGCTCGCGGTGGCGGCGGGGATTGCCGTCGGGATCGTTGCCAATCCGTACTTTCCAGAGAACGTCCGGTTTTCCTACGACACGATCGTAAACATCGGCATCCGGGAAACGACGTCCATATCGGTCGGCGCAGAGTGGTCCTCGCCGAATTGGGCGCTGCTGTTCTTCTGGAACCTTCCGGCGATCCAGGTTTTCCTCCTTTCCGCCGCCATATTTTTTCTTGCGAGAAAACGAGGCGAGCTCGACGTGGGTCATCCCGGCGCGCGAATGGCCATCGCCATGGTGCTTCTCATGCTATTCTTCTGGGTGTTTGCCTTCCGTTCCATACGATACACGGAGTATCTTATTCCGTTCGTCGTGATCGCCGCCGGATCGACCCTTGCCATGGCCGGAAAGTATCTGCGAGGCGAATCCGTCCGTCTCAGGCGTGACCTCGATGGGGTTTTTTCAAGGGCGCGCGGATCTCCGCGGGCGGCGGCAGCCATCGGAATCATCGTCGCGGCGCTCGCGGTGCTCGTGACGGTCCGCGGGATCAATTACAGCGTCTCAAAGGAAGCGAGGTTCAAGGAGGCTCACTACGCGGGAAGCGCCGATTGGGTTCGCGAGAACGTCCCGCCTGGCGCGACCGTGTTCAACGCGCTCTGGGACTCGTCGATGATCTACTTCTATCTCGATGACACGCATTATTATCTCGTTGGCCTGGATCCTCGGTTCATGTACGACAAGGACGCGGGGCGTTATGACGATTGGTTTGACATTCAGGCCGGCAGGAATCCCGAGGTAGACAGGGTCGTGAGCGAGTTTCGCGCGTCGGCCGTTCTGATCGACAAGCGGATGATCGGCGGATTCGTGAGGAACCTGGACGCTTCGCCGAACTTTGAGAAGGCATACGAAGACGAATGGGTGATGGTTTACGTCCCGAAGAAACCGGTATGAACATCGCGGTGGTGATTCCGACGTACAATGAGGAATTGGTTATCGAGAAGAATCTGCGGTCGTCGGTCGTTGCGTTCGACCGTCTGTTTGCCGGACACGAGTGGGTGATTCTGGTCGCGGACAACGGGTCCGTGGACGGAACGGCCGGGATCGTGGAGTCCGTCGCGAGCGATTGTCCCCGCGTCGGCCTGTTCGAGGTGGGGAGGAAGGGAAAGGGGCTGGCGATCCGCGAGGCGTGGCGGCTGCTCGACGCCGACGTGTACGCGTTTATGGACGCGGACCTGGCGACGGACCTGGACGACCTTCCCGCGCTGATCAACGGCGCGGCGCGCGCCGGAATCGCCGCGGGATCGCGGTTTCACAAGAATTCCGTCGTCGGTCGGTCGCTGATACGCAGCATCGTCTCTCACGGTTACCGGCTGGCCGCCCGGGCGCTCGTCCCGATCGCCGCGCAAGATCTGCAGTGCGGATTCAAGGCGGTCCGGAACGACGTTGCCGAGAGAATCCTTCCGTTGGTGACCCATGACGGATTTTTCTTCGACACGGAGCTGCTGGCGTACGCGGAGCGCGGAGGATTCGTCGCCGTCGACGTTCCCGTCCGCTGGGAAGAGGGGAGGGACGCGCGCAGGAAGACGTCCGTAAAGCTTCTTTCCACGGCGTGGGATAATTTTAGACACCTGTTGGCACTAAGGGCCGCGCTCAGGCGGACGGCCCCGTGATATACTGAGTCGGGTATGCCGAGCTTGTTTCGACAATTGGGCGGCGTGGCGGTTTTCGCGGCCGTCTCGTTTTTTACGATCGCGCGGCCCGCGTCTGCCTTCGGGTTGTCGCCGCCGACCGTTCTCGTCGAAGATGTTCTTTCGAACGGCGACTCGGTTTCCGCGACCGTTACCATTCAGCGCGGCGAGGGCGAGGTCGGCGCGCTTGTCTTCAGCGCGGGGTTCCATGGGGAGTGCGACGGGTGCGTTGCGGGCCCGACGACGATCGTCATGGGTCCCGACGACGACGCGGTTGACTACGCGCTCACGATCGTGCCGGGAAGCGTCGCGTCCGGCGAGTACCGCCAGTACGTCGCGTTTCTGATAGAGGACGTATCGGGCGGACTGAGCGGCAACGCCGTTCAGCGCGGCGTCACGGCGACCGTTCTGTTTATGGTCGACAACGATCCCGGCGGCGGCGGTGGAAGAGGAGGATGCGGGTCGTGCGGGTCGGGCGGAACGGACGAGGAAACGACACCCCCCGCGGAACCGACGACTCCGCCGGCAGTGGAAACGATCCCGCCGGAAACGACACCCCCCGCGGAACCGACGACTCCGCCGGCACCGGACGTTCCGTCCGAGACTCCCGCGGAGACCCCTCCGGACAAGCCGGCTCCCGTCCCCTTGTTCCCGTCTCCGCCCGTCGGAGAGTGGGGCGAAGAGATCGGCGGACCGATCGCTCCGGGCATCGACGAGAATCCCGCCTCGCCAGCGTTCTCATTCGACCTCAACGAGGACGGATCCGTGGACGAATTCGATTACCTTTTTATCGTTGACGCGTACCTTGCCGGAACGTGCGCCTCGGCCTGCGACGCAAACGGCGACGGAACGCTCGATCTTTCGGACGTGTCTCTGCTGACCGAACGGATATCCCCAGACGGCCGGGTTCGAGAAATCCCTCCCGTCTTGCCTGGCCCTCCGCTCGCCGAGGATCCGGCTCACTTCTATTTCGAGGAGGGGAGCGAGGTTGGCAAATATCAGTTCGTCCTTGCGGCCGACCAGAGTCCGTTCGAGGACCTCGTGACCTTCTACCTCCTAATCGATACTGGCCCGAGCGGAATTCGATCCGCTGACGCGGTATTTCATTACGATCCCGCCGTGATGTCTCTTGTCGGCGTGAGCAGGGTCGGATCGATCTTCCCCTATCTCCGCGGCTCATTCCAGGAGGATGGCAATGGATCGATTCGCTTCGTGGGATCCACGAACGACCCGTTCGTCGGAACGAGGGGATACGTGGCCGCGTTCCAGTTTCGTCCGATCAAGGACGGGGATACGGCGCTCGCCTTTGGAGAGGCGATCACGATCGACGCGGTCGGGACCGTTCCGATCCACGCATCCACGAAAGGCCTTTCAGGAAAGCTGTCCCTAATGCCAGTGGTGGACGCTGAAGACAAAGGCTCCGTGGCGGTCGTGCCGAGCAATGTCTGTCCGTGTCTCACGAGGCGATACTTTCCAATCTGCATCCTGCTCGTCTGCACGCTTCTCCTCGCGATCGTCGCGCTCCTCGCCTTAAAAAAATGCCTCGCGCGCGCGAGGCCGGAAGGTTCCTAATCTCGGACTCACGCCTATGAGCAAGTCGGTCATCGCTTTTTTGCTGTCGTTTGTCACTTTGTCGATTCCTCTAACGTCACTTGCCGAATCTATCGGAATATCGCCAGGAAGAGTCGAACGGACGATTTTTCAAGGTGACAAGATTCGCGAGACCGTTTACCTGTCGAGATCGGGACGGGACGGGGAGGTCCTGTTCGACGTGTCATCGTCGAACCCGTTCATTGCGGAGTGCGGCGGTCAAACGACGGCTATTATCCCGGACGGAGAGTCGATGGCCCCGTTCTGCTTCGTGATCGACGCCTCGAACCTGGAGATCGGCGACTACGAAGAGACGATAACGTTCGTGCTGGCCGCGACGGCGGAAGAGGAGGCGGCCGGCGGGACGACCATCGCGTTCGGTCTCGCCAACAAGATCCTGGCGCACGTCCGTCCGAGGCCGGAATCTTGGGTCGTTCTGAGCGCCGAAGAGTATCCTCCCGCGCTCGGAGCGCTGCGCGTGGGAAATCTCTCCGCGACGGAGAAATCCGCCGTCGGCGGACATAACGTGCGTCTGACGTGGAGCGTCAATAACGACGGCCCGAATCCCGTTACAAACGTTCCGACAAGCGTTTCGATGACGCGGGATGGCGTCCAGGTGTATACAAAATGGCTCGTATCCAGAGAGAAAATCTGGGAATCGAGCGCGGGGCTCATCTCATACGACTTTTTCTTTCCGGAAGGACCGGACAGCGGAACGTACGGCGTCTCCGTTGAGATTGGGAAGACGAAAAGTGATTCCAGAATTTTTATCCTGAGGAACCTGACGAAATGGATTCTTTTGGGTATTTCCGCGGCCTGCCTTCTAGCATTTGCGGCCGCGGGAACGGTCGCAACCCGTCGTTTCTTAGCGCGACGTCATCACTAGCCCGATGATGGCATCCCTTGGGATCGCACCGTATTCGCGTGAATCCCCGCTAAAGCGCCTGTTGTCTCCGAGAACAAAGTACTCATTCGGGCCGAGCGTGGGAAACGTATGCGGCTTCATGTCCGGCATCAGGGTTGCGACGTCCGGTCCGAGATATGGCTCCTGCAGTCGAACGGTCACGCCGTCCGCTCCGGTAACGAGCACCTCGCTTTCCCGTATCTCGATCGTCTCTCCGGGAAGCCCGACGATGCGCTTGAGAAGCAGCTTGTCGGAATTCGGCTTGCGGCTTTGGACGATCTGTCCGCGCTTCGGAAGCGAGAGGATCAAATGAAGCTTGTTCATGAAAAAAAGCTCGTCGTCCAGGAAGGTCGGTTCCATCGAAATGCCGTTGACGCGTCCGGGCTCGATGAGAAACGTGCGCGTGAGCAGAATCGCCACGCCCGCGATCAGGATGAGCCGAAACGTTTTCCATAAGTATGAAAGAAACATAGGTGGAACTATGATATACTGTCGGTGAAATCTTTTCCAGATATGGATAATTTTTTTCTCGGCCTGCGTTCCGTTCTCCTCGAGGCGAAGGGAACGCTCTCGCTCGTAAGCGCGTATCCGTTGTTTTGGGGGTTCGCGATGGGATTCCTTACGTCGACGCTCGCGCACGCGTTCCTGATCATGGACCATCCGAAGCATGTCACCGACGCCTTGTTTCTCGACAAGTCAAGCGGTTTTTCCAAACTGTATCCCGCGCGTCCCGACGGAACGTTCGGCAAGTCGTACGTCGATTATTCTCGCATGGTGGATCGCGTCAAGATCGCCTTCCTGTCAGCGTTTCTCTGCGTCACGCTCGTGTTATTCACTGTTCTTTTGACTAAGTAGCCATATGAATCGTTCCTCGCACGCCCTCTCTATCGGCATGCTATCCCTTCTTTTCATCGTGAGCGCCCTGCCGGCGATGGCTATCGGGATTTCTCCTCCGGAAGTTGTCTCGCCGAACGCGCTGAACGGCGTTCCGCAGACCAAATCGATCCGCGTCTCTCGCAATCCGCTCGACACGGGAGACCTCCACATCACCGTCTCGGCAAAGGGCGAGTATGCGCAGTATCTGAGTTACGAACCCGAGTTCGTGATTCCGGATGGAGACATCTCGTACGATTACGCCTTCGACGTCGCGCCGACGACGGCCGCGCCGGGAACGTACGTGATCCCGCTCTTCTTCATTCTCGAGACTCCGACGGAAAAGGTCGCCTTCGAGGCCGCCGGCTCGACGATAACCACGGGGGTCGCCGCGAGGGTGCTGATTTCCGTAACGGGTGAAAGCGTGGTCGGGTTTGAGTTCACGCGTCTGGAGTTTGATCCACTTGAGTCGGATGTTCTTCCGGCGCTCGTCATCGGCATCCAAAATGTGGGAAACATAGATTGGAAGCCGGAGCGCATGGAGCTGACCGTTATCGATCAGAACGACCCGGAACATACGATCGCCTTCCTCGTTGACGGCGAATCGTTCGCCCTTGCCGGCGCGGGGAAAGTCACGGATTCCCGGATCGTTCTCAAGGAGTCGATTCCGGAAGGAACGTACGTGGCGCACGCGGAGTTTTTTGACAATGGCGTCGCGGTGGGCATCTTGAAATCAATCCCGTTCACGGTGTATCCGAAGGGAACGCTGTCGCAGTCGGCCGAACTGATAAGTGTTTCCTCGAAGAAAACGTCCTACCTTCCCGGCGAAAACGTCTTGCTGAGCGCCGTTCTCAAGAATACGGGACAGACGCGCATTAACGGCGTCCTGATGACGGAGATCTTTAAGGACGGAGCGTACGTGGACATCGCGCGCGGAGAGGAACTGGAGGTAGGAGTCTCGCAGGAGACGTCCTTCAGCCAGACGGTCACGCTGAAGGACCTGGGATCGTACGTGCTGACGTCCCATGTAAAATTCGGCAATCAGAAAACGCTCGCAAAGGATGTTGTCGTGACCGTGGAGGTGCCAAAGATCGTCGAGGCGGCGAACACGACGTCTGGCATTGCCGCCCTGTCGGGCGCGATCCTGTCCGCCGTCGCGGTGTTCGTGGCGTTTCGAAAGATCAGATCGAAGCTGGCCGCTCGAAGGAAAAAGTCCGTCGCGACGCCTCCCGTTGCCACTGCGGTCGACGCGCGCGAGATTGCCGCGGAGCCACCGTTACCGAATCCGACGTCCGCTTCACCAGAACAGCCGACGAAGTGGTAGGGCGTCGTTTGGACGGATATGCTATACTGATGTCAGTTATCCACACGTACATGGATTAATTCCTCACCAGCTATTCGGCAGCGGAAACAACCGCGGAAGACCGAACGTCCTAACCATTAATTATCAAACACACGTATGCAGGAATCAAAGACATTGCACTACATCCTCGGAATTTCTCTCGTGATGATCGCCGTCTTCGTTGTCGCGTCGCTTGTCATGATCAACTCGCAGGCAGCAGATAACAACATCACGAACACGACCGTCGGCGTCAATGACGTGGCGCCGACCTTGATGAACCTCGTCACGTCTTCGTCAACGATCGCCGGAACGGGAATTACCAACACAAATGATTCCACGTTCGCCACTGGCGGTATCACGCTGACCAGCGGAGGAAACGTTTCTCTTTTCCTGAACGGAATGGTTACGGATGCGAACGGTAACAACGACATT
>CALRGA010000046.1 GCA_943357025.1 Candidatus Uhrbacteria bacterium RIFOXYB12_FULL_58_10 | reverse complement strand
TGAACGAGGAGGAGAAGTCCGCGCTCGTGCACGTGAACCCCGACCAGCTGTCGCTCGCCATCGGAAAGGGCGGACAGAACGTTCGCCTCGCGGCCAAGCTTACAGGGTGGAAGATCAACATCGCGGAGATCGCAACGAAGCCGGTCGAGGTGGTCGAGGCGGAGACCTCACCCCAACCCTCTCCTTTGGAAGGAGAGGGGGGCGTGGTCGTGACCGAATAACGCGCTATGAATCCGTTTCACGAACTGCTCTACCGGCCGCTGTTCAACCTGCTCATCTGGCTTTATAACGTCATCCCGGGCGCCGACATCGGGTTCGCCATCGTCGCGCTGACGCTTGTCGTCAAGCTCGCGCTGTGGCCGCTCACGCACGCCTCCCTCAGGTCGCAGAAGGCGCTGCAGGATTTGCAGCCGAAGCTCGACGCGCTGAAGGCCGAGCACAAGGACGACAAGGAAAAGCTGGCGAAGGCGATGATGAGCCTGTACTCGACGGAGAAGGTGAACCCGCTCTCGTCGTGCCTGCCGATCCTCGTGCAGATTCCGATCCTGATCGCGCTGTACAGCGTCCTCTCGGCCGGGCTGCACGCGGAGTCGCTGTCCTCGCTGTACGGGTTCGTCCACAATCCGGGGACGATCGACGAGATGTTCCTCGGTTTCGTGGATCTGGGCGAGCGCAATCTTACGCTCGCCGTCCTCGCGGGAATTTTCCAGTACTTCCAAACCCGCATGCTCATCGCGACCCGCCCGCCGAAGCAGGTGCAGGGAACGCCGGGCGCCAAGGACGAGGAAATGCTCGCGTCGATGAACCAGATGATGCTGTACATGATGCCGGTGATGACCGTCGTGATCGGCGCGTCGCTTCCGGGCGGCCTTACGCTGTACTGGGTGGCCACGAACGTGATCTCCATCGCGCAGCAGTACGTCGTGTTTCGGCACAAGTCGAAAAAATAGTCCGATCAAAAAGAACCGCCTTGGTTCTTTTTTCGTTCCTGGTACACTACGGCCATGCCGACGCCCCTGGAGCAAGCGATCGTCCGGACCGCGGCCTGGTTCTCGATGTTCGAGACCCCGGTGACGGTCTTCGAGCTGTGGAAATGGATGCTGGACCCGGACCGGGCGTATTCGCTCGAGGAAACGCACGCCGCGCTCGACGGCACGTGGCTCAGGGAGAAATTGGTCGAGGCGGACGGGGTGTGGACAGTCGCCTCGTCTCCCCTCCTTCCGCAAGGAGGGGCTGGGGGTGGTCCTCTTCGCCGCGAACGCTTTCTCGACGCGACGCGGAAGTTCAAGAAATTGCGCCGAGCGATGCGGTTTGTCCGGCTCGTCCCGGGCGTCGTCGGCGTTGCGGCTGGGAATACGCTGGCCTGGTGGAACACGCGGCCCGACTCGGACATCGACCTGCTCGTCGTCACGCGGCCCGGAACGATCTGGCTCGCGCGTCTCCTCGTCGTCACGCCGTTCGCCCTGCTCGGAAAGCGTCCCGGCGCCGCGTCCGTCGATCCGTTCTGCTTCTCGTTCTTCGTCACGACGGATGCGCTTGACTTCTCGTCGCTGCGGTTGGACGGAGGCGACCCGTACCTTGCGTACTGGACGAGGTCGCTGGTTCCGGTGTTCGATCGGGGAGGCGTGTTCGACCGTTTGTCGAATGAGAACCGGTGGGCGCGGGAGGTGCTTCCGAATGCCCGGCCGTCGCGACGACCATCCCCGTCTCTTTCGTCTCCCCTCCTTCGTTCAAGGAGGAGTTGGGGTCGGTCCTTCGTCGCGGCGACTCTCGACCGCCTCGCCAAGTCCATCCAGCTTCGACGGTTCCCCCAAAAGATTCGCGACCGTATGAACGTCGATTCCCACGTGATCGTGAACGACCGCATGCTCAAGTTTCATGAGAACGACCGCCGCGCAGAATATCGTGACAAACTAAACGACCTATGCGATTCTCTCGAACACTCCTCTCGAACAGTCTCGTCCTCCTGATCCTTTTCCTCCTCCCGTTCCAGACGCGGTGGATCTTCAACGAGATGACGATCGCCGGGCAGCCGTGGGAATACGGCCGGCTGAGCCTGTACGCGGTGGAGGCGATGATCATGGCCGCGTCCGTCCTGCGCGGAACGATCCGCCTCGACGCGAAGATCGAGCCGTTCATCAAACCGACGATCCTGCTTCTCGGCGCGCTTTTCCTCGGCGCGTCGTTCTCGCAGAACATCACCCTCGCCTTCTCCGCCATCCTCCACGCCTCGGCCGCCGTGGCCCTGTTCGCGATCCTCCTCGATCAGCGGACGAACGCCAAGGCCGCCGCGAGCGCCTTCGTCCTCGGCCTGATCGTCCCGGCCGCGCTCGCCTGGTATCAGGTCGTGACTGGCACGTCGCCGTCGTCGACGATTCTCGGCCTCGCCTCCCATGACGCCGCCACCCTCGGCGCGTCGGTCGTCGAGACCGCTTTGTCGCGCGTCCTCCGCGGCTACGGCACCCTCCCGCACCCGAACATCTTCGGCGGTTACCTCGCCATCGGCACGATCGTCGCCGCCTGGCTCGCCGCGAACGGACGCCGCGCCGGCTACGTCCTCCCCGTCCTTGCCGCGACGCTCGTCGTGACGTTCTCGCGCAGCGCCTGGCTCGCGGCGATCGTCGGCCTCGCCCTCGCGGCGGCCCTCGCGCACAAGTTCCCCTCTCCTTCGAAAGGAGAGGGACGGGGTGAGGTCCGCGCTGTCTCCGGCCGGCGTCAGTCCGGCACCGCGGTCGCCTTTGTCTCCCTCTTGGCCGTCATCCTAACCGTCGCGACCTTCCGCGCGCCGATCTTTACGCGCCTTGACGCGACGTCCCGCCTCGAGGAAAAGTCCGTATCCGAGCGAACGTCCGAATATCAGATTTATCCCGACGTCGTCCGCCAGAACGCCTTTACCGGCGTCGGGGCGGGGAACTACACCTTCGCGCTCGCGACGCTGTATCCCGGCAAGGACGTTTGGTTCTACCAGCCGCTCCATAATGCCATCCTCCTGTTCCTTGCCGAGACGGGGATTCTCGGCCTCCTCGTCGTCGCGCGGTTCGCTCAGGTTCTCGTGGGCTTCCTGCGAAACAAGCGGTCGTCGTTCAATCGCGTCGCCGTCCTGCCCGTCCTCGCAGCCGTCCTGATTCTCGCCTTGATCGACCATTACCTCTGGAGCCTCTGGCCGGGAATGAGTCTGGCTGCCGTCGCGCTGGCGATCGCGATAAAGTCATCGATTGACAACGCTGCCGACGAACGGTAAAACGGTGTTCTAGCACTCCCAATCATTGAGTGCCAACGCCATAACCCAACACCATATGCAACTTCGTCCCATCGGCGACCACATCATCGTCAAACCGCTTGCGAAGGAGGAAAAATCCGCGTCCGGCATCATTATTCCCGATACCGTCGAAAAGGAACGCGCCGAACGCGGCGAGGTGGTGGCCGTCGGCCCGGGACGCACGCTCGAGAACGGCACGCGTTCCGTCGTCGACGTGAAGGTTGGCGACAAGGTGGTGTTCAAGAAGTACGCGCCGGACGAGGTGAAGGTTGGGGGGGAAGAATTTTTGGTGATTAAGATGGAGGATGTGGTGGCGGTGATCGAGTGATGACGGGGATACGAAGCAACGTATCCGCTACTAAACTACATAATAACGAAAATCAACGAATCCCCCGCGAATCCGTAGCCATCCGTGGTTGCGTAGTTTGGTAGCGGATACGTTGCTTCGTAGCCCATTTCCCTATGGCCAAGCAGATCATTTTCAACGAGGACGCCCGTCATGCCCTGAAGCGAGGAGTGGACAAGCTCGCGAACGCCGTGAAGGTTACGCTCGGGCCGAAGGGCCGCAACGTGATCCTCGACCGCGGGTACGGCGCGCCGATGGTGACGAAGGATGGGGTGACCGTCGCGAAGGACATCGAGCTTGAGGATAAGTTCGAGAACCTGGGCGCGGAGCTCGTGAAGGAGGTCGCATCGAAGACGAACGACGTCGCGGGCGACGGGACGACGACGGCGACGGTTCTCGCGCAGGCGATGGTCGCGGAGGGTCTGCGCAACGTCACGGCCGGGACGAACCCGCAGGCGCTGCGCCGGGGGATCGAGAAGGGCGTGGAGGCGCTGGTCGCGGAAATCAAGCGGATCGCCACGCCGATCAAGGGCGACGAGATCCAGAAGGTCGCGGGCATCTCGGCGAACGACGGCGAGATCGGGGCCATGATCGCGGAGGCCATGAAGAAGGTCGGCGAGAACGGCGTGATCACGGTCGAGGAGGGCCAGTCGTTCGGCATCGAGGTGGAGGTCGTGGAGGGGATGCAGTTCGACAAGGGGTACGCGTCGCCGTACATGGTCACGAACACCGAGCGCATGGAGGCCGAGTACCACGACGCGCACGTGCTTGTGACGGACAAGAAGATCTCGTCGATCCAGGAAATTCTCCCGCTGCTCGAGAAGATCGCGGCCACGGGACGCAAGGAGCTCGTCATCATCTCCGAGGACGTCGACGGCGAGGCGCTTTCCACGCTCGTCGTGAACAAGCTGCGCGGCACGTTCAACGCGCTTGCCATCAAGGCCCCGGGGTTCGGCGACCGCCGCAAGGCGATGCTTGAGGATTTGGCGATCCTCACGGGCGGAAAGGTGATCACCGAGGAACTCGGGCTCAAGCTGGAGACAACGGAAATCGCCGACCTCGGCCGCGCCACGAAGATCGTCGCGAGCAAGGAAACCACCACCATCGTGGGCGGCGCCGGCGACAAGCAGGCGATCGCGGACCGCGTGGCGGCCCTGAAAAAGCAGGTCGAGTCGACCGAGTCCGAGTTCGAGAAGGAAAAGATCAACGAGCGCGTCGCGAAATTGTCCGGCGGCGTGGCCGTCATCAAGGTGGGCGCGGCGACCGAGACGGAGATGAAGGAAAAGAAGCACCGCATCGAGGACGCGGTCGCGGCGACCAAGGCTGCCATGGAAGAGGGGATCGTCCCGGGCGGCGGCGTCGCCCTCGTTCGCGCCATCGCCGCGCTCGACCAGGTCGAGACGTCCGGCGAGGAGCGCATCGGCCTCGACATCCTGCGCCGCGCCCTCGAGGAGCCGATGCGCATGATCGCGCAGAACGCCGGCAAGGACGGCTCGGTCGTCCTCGAGCGCGTAAAGCGCGAGGTCGGCCCCGTCGGCTACAACGCCGCGACCGACGTCTACGAGGATCTCGTAAAGGCCGGCGTCATCGACCCGGCCAAGGTCACGCGCTCGGCATTGCAGAACGCCGCTTCGATCGCGATCATGGTCATCACGACGGAGGCGGCCGTCACGGACATCCCAAAGAAAGAATCCCAGGAACCGTCGCACGGAGGACATGGCGGCGGTATGTATTAGAGTTTCTTGGCTCTCTTCGTTATTTCTGCTACGATTCCTCCACTATGGACAATGACGCACAACAAAATCGACTCGCCGCCGCCATCGGATATCTTGGAATCCTGTGCCTCGTTCCGCTGCTCCTGAAGCGTAACTCCCCGTTCGCCCAGCATCACGGGAAGCAGGGGCTCGTTCTCCTGATCGCCTGGTGCCTGCTGTGGGTTGGGAACATCATCCCGGTCGTCGGAACGATCGTCTGGGCGCTCGGCTCCGTCGTTCTCGTCATCCTGCTCATCCTCGGGATGATCAACGCGCTGAACGGAAAGACGTGGGAGATGCCGGTGCTTGGGGAGTACGCGAAGCAGATTAAAATTTGAGGCAAAAAAGGGCTCGGGGATACTAATCTACAAATCGGCTACAAAACTACGTATCTACAAAATGCTACTAATTTCTACGAATACCCCCATCCGTAGCCATCCGTTGATTCGTAGTTACGTAGCCGATTTGTAGATTAGTATCCCCGAGCCCATCCCCGAGCCAAATCAGTCACTGCACCACTATGCCCAAAGATTACTCTCAACCAATCCAAGCCCTCCAAGCGCGCGCACTGCGTACCTGGGGGTTGCTTTGACCTGGATGCGGTGAAGGCCGAGGTGGCGAAGCGGGAGGAGGAGATGGCGGCGCCGGACTTTTGGTCGCGCGGGGAGACGGCGCGGAACGTGTCGAAGCGGGTGGCGGATTTGCAGAAGGAGGTTTCGCAGTGGGAGGATTTTTTGAAGGAGGTCGACGAGCTGGCGGAGTTGGAGTCGCTCGCGCGGTCGGAAGGCGACGAGGCCACGATGTCGGAGGTCGTCGCGAAGATCGAGTCGCTCGAGAAGTCGTTCTCGCAGATGGAGTTTACGACCCTGTTCTCGGGCCCGTACGACGCGGCGAACGCGATCGTCGCCTTCCACGCCGGACAGGGCGGGACCGAGGCGAATGACTGGACGCAGATGCTGATGCGGATGATCCTGCGGTTCTGCGAGGGAAAGGGATGGGCGATCGAGATTCTCGACGAGTCGCGCGGCGAGGAGGTCGGGTACAAGAGCCTGACGCTGCGCATCACCGGCCGGTACGCGTACGGCTATCTCAAGTCCGAGGCCGGCGTGCACCGGCTCGTGCGCATCTCGCCGTTCGACGCCGAGAAGATGCGGCACACCACGTTCGCGCTCATCGAGGTGCTCCCCGAGCTCGACGACGTGGACCAGGAGATCGAGATCAAGCCCGAGGACATCCGCATCGACACGATGACGTCGAGCGGCGCGGGCGGGCAGAGCGTCAACACGACGTACTCCGCGGTGCGCATCGTCCACTTGCCGACGAAGATCTCGGTCCAGTGCCAGAACGAGCGCAGCCAGCAGCAGAACCGGGAGACCGCGATGAAGGTGCTCAAGGCCAAGCTCCTCGCGATCAAGATGCAGGAGCGGCAAAACGAGCACGCCGAGCTCCGCGGCGAGTACCAGAGCGCCGACTGGGGCAACCAGATCCGCAGCTATGTCCTCCAGCCGTACCAGCTCGTGAAGGACCACCGGACGGACCACGAGACCAGCGACACGCGGGGAGTGCTCGACGGGGATTTGGAAGGGTTCATGGAGGCGTATTTGAGAGATCGTCTCGGAAAGAAAAAATAACGTCCTATGCCCAAGTTCAAAACCGCGTTAGTCACCGGCGGGGCCGGATTCATTGGAAGTCACGTCGTCGACGCGCTGATCAAGCGTCATATCAAGGTGTTCGTGATCGACGACCTTTCGACGGGCAAGAAGGCGAACCTGAACCCGAACGCGACGTTTTACAAGGCGTCGATTCTCGATGCGCGCCTGCCGAAGCTGGTCGCGAAGCTGAAGCCCGACGTGGTGTTCCACCTCGCGGCGCAGATTGACGTGCGGAAGTCCGTCGAGAACCCGGCGGGGGACGCGGATATCAACATCGTCGGGACGCTTCGCCTCGCGCACGCGGCCGCGCTGGCCGGCACGAAGAAATTCATTTTTACGTCGAGCGGCGGCGCGATGTATTCCGACGACGTCCGCCCGCCGTTTTCCGAGGCCGTCCACGCCGACCCGATTTCGCCGTACGGCATCGCGAAGCACGCCGGGGAGATGTACCTCGCGTTCGAGCATCGGATGCACAAGCTCCCGTACGTCGTCCTCCGCCTCGCGAACGCGTACGGCCCGCGGCAGTCGCTTTCCGGAGGATACGCGGGAGTCATTTCAAAATTCTCGCAGACGATGATCGCCGGCAAGCCGTGCGTCATCACCGGCACGGGGAAGCAGACGCGCGACTACGTCTACGTCGGCGACGTGGTTCGGGCCCAGATGCTCGCGATGGAAAAGTCCGCGACGGGAATCTTTCACGTCGGGACGGGCGTCGAGACGAACGTGCTCTCGCTTTTCAAGAAGATTAACAAGCTGACGGGCGCGGGACAGAAGGAATCGTTCATCCCGGCGTTCGCGGGAGAGGTGATGCGCTCGGCGCTGGATTCGTCGAAGGCCGCGAAGGAGCTCGGATGGAAGGCCGAGGTAAAGCTCGACGACGGACTCGCGAAGACGGTCGAGTGGTTTAAAAAAAATGCCGCGCGCAAGTAAGCAAATTCTGGATGCCATCGCCGTCCTGAAACAGGGAGGCGTGGTTTTATTTCCCACCGAAACCGCGTACGGCCTCGCCGCCGACGCGCTGAACTCGCGCGCCGTCCGCCGCGTGTTCGAGATCAAGGGCCGCGAGCCGGGCAAGACCCCGCCGCTCATCTGCGCCGACCGGAAGACCGCGGAGGAGTACGTAACGATCGATCCGCTCCTTGTCCCGCTCGTCGACGCGCACTGGCCCGGCGCGCTGACCGTCGTTGGGAAGGTGGGGAAGGGCCTGGCGTCCGGGGTCGTGCAGAACGACGGCACGGTCGCGATCCGCGTCTCGCCGCACCTTGTCGCCAAGGCGCTCGCCAAGGGAATCGCCGGCCCCATCGTCGCGACGTCCGCGAACGTCTCCGGCCTGGCGACGTGCTATTCCGTCAGCGCGTTCCTCAAGCAACTCAAGGCCGCCGGCCACCCGTTGCCCGACTTGATAATCGACGAGGGTCCGATCCCGCGAAGGAAACCGTCCACGATCGTCGCGGTGAGGAAGGGGAAGATTGTCGTTTTGCGGGAAGGATCGGTATTAGTAGTTTTGTAGCCGATTTGTAGATTCGTATCCACCCGTTTATGTTTACCCCCAAGAAACAATTCGGACAAAACTTCCTCAAGGACAAGGGAATCGTCCAGAAAATCATCAAGGCCGCCGAGATCGTCCCGGGCGAGACCGTGCTTGAGATTGGGCCGGGGACGGGGATCCTGACCGAGGCGCTCGTTGCCGCCGGCGCGCGCGTCATGGCCGTCGAGGCCGATCGCGACCTCATCGCGCCGCTCCGCGAGAAGTTCGGCAACGCGATCGAGCTCATCGAGGGGGATGTCATC
>CALRGA010000045.1 GCA_943357025.1 Candidatus Uhrbacteria bacterium RIFOXYB12_FULL_58_10 | reverse complement strand
GTTGAGGATGCGGCCGCGGATGGGGCCGAGGTACGAGACGACGGCCTCGGCGAGATCTTTCTTGAAGTCGCCGTATCCCTTGCCGACGTAGGCGAGCTCGATCGACTCGATCGACCGGCCCGTCGCGACCGAGAACAGCGTGAGCAGGTTCGTGATCGACGGTCGATTGCGGTCGGTGCGGATCTCGGTGCCGGAGTCGGTCACCGCGGACATGATCTTCTTGCGGATGGTGTCCGCGTCGTCGGTGAGCGCGATGTAGCTCTTCGCGCTCGGGGCCGACTTCGACATCTTCTTCGTGCCGTCGTCGAGCGCCATGATGCGCGCCCCCTCGGCCCGGATCTTCGGCTCCGGGACCACGAACGTCTCACCGAACTGCTTGTTGAACCGAATCGCCAGGTCGCGCGCGAGCTCGACGTGCTGCTTCTGGTCCTCGCCGACGGGAACGATCTCGGTGTCGTACATCAGGATGTCGGCGGCCATCAGGATCGGGTACGTGAACAGCCCGACCGTCGGACTCTCGCCCTTCGACGACTTGTCCTTGAACTGCGTCATGCGCTCGGCCTCGCCCATCTTGGCGACGCACTGCAGAATCCACGCCAGCTCCATGTGTTCGGCAACGCGCGACTGCTGGAACAGGATCGTCTTCGCCGGATCGATCCCGCAGCCGAGATACGTCGCTGCTGCCGACAGGATGTTCTTCCGAAGCTCCTTCGGATCCTGAGGCATCGTGATGGCATGGTAATCCACGATCATCATCAGGAGCTGCGTCTCGTCCTGAAGCGCGACGGCAGGCTGGACGGCCCCGATATAGTTGCCGATATGGAGAAAATTCGTCGGTTGGAGACCTGTGAGTGATCGTTTCATATGCGCCAACATTAGCCGATTATCAAGAGTTTGTCCACCATAAACTCCCGGCCGCATCGCGACCGGGAGCCCTTCGTAGCAATCCGTAGCTTACGTAGTTTCGTAGCCGATTCGTAGGTTCGTATCCACTTTCTCCTACACTTCCATGATCACTGGAACGATCATCGGCCGCCTCTCCATCCGTGCGAACAGGAAGTTGCCCACCTCGTCGCGCACCTTGTCACGCAATGCCGCCGGGTCGACGGCGTTTCCGCCGTTCGACGCGCTCAGCGCCTTCGTCACGATCACGGTGATCGCGTCGTTGATCTCCGTCATGTCCTTCTGGAAGATGAATCCGCGGCTCGTGATGTCGGGCGTGCCGACCACGCGCAGGGTCTTTGCGTCGAACTTCACGACGACGACGACCATGCCGTCTTCCGACAATTCCTTGCGGTCGCGGAGAACCACCTGGCTGACGTCGCCCACTCCCAGGCCGTCGACGAACACGTGCTCGGCCGGGATCTTTTCCTTCGTGAGCTTGCCGCCCTCCTTGGTAAACTCCATCACCTGGCCGTTGTCGACAACGAAGACGTTCTCCTCCTTCATCCCCATCGAGTATGCGACCGACGCGTTCTCGCGGAGCATGAAGTGGTTGCCCTCGATCGGGACGTAGTAGCGCGGCTTGGTCAGCGCCAGCAGGAGCTTGATATCCTCCTTGTAGGCGTGGCCGCCGGCGTGGACGTCCATGATGTCCTTGTGGATGACCGTGGCGCGCTTGCGATAGAAGATGTCCTTCAGGCGCTGCACCGCGTTCTCGTTGCCCGGGATGACCGAGGACGAGAACACGACGGTATCGGTCGGGTCGATCTTGATGGCGCGGTGCTCGTCGGTGGCGATGCGGTTGAGCGCGGCGTTCTTTTCGCCCTGCGCCCCGGTGCACACGACGACCACGCGGTTCTGCGGCACGGAGTCGATCTGCTCCATCGTGATGAGCGTCGAGGTGGAAACCTTGATGTATCCGAGCTCCTTCGCGATCTCGACGTTGGTCTTCATCGAGAACCCGTCGAGCACGACCTTCTTTCCGAGGCGCTCCGAGATCTCAAGGATCTGCTTCACGCGGGAGAGCAGGGAGGCGAACGTCCCGAAGATGATGCGGCCCTTCGCCTTCTCGATGATGCGCTCGAGCTCCTCGCCGATGACCTTCTCGGACACCTGGTGGCCGGCGTTCATCGAGTTGGTGGAGTCGCCCATGAGGCAGAGCACGCCCTTCTTGCCGAGGTCGGCGATGCGCTGGAAATCGGCGTGCTCGGTGCCGGTCGGGTGGAAGTCGAACTTCCAGTCGCCGGTGTGCAGGACCGTTCCCACCGGGGTCTCGACGACGATTCCCGCCGAGTCCGGAATGTTGTGGTTGATGTGGAAGAAGGAGACCTTGAACTGGCCGAGCTGCAGCACGTCGGTGATCTTGGTCACCTTGACGTTGAGCGGGCGAGTCTGGAAGTCGGTCTGGCGTCGCTTGATGATGGCCGCGCCAACCGGGAGGGCGAAGATCGGCGGGTTGCCGATGAACGGCACGGTGTGCGGGATGGCGCCGATGTGGTCGTAGTGGCCGTGCGTGATGATGACGCCGCGGATGTTCTTCTCCTTGCCCTTCAGGTACGTCATGTTCGGGATGATGTAGTCCACCCCCGGCATCTCCTCGTTCGGGAACTCAAGCCCGAGGTCGATGATGATGATGTCGTTCCCGTACTCGAGCAGCGTGCAGTTGCGGCCCACCTCCTCGGCGCCGCCGAGCACGATGACGCGGAGCTTGTCGCTCCCGTTCTCTTTCTTAAAAATCTTCCCGCGGAACTTGTCGAATCCGCTCTGCGCGACGGGAGCCGTCGCCGGCGCTGCCTGTTTCTGAGCGGACTGCTGCGGCGGTCGTGCCGCCTGCTGCGGTCGCGGCGCCTGCGGCTGCCTCGGCGGCATCGGCGGGCGGACGGGAATCGTCGGAATCTTCGGCCTCTTCGGCTGCGGAACGGGCGTGTCAACCATAAAAAAGTCTTTTTGCGCGGAGTCGAATTAATTTTTTTACTTCCACGCGATATTTACGGAGGACGCGACCGTTCGTCACGTCCTTTAAAATGTCATGTGGCTTGCCATCCGAAGCTCCGTGGAGCGAAGGGTGGTGCGGATGGAGGGACTTGAACCCTCAAGGTGTTGCCACCACAGGCTTCTGAGACCTGCGCGTATACCATTCCGCCACATCCGCACGAGGCTGCGAGTTACCGCAGCGCTTTCTTGGTCTTAGTGTACCACGATTCGATTCCCGCGAAACGGTCCGCGGGGGAGATGATCTTTCGGATGTCCGATTCCTGTATCTTCGTCGAGATCGCGTAGGAATACGTGCTCTGGTAGAGAAAAACCGCCGGAATGTCGGCCGCGACCAAGTCCTGGAAGTCGCGATACGCCTTTGCGCGATCGTCCTCGTTCGTGCTCTTTCTGGCCGTTTCCAGCAGCGTGTCCACGTTTCGATTCGCGTAGAGTGAAAAGTTTAACCCATTTTCCTTTGTTTGGGAAGAGTGCCAGAAAGGATACGGGTCCGAGTCGAGTCCGAGCAGCGTTCCGGTGAGCAGCACCTGGTAGCTCTTCGGCGATACGACGTCGGCGTAGAAACTGTCGCTTTCGGACGGCTTCACGTCCGTTTTGATCCCGATCGCGCTCAGTTCCGCGGCGATGATCTCGGCTGCGCGCACGAACTCGGGGCTCTGGACGGTCGTGATCGTGACCGTCAGCTCGTTCGGCGTCCCGTCGGTCGGGGCCTTCTTGAGCGTGCGGACGGTCGCGCCTTCGGCAAGGAGGTATCCGGCGTCCTGGAGCGTCTGGCTCGCGGTCGCCGGATCGAATGCAATCTTCGCCACGTCCGGGTGCTCGCCGAGCATGCCAGGGAGAATCGGCGCGTCGATGGTTCGTCCGTGCCCGTTCAGCACGTCGGCGACGAGCTTCGCCTTGTCGACCGCCTGCGCGACGGCCGTGCGCACCGCCTTGTCCTTCAGCGACGCGTTCGCGCCCTGGTTGAAGTAGAGTGCCACCTCGCGCGGAAGGTCGGGGTGGAGAAGCGCGACGGACCGGATGTCGGACACCTCCTTCTCCATGTCTCCCGGAACGAAGCTCACGCCCTCCACGTTCTTGTTCTCAAGTGCGCGGACCGCTTCCGCCGCGCTCGGGTAGAACTTGAAGACGAGCTTCTGGAGCTTCGGCGCGTTGCCGTAGTACGACGGGTTCCGCTCGAGGGTGTACGAGAGGACGTTGCCGGCCTTGTCCTTCGCGAACTCGGCGAACTGGTACGGCCCGCTGCCGACCGCCTCGAGGTTGCGCGAGGCGAGCGGGGCGTTGCGAGCCGCGATGTCGCCCCAGACGTTCGAGGGAAGGATACCGACGTTGAGCGTGGAAAGGAACGGCGCGAACGGCTCCTCGAGCGTAAACGCCACGGTCTTCTCGTCCACCTGAGACACCGACACCCCGCGGAAGCTCACCGCGAGCGGCGAGCGGTACTGCGGATCCTGGATCGCCTCCATGGTGAACACCACGTCGGCCGCGCGCACGGAGTCGCCGTTGTGAAACTTCGCGTTGTCGCGAATCGCGACCGTGTACGTCTTGCCGTCCTCAGAGATCTGCACGTCGGAGGCGAGGTCGTTCACGAGCCCGCCGTCCTGGTCCCACCGCACGAGCCCGGAGTACACCAGCCCCGCAAGGTCCGCGTCCACGTCGGAGGCCGACGCGTACAGCGGGTTCACGAACTGCGGCTCGCCGATGAGCGCCTCGACGTACTCGCCGCCCACCGCAGGGATGTCGACGCGGTGCGTGACCACGTACCACGAGCCGAGGGAGAGTAGGGAAAGGACAAGCGTGCCGACGGTTCCGAGCAGAACCTTCTTTTCCAAAACCGACAGCACCCGCGGAAGCTGCTTCCACTGGCCGAGACTAGGCAACCCCCGAACGCCCTTGTGGGCGGAGAGCACCTGGAGGAACGCGAGGTTGCGGCGCGAGGGGGATTTTTTAAAGGGGTTGTTTGGCACAGCAAAGTGAGAGGACTTAACGGTGCGGGGGCGAGTGGATACTAATCTACTAATTTGCCACGTAACTACTAATCAACGGATGTCTACGAATTGCTACGAAATTTGGTTGTAGATATCCGTAGCAATTCGTAGATACGTAGTTTTGTAGCCGATTCGTTGATTCGTATCCTCGAGTACCTCTCGCTTCGCTACACCAACGCATTCGCCAAACTCACTCCGAAGAATAGAATGGCAAAGATGATCGTGGCCTGGAACAGGCGCTTTTCCACTCCGCGCTTGGTGCGGTACACGTTTCCCTCGCCGCCGAAGGACGCGCCAAGGCCGGCGCCGCGGGCCTGGAGAAGAATCGATGCCACGAGCAGGGCGGCGAGGATGAGCTGCGAGACATTGAGGATCTGTTCGGCGTTCATCATATTTTTTCAATTTCAGAACAAGGAGAATTGCCAAGAAACTATCAGATAAGGGCTTTTTCGTCAATGCGTCTTCCTATGATATACTACGGGAACATGGACGTCGACCTTCTTTCGCATCCGCATCGCAACATTCTTGCGGCCGCCATCACGGTGGTCGTCTTGGCGATCGTCGTCGGTTTTTCGTGGCGCGTGTATCACTACGCCTCGCTCATCCAGTCGGGCGCGCTCACCGAGGCCGACCTCGCGTTCGCGCGGAACGTGACGTCGAGCGGCGCGATCGCGAGCATGCCCATCCCCGACGGCGCGTTCGCCGTGTCCTCGAAGGGAAGCCCCGCGCTCGGAAACAAGGACGCGCTCCTCACCGTCGTCGAGTTCGCCGACTTCGGCTGCCCGTTCTCCCGCGACGAGAGCTTCGTCGTCCGCTCGCTCGCCATGGCATACCCCGAGTCCGTCCGCTTCGAGTACCGCGACTTCCCGATCGACGAGCTCCACCCACAGGCCACCGCCGCGTCCGAGGCCGGCAGGTGCGCCGACGAGCAGAAGCGATTCTGGGATTACCACGACAAGCTGTACGCCAACCAGGACACGCTCACCGAGGAATCCTATCCGCGCTTCGCCGCCGAGCTCAACCTCAACGTCGCCGAGTTCAACCGCTGCCTCGCCAGCGACCGCAACCTCGCCAAGATCCAGGCCGACGTCGACGCGGGCATCGCCGCCGGAGTGCGAGGGACGCCGACGTTCTTTCTGAACGGAACGCGGATCCCGGGAGCGATTCCCGAGGATATTTTCATAAAGCTGATCGACAGGTTTCTGTCACCCACGACCTAGCGTATGAGATTCCCAAGATTGCTCGCGGTTCCGGCCCTCGTCGTGATTTTTCTTTCGTCCGCCGTGCCGTTCGCGCGCGCGGCGGCGACGTCGGCGACGGCGACCCAGTGTTTCTGTTACGTTAGCGACGGTACGAGCGGGAACAATGCCGGCGGCGCGAAGAAGGCCGACGCATCCGACGACGCTACCTGTGCCACGGTGTGCGCGAAGAACGGAACGGCGGATAAGGGTCATCAGTGGGCCAAGTCGTTTGCCCAGTGGCCCAGTGGGAACCTGCGGTGCTGGGAGAAGCGGGAGAACTGCGAGAAAGATCTCGATGGCCTCATCGGCCGGGAAGGGACGACTATCGACGGCCAGTGGAGCTACGGCCAGCCCGCCGAGTGCTCCCCGGGATCGCACTACTGCTACTCCGCCGACACCATCAAGACCTACCTCCAGGTTGAGATCGCCGGCGTAAAGAGCGTCGTAAACTTCGCCGATTACGTGGGCCTCGTCTACCAGTATCTCATGGGATTCTCGATGACCGTCGCCATCGTCCTCCTCATGGTCGGCGGCCTCCGCTACGTCATCGGCGCCACCTCGGGCGACGTTACAAAGGCAAAGAAGATGATGACGAACGCCGTGGAAGGGTTCGTGCTGCTGATGTTCGCGTACGTTATTTTATACACGGTCAACCCGCAGCTGCTGAAGCTCCAGGTTCCAAAATTGCCGATGCTGCGAAAAGTCACGATCGTTTCGGGGGACGACTGCGGGACGCTTCTCGGGGCGGAAGTCAGGTCCGCTCATGCGACCACGATGGCATTGCTTGAACAGCCGCCCGAAATTAAGGAAGAGTATGGAGACAACGCCTGGAAGAGCACGAACGGGGTCGTGGTTGAGTTCGACAAGGGCGCGAATCTTGTCTGCGGAACCGATGCCGTGGTCCACGCTGGCCCGGGTGGGGAACCCGTCGCGGAGGGGAAGATATGCAAGTTTAATTATTGCGACAATGCCGATGCGGGCTGCGCGGCGGTCAAGGACAAGGCCGAGTGCCTTTTGTGCGCGGAGGTCGGGCCTAAAAATACTAACGGAGTATCTCCTTCCGCCTCGTTGTGCGCATCGCTTGATCCAGCGGATACGATCGTAAACGAGGCCGGTGTCGATGTCGTTCAAACATATAAGATGTGCGGTCATTCACGAAACCTGGAACTAGTTAACTTTAGCGTTGATATAGCTGGCGATTATATCGCCGGAACGTGCGCATATTTATCTATTGATTGCAAAGTAGTTGATACATGCGAAAAATATGATAATCAAAAAGTTGAAACGGAAAAAGGGTTTTGGGACGAAGAATTGGATGATTTATTTTCACCCTCGGAAGGAAATCCAAACATTGTAAGCGTGTGTCAAAATAACCCATGCAGGGTTCCCGGTGGTTGTGAGTATATTTACACAGAAAATGCCGCGTTGGAGGATTTTTCTGATTGTTATCCCAGTGGTACAGCAGTAGCAGCAGAAGATTGTATCGCCAATTTAAAAACTCATATAACCGGTACTGCTGGGATGGGTTTGGCGTACCTGTGGGATGTGGCAGATCAGATCGCGTGTTACGCGAACGCAAAATAGGACGCCAAAAATCACACACGATTGGACTGCACACAATTGTGCCGGGGGTCAGAAAAAATGCCGAGCAAAATGCCGAGGGTCAGGTCTTGAATATTGAATTTCGCGCGTCGTGGCCGTCGGTGGTATAATCGTCTTTGCAATGCCGGGGGTCAGACATCTATCATCCTGTCAAGTCGACTTCGATGTCCCGGAGCCGACGAGCGCCGGATCGATGCCGGGGGTCAGATGCCGGGGGTCACGGGCGCCGGGGGTCAGGTCTTGCGTTTTGCATCGTGGTATAATCGTCTCATATGTCGCGTCCGATGCGGGTGGAATTCTTGGGTGGGCTCTTTCATGTCACGTCGCGTGGGAATGCGCGAGGCGATATCTTTCGGTCGGACGTCGATCGATCTTGCTTTCTCGGCGTGCTTGCGGACGTGGTGAGGATTCATAACTGGATCGTGCACGCGTACTGCCTGATGGACAACCACTACCATCTGCTCATCGAGACTCCGGACGCGAACCTGTCGCTCGGGATGCACGGTCTGAACGGCAAGTATACGCAGCGGTTTAACAAGGCGCACGGGCGTGTCGGCCACGTGCTGCAGGGGCGTTTCAAGTCGTTCGTGGTGGAGAAGGAGTCATATTTGCGGGAAGTGGCGCGGTATATCGTTTTGAACCCGGTGCGGGCGGGGATGGCGAAGCATCCGCGGGATTGGAGGTGGAGCAGCTACCGGGCCACAGGGGAGAATGCCAAGGCACCGGAGTTTCTCACCGTCGATTGGATATTGGGATTGTTCGGAAAGGATCGGAAAAAGGCTCAGGCCAAGTATCGGAAGTTTGTCTCGGAGGGGAAGGGCCTGCCGTCGCCGTTCGCGGACGTGGAAGGCGAGCATATCCTCGGGACGGACCAGTTCGTGGACGCGGTTCGCGAGCTGTTTGGCGCGAAGGACGAGATCGGGGAGATTCCGCGGGATCAGCGTTTGCCGAATCGTCCGTCGCTCGCGACGATCTTCGAGGGAACGGAACGGTCGAGGATCGAGAGAGACAAGTCGATTCGGTTCGCGCGGTTCAACTGCGGGTACACGCTCACGGAAATTTCCGTCTACGCGAATATCCACGTTTCGACCGTGAGCAGAATCGCCGGCCAGGCATAGCCTGGCCGGAAAAGGAAACCGGG
>CALRGA010000044.1 GCA_943357025.1 Candidatus Uhrbacteria bacterium RIFOXYB12_FULL_58_10 | reverse complement strand
TCCCGCCGTCGGGCGGGATCCCGCCCGACGGCGGTGACGAACTTCGAGCTTTCCTACCAATATGGGCCTTCCTGGACATCGCCGCACAAGTTCCCACAAGCGCCGCCGCGCGTCGCACTTTGCGCTCGACAAGTCCGTCCCGGGCGTGTGCGACAAGTGCAAGAAGCCGGTTTTGCAGCACCATGCCTGCAAGAACTGCGGCTTTTACCGCGGCCGACTGGTCGTGGACAAGACGCGCGAAACCGTTCGCCTTGCCAAGCGCATCGCCTCCAAGCGTCCGATTGCCGCCAAGGCCGCACCGAAGGCAAAGAAGCCGGCCAAGGCCGAGAAGGCCGACGCGCACGAGGATCACACGGGCCACGACCACGCATAAATTTCAAAGGCATGGCGAGAGCCGTGCCTTTTGGGTATACTTAAAAAGTGATTGAGTGATGAAGTGATTGAGTGATTGAGTCACTTCGTCACTTCATCACTCCACCACTTCATCACTCCACCACTTCATCACTTTGTTCTTTCCCCTATGTCCAACCGTCACCTTGCCCGAACCATCGCCATGCAATCCCTGTACCAGTGGGATTTCCTCGGGCAGGACGACGCGCGCCTTCCGGAAGTGATCGCCTTCAACCGCTCGGAGTTCGCGTCAGACTTCGACGACGGCGGATTCGTTGAAAGCCTCGTCGAGGGGACGCTGAAGAACCGACCGTCCATCGACGACATCATCACGCGGTTCGCGCCCGACTGGCCGCTCGACTCGATCACCATCATCGACCGCAACATCTTGCGCCTCGGCTGCTATGAGCTGAAGTTTTCCGAGACCGTTCCGAGCAAGGTTGCCATCAACGAGGCCATTGAGCTCGCGAAGAGCTTCGGCGGGGAAGCGTCCGGCCGGTTCGTGAACGGCGTGCTCGGCGCGATCTACAAGGACATGGTCGCGAAGAACGAGCTGAAGGAGGCCGACAAATTCGTCCCTAAGAAAAAAGAAGAACCGGTCACTCCCTAGTCCCTATGCCACCAATCGAAAAGCTTGAACAGACGCTTGGCGTGTCGTTTCTGAACAAGGACACGCTGCGCCAGGCGCTTGTTCACCGGTCCTATCTGAACGAACATCCCGATTTCTCGCTCGGCCACAACGAGCGCCTTGAGTTTTTAGGCGACGCCGTCGTGGAGCTCGTGGTCACGGAGCACCTGTATCACAACTACGAGAACGCGGAAGGCGATCTCACCAACTGGCGCGCGTCCCTCGTGAACGCCGATATGATGGCCGGCATCTGCGAGTCGCTCGGGGTCGACGACTATCTCTACCTCTCCCGCGGCGAATCCAAGGATGCCAAGTCCAAGGCCCGCCGCTACATTCTCGCCAACGCCTTCGAGGCGATCATCGGCGCGATTTATCTGGATCTCGGATGGGAATCGTCGAAGGAGTTTATCCTGCGCACGGTCGTCTCGAAGCTCCCGAGCATTCTCGAAGATCGATCGTACGTCGACCCGAAGAGCCGCTTCCAGGAAGCCGCGCAGGAAAAGACCGGCATCACGCCGAGCTACCGCGTCCTCTCGGAAGAAGGACCCGACCACGCCAAGATCTTCCAGGTTGGGATTTATCTCGATAAGGAGCAGGTAGCGGTGGGGACGGGAACGAGCAAGCAGGACGCCCAGGTCGCGGCGGCCGCGGCGGGCGTGAAAGTGAAGGGGTGGTAGACGGAATATAAAAAACTTCCAGGATCCTGGAAGTTTTTTGGTGCGTGCGGAGGGATTTGAACCCCCGACCAAGTGGTTAAGAGCCACCTGCTCTACCCCTGAGCTACGCACGCATGGGCGCATTCCATTCGGGATAAATGTGCCAGAAGTATGCCAGGCCGATTGACCTGTGTCAAGAAAAGGGATAAAGTGCACGAACGCGAGACCTCAGAAAATGCATGAGATGTCGTTGAACGCCGAGGACCAGACCGCAGCTGTATACGAATATACAGCGGAGGGAGGACCGGAGGCGTGAAACGGCAGATCATGTATTTTATGAGGTCGTAGCATGGGCGGACGTAGCTCAGCTGGATAGAGTGCCTGGCTTCGAACCAGGATGTCGGGGGTTCAAGTCCCTCCGTCCGCACCAAAACGACCTCTCGCTGAGAGGTCGTTTCGTTTGGCTAGACGATGTGTCCTCCGAATCTTTTTCAAGCGCAGGAGGATTGACATGATTCAATTTTTCACATAAGATCCGCGTTCATCGGAGTTTGTTTGGATTTTCACGTTCTTTTTTCCCTGCTCGCCTGCCTCACCATGGCCTGCTCGTCGGGCTACTACTCGTACACGATCGTCGCCGGGCGGACCAAGCCGTCGCGGTCGAGCTATTGGATCTGGACGTTCCTGAGCATTCTCATCGGGGCGTCGTACGTTGTGTCCGGCGCAGAGAACTGGCAGTTCATCGCGGTGAATGCCGGCTGGTCGCTCATAATCGCGCTGCTGTCGCTGCGTTACGGGGAAGGCGACTCGCTCAACCGGCATGACAAGATCGCGGTGTCCATCGCGCTCGCCAGCCTGCCTGTCTGGGCGGCGCTCGCCTGCATTCTGCCGAAGGCCGAGGCGGCATTTCCCATGTTCTTTGTCCAGATGGTGGCCGATGCGGTGGCATGCATCCCCGTATTCGAGAAGGCGTGGAACCGCCCCGAGAACGAGGATCGACGGGCGTGGATCGTGTCCGTCATTGCCGTGCTCATCAACACGTTCGCCGTTCCCGCGTGGACGGCCCAGGACGTGATTCTCAACGGCTGGATCGGCGGATCCGCACTGGCCGTGACCCTGATGCTTTGCCTCCGACCCCAATCGACGACATCGTTAATTCCATCCGCCGCCGCTCTCGAGACCTAGCCGGTCTCTTTTTCTTTGCCAGACCCCTCGACATAATCTAAAAGATAGTTTACATCGTATTTTTAAGGTATCTTTCACATTTCCCCAATGTCCCGAATCACTTCGAAACGAAAGGATTACCGACAGAAGCTCGAGGTTACGCAGGAAGAGCTTGCGCAGAAGCTTGGCGTCACGCGCCAGACGATCATCGCGCTCGAGCAGGCAAAGTACCAGCCTTCGCTTGAGCTGGCGTGGCGGTGTTCGAAGCATTTCGACGTGCTGATCGAGAACGTATTTACACTTATCTCGTAACGATATGTTCAAGAATCTCCTCTGGTTTGCCCGCGAACCCGCCGACGAGCGCGAGGCGCTTATCCTCTCTGCCGCGTACCGGCGGGCCATGACGGTCCTTTGGATCGGTCTCGTTGCGACGTTGTTTTATGCCACCGTGGCTCATCCGTTCGGGACCGTCTCATTCGCGACGCTCGGCCTGGCGGTCGAGCTGCTCGTTGCCCTGAGCATTATAGCGGGGCAAAAAATGCTCGCGGGCGAGGATCTCGAGTTCAAGCCGGTGCGCGTGGAAAAGCGCCCCGCGATGTCCGTTCCGGTGATCGCCACGTTCGCGCTGCTCGCGGCGGCAATGCTTGCGACGTGGATTTCCCCGAAGCTGCTGTTCGTGGCGATGGCGGCCGTCGTCCTTGGGTCGTACTCCGCGTTCGCGGCGACGGCGTGGGTCTGGACGAAGCCGTACACGATGCACGGTCGCGTCCTCGGGGTGGTTCTGACGCCGATCTCCGTTCTCGCGTGGCTCCGATATGACAAGATCGCAACCTGGAAGCGCGTCATGCTGGCGGTGATCATTCCGAGCATAATCGCCTCTGCGGTCGCGACGATCTCGGCGGCCTTCTTCTCCTTCGTCGCCATCCCGTCCGGATACGACGGTGCCGTTTCTCCCGGATACGAGACGGCCGCGTTCCGCCGGACGATTCTGGATCCGAGGCAGGTTGGCGGATTGAAAAACGGAGACCTCGCGTCGTTCGTCATCGGGCTCGAGCCGTTCTATGGAACCGTCCGTTCCGCGAACGGAGCGGACGTCTGCATGACGGCGTTCAGGAAGGGGACGTTGGAAACCGAGGACGTCTGCGTCAACGCCGACGCCGGAATTTCCCGCGTGATCGTTGACCCGCCTTTCTCGTCCATCGCCGACCAGTTCATTCCTCCGGGGTTTCTCGAGTAAGAAAAAATCGACCCTGAGCGGGGTCGAAGGGTCGACAGGGTCTCAGCGCTGCAGCCAGCGCACGATGTCGAGCGCGGTTTCGAGGCCTCGCACTTCGGTTGGGGGAAGGACCAGGGCGTGCGGTTCCGTCGGGAACGGGTCGACGAAGCTCGCTGATTCTGGGCGGAGAGGCGTGAACTCGTGCACGGATCCGTCGCCGCTGCCCGCGTGAATGATTCGGCGTTCGCCGCACACGATTCCGACGTGGCCGACGGCGCGGTCCTCGTCGCGGATGGGGAACTCTCCCTTCCAGAACGCGAGAGTGCCGGGATTCCAGTCGACGGTCTCGACGATGGCCCCGTGGTACGTTTGGTCCACGGCGTAGCGCGGCATGTGGATTCCAATCCAGGCGAACGCGTACTTCACGAGCGTCGAGCAGCTGAACGCGTGCGGGGCCGATTGGATCGTCGCGCGCGCGTGGTATTCGATCCCGATCTGTCTTCGGGCGAACGAGACGACTTGATCGCGGAGATCGTCGACATCGCGGTCGATCGCGCCGTCGCGCGCGTCAATGTTTTCGAACCATGGGAGCGCGGACTCTGGAACGAGGACGCGCGGAGAGATGCCGTTCGCGCGACAAATTCGCAGGGATCCGAGGCGAAGTCGCAGATCGTCCGGTAATCGATTCACGGCGTACCCACGTACATCGTCGCGGCGTCGAGCGAGTAGGGAAAGGTCCCGTTTACGCGGAGCTCGCGGATCGTCACGTGGTCGGCCGGCGGCATGAAGTCCATGAACACCGGCGTGCCGTCGCGGCCTGGGACCAGGTGGAGCGCCACCTCGCCGCAGCGGAACGGCGACGCGTCGAAGCCGAACAGCTCCGATTGCGCGTCGACGTCGCCATGATCCGTCTTGTGGAGAAACACGAGCCGGCTCGGGAACGTCGGCGAGTCGTCGGCGATCACGGCGCAGGCGCGGACCGAGCGAAAGTCGTAGCGGACCGAGACGTCGCTTTCATGGTCGGAAATCCGGTTAACGCCCGTCGTGGACACGCAGGCAAGGCCGAGACAAAGGAACATGGGCACCTCCGCGAGGACTCTACCGCCTGTTTCGGGGGTTGGCAAGAACCCGCGTCTTTGCTACGATCTGCCCATTATGGCTGAAAAAAAAATTACGACGCGGCAGGAGGATTACAACCAGTGGTACCTCGACGTCATCGAGGCCGCCGACCTTGCCGAGCACTCGCCGGTGAAGGGCTGCATGGTCATCAAGCCGTACGGCTATGCCATCTGGGAGATGATGCAAAAGGTGCTCGACGCCAAGTTCAAGGCGCGCGACGTCGAGAACGCGTACTTTCCGCTGTTCGTTCCGAAGAGTTTTTTGGAAAAGGAGGAAGGTCATGCCGAGGGGTTCGCGAAGGAGTGCGCGATCGTGACGCACTATCGTCTGAAGTCCGACCCGAAGAATCCGGGCAAGCTGATGGTCGACCCGGAGGCGAGGCTCGACGAGGAGCTGGTCGTCCGTCCCACGTCGGAGACGATCATGTACGCGACGTTCAAAAATTGGATCCACTCGTACCGCGACCTGCCGTTGCTCATCAACCAATGGGCGAACGTCGTCCGCTGGGAAATGCGCACGCGACTGTTCTTGAGGACGACGGAGTTCTTGTGGCAAGAAGGACACACGGTCCATTCGACCGGCGAGGAGGCCGACGCGTTCGCGAGGACGATGCTCGACGAGTATGTCGCGTTCGCAGAGGACTATCTTGCCGTTCCAGTCGTTCCTGGACAAAAGACCGAGAGCGAGAAGTTCGCCGGCGCGCACACGACGTACTGCGTCGAGGCGATGATGCAGGACGGGAAGGCGCTGCAGTTCGGGACGTCGCACTTTCTCGGGCAGAACTTTGCCAAGGCGTTCGACGTGAAATTCACGGACGACAAGAACGAGTCGCAGTTCGGCTGGCAGACCAGCTGGGGCGTTTCCACGCGCATGATCGGCGGGCTCATCATGACGCATTCCGACGACAAGGGCCTCGTGCTCCCGCCGATGATCGCGCCGATACAGGCGGTCGTGATCCCGCTCTGGTTCAAGCCGGAGCAGAAGGACGAGGTACTTGGCGCGGCCGAGGAGCTGGCGGAGAAATTATCCGCGGCCGGGATCCGCGTGAAGACCGACAAGCGCGAGCTGCGTCCGGGAGAGAAGATCTTCTCGTGGGAGAAAAAGGGCGTGCCGGTGCGCATCGAGCTCGGACCGAAGGACCTGGCGGCCGGAATGGGAGTCGTCGCTCGACGCGACGGGGGAGAGAAGGTTTCGGTCGCGCTTGGCGACATGGCGGCGCAGATTCCCGAGCTGCTCGCGGAGATCCAAAAGGCGCTGTTCGACAAGGCGAACGCGATGCGCGAGACGCGAACCGTCGTCGCGAACACGTGGGCCGAGTTCACCGCCGCGATCGAGTCCGCCCAGTTCGTCCTCGCGCACTGGAGCGGCGACGCGGAGGTTGAGAAACAGATCAAGACCGAGACGGGCGCGACGATTCGCTGTCTCCCGTTCGCCCAGCCCGACGAGGACGGCGTCTGCGTGAAGTCGGGAAACCCGTCGAAGCGCCGCGTGCTGTTCGCAAGCTCGTACTGAATCCAGACGCATATGAAAAAATTTCTCCTGGTCCTCTCGATCTTCGCCGTCGCCGGATTCGGCTGCGCGAATGGTCCGGGCGGGACGGACGGAATCGGACCGTACGTCAACAGCGACTACGGGATCTCAATGACCCTTCCAACGGACGTCGAGGTGAGAACGCGCGGGGACGAGAACCGGCCGACGAAGTATCTCGGCCTCGACGCGGACTTCTTTGCCTCGATGCGCGACACGGTCCGCGATGAGAAGGCGACGAACCTCGCGTACTTCTACGCGGTATCGAAGCTGTCGGCGGACGATTTCGCGAAGGCACTCGAGGCGAGCAACGCGGCTGGGGCCGTGAAGGCGAAGTCGATCGAGGACGTGACGATAAGCGGGATCTTGATGAGGAAAGTCACCAGCACGACCGAGATGGGCGAGGACAAGATTCACTATCTCTTCGACGCGAAGGACAAGACGATCATCGTGTCGCAGTTCATCGGGGAGGAGAAGGAGTTCGACCCGATCTTCGCGACGATCACGCTGCGGTAAAAAAAACGCCCCGCCGAGAGATTGGCGGGGTTTAGAATTTCTGGGACAGGTGGCGGCGGCCCAGGTCATTCAGGTAGAAGTGCTCGCCGCCGTAGATGGTGATGCTCCCGTCGGCGATGCGATGGATGAGCGGGGACGCGAGTTCCTTCGGAAGTGTCACGAGGTAGTGGACCTCGCTTCCTCCCCCGAAGCAGGCGATTCCTCCGCGGTCGGCGGGCCATTCGAACCCCCCGAGAGACCATCGCCTCGGAACGTGCAGCGGCACGTGCGACGCGACGCTGAACCAGACGCTCACGAGGCCCGTTGCCAGCGTGTCCGGCCAGGCGACGGAGCAGTTGCGGATCGCCGCGGCGAACGTCTCGGGCAGAAGCAGTGCCTCGTCGCGGCCCGGGCCGACGGTGGTCCATTCGATCCCGACGATCGGCGGGCCCTCCTTCGTCCCGTCGCGTTTCGCGTTGTGCGGTCGGATGACGAGCGTGACCGAGCTGTTGAACGGCGCGTTGCGGAAGGCGTAGAGTCGCAGCGAATCCTTGTGCATCGTGACTCGTAGACCCGCCAGGGGCGGTTTTGGCGCGTCCGGGGCGTAGAGCTTGTCGTCTCCCGCCGCGCGCTCTTCCTCCAAATCGGTCAGGTGTCCCGCCAGGCTTTCCAGCCCCTCGACATACGATGAGTGCGGTTCCGTGCTTAGGGCGTGTTGAATCCGACGGGCGTGAGGTGGAAATCTGAGCCCGATCATCCACTCAAGCGCGAGATTCGCCAGCGGAAAGCTCTGCGCGATCACGTGTCCGTTCGGCTGCCACAGCGCGGTGACCGGGTCGCCGTTGCCGTCGGGGTTTTCCGCGAGACGATTTTTCCAGTCCATGCTGACCTCCAGGGAGAGCGACGAGAACGTAGCACGACGGGGACGGGCTGTCCATGCCCCTTATAGAAAAAACGTCCCGGAGCGCGGGACGCTAGCAGAAGAGCTCCGTCGGTTCCGTCCAGGCGACGGCATGGTCGCGGACGAACGGTTCGAACCACTCGGGGATGGCGAGCGCCTTGTCGCGGGTTTGGGAGATGGCGTTCCATTCGACGAGCACCGTCGGGTCGCCGCGGCCCGGGCCGTGGGGTTGTACCACCATGCGCGCGGTGCTTGAGCCCGTTCGGGTGAGCATGACCTCGAGCGCGCCGTTGCCCAGCACTTTTGCCTCGAGGGTCACGCGTTGTCCCTCTCCCTGGCAGTCGCGCTTTGCGAGGTAATTCATGTGCTCGGCGCATGAACGCAACAGTCTGGGATCGTCCACGAACGACCCTCCGGCCGCGTCGGGGATCGGGCGCGCAACCTTCGGGTTCACCGTCACCCGATTCACCCACGCAATGGCCGCCAGCGCGACCGCGTGTCCGCGGGCGACAACGAATCCGCTCGGGAGCGAAAGGGCATCCGCCGCGTTGCCAGTTTTGTCGGGGTTCGTGTCGAGATATGGTTTCCAATCCATGCTTGTCTCCGTGGAAAGCCCGGGGAGAATAGCATCGTTCGGGCGGATTGTTCATGGCTTAAGAGAGAAAAAAGAGCGGCCCGAGATATTGGGCCGTCGAGATCGAAAAGGGTCACCGAGAGACCCGAACCGCTGGGTTGAGCGGATAATATGTGTTTGGACGGCGCTTTGCAAGGGGTCACTCGGTGACCCCGGACGTTTTGACGAACGTCCGCGAGGCGCGCTACAGCCACCCTAGGTGCCACAGCGAGGCGCGGACCGTGATGTGGCAGAGCTGGTCGAGCCAGATACGCTTGATATGGCCGCGGCACTTCAGCGTGTCGATGACGAAGTGCGTTCCGGCGTCGATGGCGATTCCCTGGGGCGTCGGGTTGTAGCCGACGAGGCGGCTGAACACGACGTTCGTGAACACGTAGACGCTGACGTGGTAGAACAGCACCTCGTACCACTTGGCGACCTTGATGACCGTGTCCGGCGCGCCGTCCTTGCCCTTCACGGGAAAGGCGCAGTCCTTGCCCTTGAAGTTCACCATCCA
>CALRGA010000043.1 GCA_943357025.1 Candidatus Uhrbacteria bacterium RIFOXYB12_FULL_58_10 | reverse complement strand
GGTTGGAGGGCCTGATGCGGAGATAAGAGCCGGGGGTCAGGTCTTGAATATTGAATTCAATATTCAAGACCTGACCCCCGGCTCTTATCTCCGCATCAGGCCCTCCAACCGCTCCACGTACGCCGGCAGCGAGAACCCTTCGACGGTTGCCCGGATCTCTTCCTGGCGCTCCCAAAACTTCCCCTCTCCCGCCGCCAGCTTCCTCAGCGCCGAACGCAGATCGTCCGCGTCGCCCGGTCGGAACAGGTATCCGTTCTCCCCGTCGCGGACCAGCTCGCCCACGCCGCCGATATCCGCCGCGACCACCGGGACGCCGGTCTTGAACGCCTCGTAGATGACCGTGGGCGAGTTCTCGTAGCAGAGCGACGGGACCACGACCGCGTCGGAGATGAGGAACAGCTTCACGAGGTTGTCGAGCGAGCAGAAGCCGTGGTACGTGACGCGCGAGTCGCGGTTGGCCCAGCCGTTCACGAACGACGTGAGCGTCCCTTCCCCTGCAACGTGGAGCTCGAACGGAACGTCGAGATCGTTCAGCGCGCGCAGGAGGAACTGGATTCCCTTGTGCGTCTCGAGCTGCCCGGCGAAAAGAAGTCGGAGTGGTCCCGGCTTGCGCTCGGCGCGAGGCGGGGGTTGGATCGCGGGAGCCGGGTTCGGGACGATCTCGACGCGGCTGTCCGAAAAGAATCCGCGCGACGTATAAAAGTCGGCGAGGAACTTCGACGGGGAAACGACGACGTCGGGCGATCCGACGACGCGCTGCATTTCGCGCTGATACCATCGCTGCGGAGCGGAATCGTTCATCAGGCTCTTCTCTTCCCCGTAGATCACGAGTCCGCTCGGGATCGCAAGTTGTACGTCGTGAAGCGTGTGGATATGACGAATCCCCCGCGACCGAATCGCCTCGACGCACCGCATCCCGAACCCTTTCAGGTTGTGCGTGAGAACGACGTCCGGCTTCTCCTTGTCGAGCACGGCGCCGAGCGCGCGACCCGGCTGCCTCGCGAACAGGTCGACGAGGTGCCACGCGAGCCGCGTCGGAAACGCATGGCGGTGGTCGTCGAGGGAGTGGTAGAAATTCGTCGGGCGATATCGGTACACGCGCTCGACGTTCGACTCGGTCACGCGCGGCATCGCCGCCCCGTCCTTCTGCGTCGACACGACAAACACGTCATGCCCCCTGCCATGCAGCTCCAGCGCGACGCGACGCGCAATCTGCTCCGCTCCCCCGCGGACGACGGGAGGGTAGAGATTTGAGACGATGCCTATTTTCACAGGTCGCGGTAGATATTTTCCAACCTCGTCATCAGCGGGTCCCATGCGAACTCCGCGTCGGCCCGAAGCCGCGCGGACGTGCCGAGACGGTGGCGGAGATCGACCTGTTCGAGCAGGAGCAGCATCGCCTTGCGCAGCTCCTCGGCGTTTCTCGGCGGAACGAGAAGGCCGGTCTCGCCGTTCAGCACGACGCCCCGCACGCCGGGCATGTCGGACGCGATGCACGGGATTCCGCTCGCGGCGGCCTCGAGGGCGACGATGCCGAACGCCTCGGCTCGCTCCGTCGACGGGAAGCAGTGGATGTCGGCGGCGCGATAATATTTTGGAAGATCCTCGGCCGAGACGTTCCCCGCGAACCGGATCCGGTCGCCGAGTCCCGACGCGGCCGCGTTCGCCTCGAACGTCGCGCGCAGGCCGCCTTCGCCGACGACGACGCAGTTCCACGCGTAGTCGCGCAGTCCGCCGAGCGCCTCGATGAGCACGGGAAGGCCCTTGAAGTGATGCGCCGCGTCAAGCCCGCCGACGAACAGGAAGGTCGGGACCTTGTTCGCCTTCGACGGATCCGGCCGAAACCGCTCGAGATCGATTCCGAACGGGAGGACCTCGACGCGATCCAACGCATTGGGTACGTCCTTCAGGTCCGACGACTCGGCGTACTCGCGCGAAGAGACGAGGATCCTGTCCGCGCGGTTCACGAGCCAGGGAAAGATGAGCTTGCGGTGCGCCTCGTAGACCATCGCGCGAATTCCGGTCACCACCGGGTCGTGGTGATACGTCATCACCAGCTTCTGGTCGGGCCGCAGCGCCTTGCCGACGATGGCCGGTTCCGCGCCGCCGAAAAAGGGATAGTGCAGATGAACGACGTCGAATCCGGACAATCGCCTGAACAGCGACGGGACGACGCCGGCGTTGCCCACGTGCAGCGGGGACGGGACGCGATGGACGTAATCGGGGTCGCCGTCGACCGGCTCGTACAGCGGCGTGAACACGTGCACGTTATACCCGCGCGCCCGAAGCCGCTCCGTGTACTCGTGAGCCACGTGTCCGATTCCGCCTCGGTACGGCGGGTATGTGCAGACGACTTGCGCGATCTTCATATCAGTCGCTTCAGGAAAAACCAAAGGATCGACAGCGCCGGGTTCGCGATCCAGTCGACGACGGGATTGCTCGCTTCCTGGTGCTCGATCTTTCCCGTCCACAGGCGGACGATTTCCTTGTCGGAAACCTTGCGGATCAGCTTGGAGAACCGTCGCTTTTCGTAGATGTGCTTCCAGGTCGTCGGCCTCAGCAGGTCGCGATACACGCTTAGCTTGTCCTTCAGCCACCCGCCCTTCGCCGCGAAGGCGAGGAGGGCGATCTCGAGGGCGACGAGGTACGGCAAGAGGATAATGAGCGTCGCGGGTCTGAGGTGCGAGAGGAAGACGAGGAGGCGGGCGCGTTCCATCCAGTAGAGCTTCTTGATCGAGCGCTTGAACTCGTAATGATGGAAGGCGATCGAGCGCGTCGCGAGGACGTTGCGATATCCGGCGAGGCGAATGCGCCAGCCGAGCTCGAGGTCGTCGTGATACATGAAGTAGAAATTCTCGAGCAAACCGACCTCGCGGAGGACGGGCAAGCGATAAAGGACCGCGGCACCCGACGCGTAGGCGACGTCCTTTCCGTCGAGCCTGGCCACGTCCTCGGCCGATGCGCGACGACCGTTGTCGCGGGCAAATCCGAACCCGAGAAAATGGACGCTGCCGCCCGTCGCGTTCAGCACGTCCTCGTCCTGCCAGAGGCGGACGAGCGATTGGACGGCGCCGATCTTTCTGTCCGTCTCGGCCATCGCGACGGCCTCGGTGATCGCCGCGGGATCGAGCCGCGCATCGCCGTTCAGGAGATAGGCGTACTCGGCGCCCTCCAGGAGCGCGCGGTCGATCCCGAGGTTGTTCCCTCCCGCGAACCCCTCGTTCCTCGCGCTCGGAAAGAACGTGACGCGCGGGAGCTGCTTTTCCGATTTCGGAACGACGTTCGCGCGAATCCAGTCCGCCGACCCGTCGCTCGACGCGTTGTCGACGACGATCAGGTGAAGGGCTTCTTTCGGATAATCCAGCTTCTCGACCGACAAAAAAACGCGCTCGAGAAACGCGCTTGTGTTGTACGCGAGATAGATGATCGCGACGGTCGGTCTCATATTATTTCGGTTCTTCCGCGTCGGCGATCGCCATCTTGCGGACGAGCTTCGTGATTTCGCGCTGGGTCTCCTCCTGGCGAACGAACAGACGGAACACGGAGTACGACAGCGCGACGGCCGTTACGTACAGCGCAAGGTCGGCTCCACGGCCGATGCCGACCAGGTGCGCGACGAAATCCGCGCTCGTCGGCCACAGGGTCACGCCGATCACGACCGCCCACAGGCCGTTCCAAAGCAAAAACCAATGGAGGCTCACTTTTTGCGCACGAAATTGCTTGACCGTCCGCGTGACGGCAAACAGAGCGAACGCCACGAGGATGATTTGAAAAATCATACGCGCGTAAAAAATTTGTCCTTCAGAATGTCTTTCACGATCCCGAACGCCCGCATCGACGACTCGCTCTTCGCGAGCGTCTCGGCGGAATAGACAATCGTCACGGGCCGCTCGACGTAGCGCAGTTTCTTGACGACGACCAGGTCCTGGATCTGCGAGGCGTGCGCCATGCGGTCGAGCGTAATCGTCATTTCCTGCGCGGCGCGTCGGGACAGCGCGCGGAATCCGCAGTGCGTGTCGGTCAGCCGGATGCCCGATATCGCGACGGTGAACCACTGCGCGAGCCGATTGACGATGCGGCGCGACGCCGGCATGTCGACGGCCTTGCCGAGGAACCGCGACCCGAGCACGACGTCGGCCGCGCCCGACCGGATCGGCTCGACCATCGCCGGAATGTCGCTTCCCTGCATCTGCCCGTCCGCGTCGAAGTGCACGACGATTTCCGCGCCGAGACGACGGAGCGCGAACTCCGTCGCGGTCTGCAGCGCCGCGCCCTGCCCGCGGTTGATCGCGTGGCGAAGCACGAGCGCCCCGGCCATCCGCGCCGCGTTCGCCGTATTGTCGCGCGAGCAGTCATCGACGACCACCACCCCGTCCACGAACGAAGAAGCATCGCGCACGGCGGCGGCGATGCGAGATTCCTCGTTAAACGCTGGGATAATGGCGATAATCTTCACAACGTCGTTAAGAGTATCTTGTTTGCCTTTACATAGTCAATCGTGTGGCGCAGGCCGTCCTCGAGACGGACGAGCGGGAGCCAGCCGAGCTCCTTGGCACGGGAACAGCGGGGGAGGGCGAGCTCGGAGAGGAACATGAGCGGCGCGTCGTGTCGGACGCCTACGCTCGTTCCGACCGTCTTCAGGATGATCTGCGCGACGTCGGCGATGTCGTGGTCGACGTCGCTTCCGAAGTTAACGAGCCACTGCTCGTGCGGCGCCTTCATCAGGCGGATGAGGCCGTCGACGCAATCCGTCACGTACATGAGCGACGTATGGAACGGCTTCCCGCCGTAAACGACGATATCGTTGGCGTCGATGGCCGAGAGGACGAAGTCGGGGATGAGCTGGCCGTCGTTGAGCGGCATGCGCGGGCCGTACGTGCGGAAGATGCGCGCGACCTTTACCTCGAGCCCGTGCACCTGGCGGTACGTGGAAAACATCGTCTCCGAGAATTTCTTTCCCTCGTCGTAGCACCCGCGCGGCGACAGGTGGTCGTTGCCCGCGCCGACGGTTTCCTCCGACACGAACGGGTTCGCCTTGTCGCGCGTCCCGTACACGACGGAACTCGACGCGAACAAAATCCGAGACCGGTATTTCCGCGCGAGTTCCAGCACGCGATAGTTTCCCGTCGAGTTGGCCAGCAGCGTCTGGATCTTGTACTGGTCGAAATCCTTCACCGACGTCGGGCACGCGAGGTGATAGATTTCCTGGATCCCCTGGAAGGGCAGCTTGAATGCGGCGAGCTCGGCGTACTGCTCGAGGTCGATCGCGTCATTGACGTCGAGCCGGAGAAACTGAAAGTTCGGGTTCGGCAGAAGCTGGTCCATGTTGTGAACGGCGCCCGTCGAGAGGTTGTCGAGACAGATGACGCGGTTCCCCTCGCGAATCAGGCGCTCGCAGAGATGCGACCCGATGAATCCGGCCCCGCCGGTGACGAGAATATTTTTCTTTTCGAATTTGAGTTCGGCCATACGCATGGATTGTATCATCAAAGCGACCGGCCGGCGACCGATAGGCCGCCCCGGTCCGCCGCGTCGCCCGCGAAGAATCCTCCGAGGACGTTTCCGGCGATACCGAAGACGCGGACGTGCGGGCCGCCTCCGGGGCCCGGGGCCGTGACGATGCTGGCGGCTCCCCCGTCGAGATTCGCGACCGAGACGCGGACGCCGCCGCGGAACAGCGAACCGTACGAGAAGAAGGACGATTTCACCGCGCCGGCCCCGTCGAATACGCGGACGTGCGGCCCTCCTCCCGCGTCGGTCCCCGTCACGATCTCGTCGACGCCGTCGCCGTCTAGGTCGCCCGCCGAGACGTAGACGCCGCGGTCGTACGTCGAAGCGTACGCGTCGAACTTCGCGATGACGGTTCCGATCGTCGAGCCCGTCGCGGACATCACGCGCACCTCCGGTCCGAATCCGACTCCGCGCGATACGACGATCTCGTCGCTCCCGTCGCCGTCGACGTCGCCCGTCGCGACGCGGACGGAGGCGACCGTCATGCCGGACGGCTTCATCTCCGAAACCTGCGCGCCATCCGCCATGAACGTCCGGACGCGGCCTTTCCCTCCCTCGTCCTCGCCGACGACGATTTCCTCGATCCCGTCGCCGTTCACGTCGCCCGTCGCGACGTTCAGGCCCGTTCGGCTCGTCGTTTCGAACGCGAAGAACTGCGATTTGAATTTTCCGTCCATGCCGAACACGCGTACTTGGGGTCCGCCGCCCGGAGCCGGGACAGCGACGATGTCGTCGATCCCGTCGCCGTCCACGTCGCCCACCGCCACGCGCACGCCGCCGAGAAATGTCGGCGCAAACGCGTCGAATTGCGTCACGAACGCGCCGATCTTGTTGAAGATCCGGACGGTCGGGGGTTGTCCCGCGGTCGCGGAGGACGTGACGATGTTCGTCGATGGCATTGGGGTTGGGCGGGCGCGAACGAAGACCTCACCCTGGCCCTCTCCTTGTGAAGGAGAGGGGAGCGAAGAGGCGAAGGACGGGGCGATCTGCATGGCGCGTCCGATATTCAGGCGACCCGGGCCGAGCTTTCCGGTTGAGACCGTTCCCTTCTCCTTGACCGGGTCGACGGAGAGCTGGAGGACCGTCCGAATGAGCGACGGGGTGAGCGACGGGTACGCCGACTTGAGGAGCGCGACGGCTCCGGCCACGATGGGCGACGCGACGGACGTGCCAGACCAGCCGGACTCGTAGTACGACGGGAAATCCGCCCAGTCGTCGTCCTGGTACATCGCCCCGAAAATATCCTCGCCAGGCGCGGAGATGTCCGTGCAGTTTGAGCCGTAATTTGAAAAGCTTGCCTTGACATCGGCTCGCGTCACGGCCGCCACGCCAATGACCCAGTCGTCGCCGCCCTCGCCGAAGCACACCGGGTACACCGGCGTCTCGTCGAGGTTCAGGCCGCCGTCACTGTTATTTCCCACCGCCGCGACGACCGAGACGCCGGCCGAATACGCGTCGCGGATGTCATCCTGCAGCAGCGTGTCCGCGTCGAACCCGGTGAACGACAGGTTGATCACGTCCGCCCCGTTCGCGACGGCGTACAGGATTGCCTCGCGCGCCCGGCCCGAATCGCCGGACCCGAGGTCGTCGAGAATTCGCAGCGACATGAGCTGGACGTTCCATGCCACGCCGGCCACCCCCTCGCCGTTGTTCCCCACCGCGCCGATTAGCCCGGCCACCACTGTCCCGTGGGCCACGCCATCCTCGTCGAAGGATCCGCCATTGCTCGGTTCCGGCGTCGCGTCGTCCTCCACGAAATCCCAGCCATGGACGTCGTCGACGTATCCGTTTGAGTCGTCGTCGATGCCGTTTTCCGCGATCTCACCCGGATTCGTCCAGATGTTCCCCGCGATGTCCGGATGGTCGGGATCCACCCCCGAATCGATCACGGCCACCACCGTCTGCCGCGTGCCGATGCCAACGTCCCACGCCGCCGGCGCGCCGATGGCATTGAGATACCACTGCTTGTCGAAGAGCGGATCGTCGGGGACGCGGGCGAGAACGGGAGCGGAAACGAAAAGACCGAGCAGAACGATTGCGACGATTCTACGCGGTCTTTGGTTTTTCATAGGAACGAATCTACTTCCCTTTCCCCGCCGCCCGCTCCGCCTTCAGCTTGGCAAGCGTCTCGACGATGGACGTGTCCTTCGGCGAGAGGACGCGGGCGACCTCGTAGTGCGAGATGGCCTCGTCGAGCTTCCCTCGCGCCGCGTACCAGTCGCCGAGCGCGGTCAGCAGGCCCGGGGTCTGGCCGAGGTTGGCGATGGCGGATTCGAGGATCGTCTGGATGCGAGCGTTCTCGTCCGGGAAGTGCTCGGCGATAAGATCGACAAGCTTGAGATACGTCGGCTCGTACGCCTCAAGGTCGGCCACTTTCTCAAGCGAAGCCTTCGCCCCGTTCCAGGCTCCCATCTCAATCTGCGCCTGCGCCAGATTCTCAAGCGCCGGCGGATCGTTCGGGTTCGTTCGAAGAATGTCATTATACCACTTCGCCGCCGTCTCCAGCTCGCCGGCCTGGTAGTACAGGTTCGCCAGCGGAAGGATCATGCTGATGTCGCGGGTGCCTGCCGCCTCGTTGTCCCCGACGATCTTCTCGGCCGCGGCGATTTTCCCGGCCAGCGTCGTTTCCTGCTCCGGCGTCATGCCGCGATCGACGACGGATTGGATCGACGCGTCGATCGTCCCGGATTCGTTCCCAGGGACTTTCGTCCCGTTCGGAGCGGAGGCGGGAGACGGTTTGAGGAACCAGAGGGCGACGAGGATGAGAATGGCGAGCGCGGCGGCGATGACTTTGATCCACTTGGGGTTGAAGGATTTCATATTGAGTGCATTCTATGCGGATTCCATGCAAAATACAAGTATTTTGCCTGTGGGTTTGCCATCCATGCCCGCCGTACTTTCTTTTGGGCGGAAAGCGCACGGAGCGAAGATCCGCCGTCCGGCCATGGAGGGCTTGCTCGCTGTGGAACTCGCTGGCTGCGCCGAACATGGACCCCTGACGGCACCAGGGGACGTCGAGTCGTTTCATGGCGTTGGGATCGTAATTCGTACGACCCTCGCGATCAAACCAACGCCGCCTTCTCCGCCCTCTGCCTCTCCATCTCCGCCACCAACAGCACGATCGGCGCGACGCTGTCCTGAAAAATCATCTTGTTGAACCCCAGCCCCTCCGTCAGCCGGATCATCAGCGGCGCCTTGGTTTCCACCATGAACCGCCGGTTCTCGGGCGACAGGCCGCGGCACTGCGTGAGGTTGTCCGTCAGGTCGGCCATCTTGATCCGCCACGCCCCGTCGTCCCGCGCCTCCACGAGCCGGGCCATCATCAGGACCCACCGTTCCGTGGAGTTTTTTATATCCATTTGGTGGGTGCACAGATCCACGAGTTCGACGGTCCGGTCCGTGAATCCCATGCTGCGAAGCTCGTCGAGCGAAACTCCGCCGTCCTCAACCACGTCGTGCAACAGAGCCGCCAGAAACACGTCATACTCCGGATCGTCCCAGTGGTGACACCTCGACACCAAGTCGCGCACCCGAAACGAGTGCAGATAAAGCGGCTCGCCAGGCAGGCCCTTGCGATCGCCAAGAATCCGCGTTCTGACAAGATCCTCGGCCATCGTCCGCTGCGTTATATACATTTCTGAGTCCCTGTATGTTAGTTCTTTCATATTGTTTTCGTTCGTGACTAAAACGCAAACAGCGATCAGGAGGCTTAATCCGGTCGACCCCGGATGAAATCTCCCA
>CALRGA010000042.1 GCA_943357025.1 Candidatus Uhrbacteria bacterium RIFOXYB12_FULL_58_10 | reverse complement strand
AGACGGTATCGACGAATACGTAGAGCGGCATGAGCGAATCCACGCGTGCCATGCGGAACCAGACGAGGTTCGCGATCCAGGCCGCCTGAAGCGAAACGCCGGCCGCAAAGAGCGCGGCGACGGCAAGCGATTCGTGGATGCGCGATTTGAACCAGGATAGCATAGGGTTAGACCGTTGTTTCGATCGCGATGACGATGGTCGCGATGAGGGATGCTCCGGCAGAGAACGCGACGGCGTTGCGGTAGTCGTTGGCGTGCTTGTCGGCAATTCTTTCGCGATACACGGCAAGGATGACGACGGAGCAGAGCGTAAGCGTCACGGGCAGGATGAGGAGGAGACGCCGGTGCGTCGCGACGACGAGCGACAGGGCCTGCGTCTGGTCGGTGACGACGGTTTGGACGCCCGCGCCGAGAAGATCGACGAGGATGACGCCGAGAATGGCCAGAAACGAAACGGAAAGCGTCCCGAGAAGGATCGACGACATCGCCGGATTCTTGCGCAACAGCAGGGAGATCGTGGAGGAAGCCGTAAGCAGGATCATGGCGGCCCCGAGCAGAATCGTGGTAGGATCTAGCGGAATCATATGGGGATATCCTATCATACTTGACCTTTGCCGACCATTCGGTTATTCTACCGTTAAATTCGAACTTTCATCATTTTTATGGGAATGCGCAAAAAACTTCGTCTCGTCTGGAAAGCCGAGCGCAAGGTCAATCTTGCTGACCAGCGCCGCGCCAAGGCGATTCGCTTCGTCAAGGCCGCCGCGAAGGCCGCGGCGAAAGTCGCCGCCTAACATGAGCCGGAAGGAACAGTTCAACCGACTGTTTCCGAACACGCCTGCCTTTCGCTGGAAACAGATTGAGCAGGCGTTTTTCGTTTCCTCGATTTCCGGATGGGACGGCGTGACTTCCCTGTCGAAGGAGATGCGCGAGAAGCTGAAGGACCTGCCCTGGATGTCCGTCTCGGCGAACACGGTGATGGTCAGCAAGAAAAAGGACACGCACAAGGCGCTGCTCAACTTGGCAGACGGCCAGATCGTCGAATCCGTGCTCATGGAGAACGTGCGCGGCGAATGGACCATCTGCGTATCGTCGCAGGTCGGCTGCGCCATGCGCTGCGGATTCTGCGCGACGGGAAAGATGGGACTCAAGCGCTCGCTGACATCCGACGAGATCATCGACCAATATCGGTTCTGGCAGACGTATCTCGATGGACGCACAATCGAGGGGACGGACGCGAAGAGGATCTCAAACGTCGTCTTCATGGGCATGGGCGAGCCGCTCGCCAACTACGAGGGCGTGAAGGAAACGCTCAACGTCTGGCTCGCGCACACCGACCTTGGCAAGACTCGCATTACCGTCTCGACGGTGGGCGTGCTTCCGCGCCTCGAGCAGATTCTCACCGACAAGGCATGGCCGCACGTTCGCCTCGCCATTTCGCTCCACAGCGCCGTCGCGGAAACGCGCAAGCAGATCGTGCCAACCTCGTACGACGATTTCCTCCCGAAGCTCGCGGACTGGGCGCGCCGCTATCTCGCCGCGCTCGGGAACCGCCGCCATCATCTCACCTTCGAGTACGTGATGCTCAAGGGGGTTAACGACACCATCGAGCAGGCGCAGGCCCTCGCCGCGTTCGTGCGTTCCATCGGCGACGTCCGCTGCAACCTGATCCCCTACAACCTCACCGACTGCGAGTTCGAACGGTCCGAGGACAACCAGATCTCGCGATTCCTCGCCGTCCTCGGCCAGGCCGGCGTCACGGCGATGAAGCGCAAGACGATGGGCGACGACATCGCCGCCGCCTGCGGCCAGCTGATCGTTTTGACCGCGGCCGCTGACAAAACGGTATGACACACGATGCGTTCGAAGGACTCGTGATTGCCGCCATCGACGCGCTGCCGGACGAGGTTTCCGCCGCGCTCGACAACGTGGCGTTCTGCGTCGAGGACGACAGCGAGGACGGCGAGCTGCTCGGCGAATACATCGGCGTTCCGCGTACGGAGCGGTTCGGCGACGACAGCGGATCGCTTCCCGACAAGATCGTCCTCTATCGCCTCGCCATCGTCGACGAATGCGCCGGCAACGAGGCCGAGATCGCCGAGGAAATCCGCCGGACGCTCTGGCACGAGATCGCGCACCACCTCGGCTGGGACGACGACGTCCTGCATGCGATCGAAACGAAAAAGGGCTGGAGATGATCTCCGGCCCTTTTGGTTTATTCCTTGATCCGGTACGTCACCGAGACGTTCAGCGACACGTCGCTCGTTCCCGCGAGAATCTCCGGCGCGGCGGACTCCGAGGACTTCCGCATGTCCATGGACGCGTAATACGGCATCGGCGGGAAGTTCTGATACTCGTTGTACCCGATGACGCCGTCGAGGCGGAGCCCGAGCGACTTCGCGAGCGCGGCGGCCTTTTCCGTCGCGTCTGCGAGCGCTTCCTCGCGCGCCTCGTCCTTCAGCGAGTCCGGGTCGTCGATCGTGAAGTTCGGGCCCGAAATGTTCGTGGCGCCATTTTTCCCGGCCGTGTCGAGCACCGTGGAGAGCCTGGCCGTGTCTCGAATCTTTACCGTCAGCGACTGGCTTACCGTCCAGCCGTCCTGCGTCGTCTCGCCCGTTTCCGGGTTGTACGTCGTATTCTGATAGACGCTATAGTTCGCCGTCCGCATGTCCTTCTTCTCGATTCCGACCGACGCGATCCGGCCGATAAGCGCGTTCGTCGCCTCCGTGTTCGCCTGCTGCGCGACGGCGACGCTCTCTCCCTTCGACTCGATTCCCATCCCGACCTCCGCGATGTCGGGCACGCCCGTCACCTTTCCGACGCCCTCGACCGTTATCTGATGTTCCACGGGCACGGGAATCGCGAGCCGATTCGTCTCGGCAATCGCCTTGCTCGTCTGCGCGATGAGGAACATGATCAGGAACGCGAACGTCAGCAGAAGCGCGAGCGCGAACGGCTTGTTCTCGTTCCAGTCAGGGAAAAAGGACGGTTGCTGTGGGATCATATCTTTAGGATGAGCTATTATGCGTTCAGTTTAGCATGCGCCATCGACTTCCACCAGAAATATCCGATGACGGCGAACGTGGAGACCGGTGACACCCATTGCGGAATGTGGAATCCGAACGCGTCCACGAGCATGATGGTTCCGAGGATAAGCATTGAGTACATCGCGCCGTTCTTCAGATAGATCATTTTCTTGATCCGATCGATATTTCCAATGGTGAGTTGGCGGACGACGATCGCGCCGATTCCGTTTCCAATCAGGATGAGCGGCACGGACATGGTGAACGCGAACGCGCCGAGCACTCCGTCGATGGAAAAGGTCATGTCGATGATCTCGAGGTACAGGATTTTCGCGATGTCGCTCTTCGCCGAGCTTCCGCTGACCATGTCCTTTTCCGCCTGTTCCGCGTTCTGCTTGAACCCGTGCGAGATGAAGAATGCCGTCGACCCCACCACCGCCCCGAATGCCATAACGGGGTTGATCTTCAACGCGTGCCAGACGACGACGGCAAGGATGACCGATACGATCGCGTAGAACCAGACGCCCTGGCGCAGGAAAAACTTCTCGCCGACGAGTCCGAAGTTCTTCGTCTCGAGGAACAGCCAGTGAAAAAACAGGAACACGAGGAAGATTCCGCCGCCGGCGAGGAGGATCGGGGCGGACGCCTCGATGGACGCCATGACGCGCGGATCGTTCGAGAACGTCGCGGTGAGCGAGCCGATGACGCCGAGAGACGGGTTGACCACGTAGACGATCAGCCACGGGAGCACGCCGCGGACGACGAACACCGCGAACAGGATTCCCCAGAAGAGAAACCACTTGCGGGCCTTCTTGCCCATTCCATGGAGCACCTCCGCGTTGATGATGGCGTTGTCGATGCTCGACACGGTCTCGAACGCAACGAGACCGGCGACGGTGAGCAGCATGGAGAAATAGCCCATATTATCTTCTGGCGGCAATGAATAGGTCGGAGACGTTCGCGCCGGTCACGCCGGTCACGATATGGTCGCCGGTTTTTTTAAAGAAGGCGTAGGAGGCGTTCTTGGCGAGGGCGGCATCGGCGTTCAGGCAAAGGTCTTTGACGTGCTTCTTCGTCTCCTTGTCCGCGATCGCCCCGGCGGCGGGCGCGTTATCGATCCCGTCGGAGGCGCAGGCGATCACGAGCGCGTCGTCGTCGACCGATCCGAGGGCTCCGAGCGCGACCTCCTGGTTGCGCCCTCCCTTGCCGTTGCCGAGGACCGTGACGGTGGTTTCGCCCGCCGCGAACACCATCTCTCCGGATCGGGGCAATCCCGCGAGCAGGCGGCCCACTTCCCTCGCCTCGCCGGCAAGGCTCGTGGAGTATACACGGGTGGCGTATCCGCGACGAATCGCCTCCGCCTCCATCGCGGCGACCGCGATGGAGTTGTTCATCAGGAAAACGTTCGTCACGTCCCTGAAGAAGGCCGGGTCCTTCGGCGTTTCGCGCAGCTGGCACGACGGAAGTCTGCATACTTTGAGCAGATCGTAGCGTTTCATGATGCGTCGCGCGTCGGCGACCGTGGTCGTGTCCATCACGGTGGGTCCGGACGCGATGACGCCGATGTCGTCCCCGGGAACGTCCGAGAAGATCAGTCCGAGCACCGTCGCGGGATGCGCGAGGCGGGCAAACTGGCCTCCCTGGATCTCCGAAAGATGCTTGCGCACGACGTTCGTCTCCTCGATCGTGGCGCCGGCGCGCATCAGAGCCCGCGTCAGCAGCGTCAGGTCGTCGCAGCTGAGTTTATACGGCTGGCACAGCAGCGCCGACCCGCCGCCGGAAACGATCGTGACGATGAGGTCGCGGCTGTCGGTCTGACGGACCATCGCCATGATATCCCGAGTCGCGAACCTATTGGCTTCGCTGGGAAACGGATGGGTTCCCTTCACGCTCTTGATGCGCCGCAGCTTCGCGCGCCTCACATCAAGGACAATCCCGTCGGTGATTCGGTCGCCCAGGATCTTCTCGAGCTCCTCGGCCGTCTCGAGCGCGGCCTTGCCGAATCCGATCACGTAGACGCGGCGAAAGGAGTCGAGGTCGAACGGGTGCCCGTTCACGGTCAGCATCGCTCCGGAGAGAACGCACTGCCGTCGGACGGCCTCGCGGGTCCCGATGGCGGCGATTCCCGCCTTGAGGACGGCAAGCGCGTCGCGTCTTAGTTTCGTCATATGTCTTCCTTGGCGAAGCTCAATGCCGCCGAGTTGATGCAGAATCGCTTGCCAGTGAGCGTCGGACCGTCGTTGAACAGGTGACCGAGATGCCCGTCGCACGCCTTGCATCGAACCTCGGTTCGGCTCATTCCATGCGAGGAATCCACGATCAGCGCGATCGCGTCGCTGGACGTGACGTCCGAAAAGCTTGGCCAGCCGGTGCCGGAATCAAACTTGGCGTCCGATGAGAACAGGGTCGCATCGCATGCCGCGCAACGATACGTTCCGTCCTCGTGATGATTCCAGTATTCGTTCTGAAATGGCGGTTCCGTGCCGCACTGCCGCATCACGGCGTACCGCTCGGGCGTCAGCTTGTCCTTCCACAGGTCATCGCTCATACCGCTTCAGTATAGCACAAAAGCAAAACGCTCTCGCCGAGGCGAGAGCGTTTCGAGTGAGTACGCCTATTAGGCGCGCTGCACGTTGACCGCGCGGGGACCCTTGTCGGACTGCTCCGTCTCGAAAGACACAGCGTCGCCGACCTGGAGGTCGTTGAATTCACAGCCGACGAGAGCGGAGGAGTGAAAAAACACGTCCTTGTCGCCACCATCCGGGGTGATGAATCCAAATCCTTTTTCTGTAAGGGTTTTAATCTTACCGTTCATAGGATTGAAATAAATGTGAGTAGACCGCAACCATTTGCCTTTGGGGGAAATCCGACCTCACTTCCTCGCGACGGCTGTATTGCTGCCAAGATAATAGCACACACCATCGGATCTGTCAATCAGATTGGATAAAGGCTGTCAAGCCTTCCGCGTTCCTGAGCCGTAAATCCAGTGGGAAAACGCCGCTCCCGCCATTCCGTTCATCAGATCGAAAACCGTATCCCCCACGGACAGCTGCGTCTTGTCTAGATTCCCGAGTGCCAGATGCGTCGCGTCCAGAACGAACTCATACAGCTCCCAAAAGCTGGCAACCATCGCCGCGAATCCGACGACGAACAGCAGGTCGAACCACCATGGCGCGCGCTTTGTCTTCTTGCGACGAAGCAGTTCGTCGCGGACACAGATCGCGAAAAGACCGGCGACGAAACCGCCCGCAAGGTGCAGCGGGATGTCGACGTTGGGAAATCGTTCGTAAACGTAAAAGCCCAGGCTGAGGCGATTCGCGCAAAGCACGGCGGCAATTCCGGCGAAGGCGTGGCGAAATTCCAGGCCGGAAACATTCCCAGCCTTCGACTTATTTGATATGCTCGGCATAAATAAATTATACCATATGTCGATTGCAACGTTCGGCGCGGGATGCTTTTGGGGAGTCGAGGAATTATTTCGACAACTCCCGGGAGTGATGAGAACCACGGTCGGATATACGGGCGGCGAGACGCTGAGTCCGACATACGAGGACGTGTGCTCGAACGAGTCGGGGCACGCCGAGGTGGTTCAGGTCGAGTACGACCCGGCCGTCGTCGCGTACGACGCGCTTCTCGGTATTTTCTGGGACAACCACAACCCGACCACGCTCAATCGCCAGGGCCCGGACGTCGGGACGCAGTATCGGAGCGTGATTTTCACCCACGACGATACCCAAAAAGCCGCGGCGGAAAGTTCGCTCGCGGCCTTGGAAGCCAGTGGCAAGTGGGGCAGGCCGATCGTGACCGAGATCGTCCCGGCCGTCATGTTCTACCCTGCCGAGGACTATCACCAGCAATATCTGGCGAAACGCGGGCTTGGGTCGTGTCACGTCTAGGCGATCGATCGGGACGTAAGCCTCTAGGAGGCGACGACGGCAAACTTGTACATTCCCATCGAGCAGGTGCCGGTCAACGTTCCTGCCGCGAGCGTTCCGACGTCGATGTCCGTCGTTCCGGTCGACGGGAGGTCCTCACTGATTCTGAGAGTCGGGATGCGAATGCTTGTCGTACAGCCGAACGAGTTGGCGGTCTTGAATCGGAGCACGGTTGGCAATCCTGCCTTGGCAGAGCTTGAACCGGGAGAATATCCTTCGTCCGCGGCGATCGTCACGATCTGCTTGCCGGCGACGACCTCGACGTTCGAGCCGGTGGCCGTTCCAGACACGACCGCGTCCGTTGCCGGACCGCCGCTTCCGCCGAAGACAAAGAACGCTCCGATGATCGCGACGGCTCCGATGATGTAAACGAACGGATTTGAAGACATAATGTATTCACTAAGGATTATTATTGGATGATCCCTGCGGCCAGCAGGGCGTAGTATGCGTTGAACGCCGCGAACGCGATGACAAGGATGCCTGCCGCCTTGAAAAAGATCCCTCTGTTCGCGCTCGACGTCATCCGGACGGAGCCCGCGCTTACGAGGGCGAGGACGGGGAACGTCCCGACCGCGAACGCCAGCATCGTCAGGCCGCCCGTCAGGAACGATCCCGTCGACAGCGCGTACAGCTGCATCGACTGCGTGAACCCGCATGGAAGAAAGAACGTGAGAACGCCGACGAGCATCGGCACGAGCGCATTCGTAAGCCGGCTTGTTCCAAGGACGCGGGACGAGAGAAACTTCGGCATGGACGGCTGAAGTTTTTTCGTACCCGGGAACAGGTCGAGCAGATTGATCCCGAGCAGGAGCATCACCGCCGCGATGGCGATTTGGACAATGAGCGTCGCGGTCGATCCGAGCCGAAACGCGGAACCGAGCGCGCCAATCACGCCGCCGAGGACGAAGAACGAGATGATCCGCGCCGAGTGGAACATAATGAGCGGGCGCGTCGCGTTTCCATTCTTCGCGAACGTCGCCGACAGCGACAGAACCACCCCGCCGACCACCGCGAGACAGCTCGACAGCGACGCGACGATGCCGATCAGAAACGGTGTCGCAAATGATACATTGTTTCCTTTGATAATTTGTATCAATCCGGCGCGCTGCAACGCCGCGAACGCAAGGATGAGGGCGGCGGCGAGCGGGATGGCGTACAGAAGCTCGTCCCATCGCTTCGGCCTGGGAGGAGGTTTCTCCACGCTTAGCGCGTAGCCGTGCCTCGTGAGGACTTCGCTAAGCTCCGCCGCGATATCCGATGCGTTTCGACCGTTGAAATCTCCGGTGACCTGGACGGTCTCTGACGTGAGATTCGTCTTCGCCGTCATGACAGACGGACACTCTTCCAACTCGCACTCCGTCATCAGCACGCACGCCTGACAATGCATTCCGGAAACGTAGAACTTGTGCGTTTCCATATTATAGCTTGACCGTCTTAAGCCGCAGCGAATTCGTTACCACGGAGACGCTCGAGAACGCCATGGCCGCTCCCGCGAACACCGGGCTGAGCGTCCACCCGAAGACGGGATAGAACAGCCCGGCCGCGAGCGGAATGCCGACCACGTTGTAGCAGAACGCCCAGAACAGATTCTGCCGTATCCCGCGCATCGTGAGCTTCGAGAGCGCGACGGACTTTGCGATCTTCCCGATGTCGCCGTGCAGGAGCGTAATCCCGGCGGACTCGATCGCCACGTCCGTTCCCGTCGCCATCGCGATGCCGACGTTCGCCTGCGCGAGCGCCGGCGCGTCGTTGACCCCGTCGCCCGCCATCGCGACGACGTTCCCCGCCGCCTGCAGCTCCTTGATCTTCGCGAGCTTCCCTTCCGGGAGCATCTCCGCGACCACCTCGTCGATTCCCATTTTGCCCGCGACGAACTCCGCCGTGCCTTTCGCGTCGCCGGTGAGCATGACGACACGCAGGCCCAGCTCGTGAAGACGGCGGACGGACTCGACGGCGGCCGGCTTGATCGGGTCCGCGACCATGACGATCGCGGTAACCGCTTCCTTCGTTGAAAGAATGACCGGCGTATTGCCTGACGATGTTTCGTGTTCAAGCGCTGATTCGTCGAGGGAGAGGCCGAGCGACCTGATAAGGCGCGCGTTACCCGCCCAGTACGTCGTCCCGTTTACGGTTCCCTTCACCCCCATCCCCTTGATCGCCTCGAACCCGTCGACGACCGGCGCGACGATCTTCGCGTTCGCCGCGTACGACAGGATGGCGTGGGCGATCGGATGTTCCGAGCGTCCCTCCAGAGCCGCCAGAACCGCGATTGACTCCGCGTCCCTCAGCGTCGACAGGGTCTTCACGGAAACGACCTCCGGCTTCCCCTTCGTCAGCGTCCCGGTCTTGTCCATGACAACCACCGACGCCTTTCCGAGCGTCTCCAGGGCCGCCGCGTCCTTCACCAATATTCCCTCCCCCGCGCCCTTGCCGACCCCGACGATGATCGCGGTCGGCGTCGCGAGCCCAAGCGCGCACGGGCAGGCGATGACGAGCACGCCCACGAACG
>CALRGA010000041.1 GCA_943357025.1 Candidatus Uhrbacteria bacterium RIFOXYB12_FULL_58_10 | reverse complement strand
CGTCTGATTGTTGAAAAGTTTCACTCCCGTCACGCGCGTTCCGTCGCCGACGATTTCCTTTACCTCCGAGTTCCAGACGAAGGAAATCTTCGGGTTCGACTTCGCGCGTTCCTGCATGATCTTGCTCGCCTTCAAAACGTCCTTGCGCACGATCACCGTGACAGACTCCCCGAACTTCGTCAGGAACGTCGCCTCCTCCATGGCGCTGTCGCCGCCGCCTACAACGATGATCTTCTTGTTCTTGAAGAAGAACCCGTCGCACGTGGCGCACGCCGAGACGCCGCGGCCGTAGTATTCTTTTTCTCCCGGGACGTTCAGCCACGTGGCCGTCGCCCCGGTGGAGATGATTATCGCGTCGGACGAGTGAGTCGCGGTCGGCGTGGTCACGACGAACGGGCGCGCGGAAAAGTCCACGCCCGTCACGTTCTCGGAAAGGATCCGGGTGCCGAACCGCTCGCTTTGCTTCTTGAACATTTCCATCATTTCCGGCCCCATGAGCCCGCCTGGAAACCCCGGAAAATTCTCCACTTCCGTCGTCAGCATCAGCTGCCCGCCCGGCGTCGAACCTTCGAACATCAACGGCTTCAGCTCCGAGCGAGCCGCATAAATCGCCGCGGTGTGTCCCGCCGGGCCGGAGCCGATGATGATGAGCTTTTCGGACATACTTACGCGTGCTTTTCAATCTTCGCCCTCAACGCCTCCTTCGTCATCGATCCGGAAAACTGATCCGCGACCTGGCCGCCCTTGAAGACGAGGAACGTCGGAATCGACAGGATGTTATAGCGCTGGGCGATGTCGGAATGGTCGTCGACGTTCACCTTGGTGAACACGACTTCCGTCATCTCGCCGGCGAGCTCTTCCATGACCGGGGCCATGAGCTTGCACGGGCCGCACCACGGGGCCCAGAAATCCACGAGCACGAGGTCGGACGAGGCGAGAACGGAGGCGTCGAAGTTCGCGGATGTGAGTTCGGTCATAAAGAAGTGGTTGAGTGATGGAGTGGTGAAGTGATGGAGGATTACCTCAAATCGATCCCTTCGATGCTGAGCGTGCGCGACTTGGATTCCTCGTAGTACGTTTCCAGGATGTCGCCGACTTCTATCTTGGCCTTGCCCTGGAACTCGATGCCGCACTCGGAGCCGCCGCTCACTTCCTTCACGGCCTGCTTGCCGTACTGCAGCTTCACGATCTCGCCCTCGCCGATGACCTCGGGCTCGCCGGTGACCGGCGACACGCGCATCGCGCGCAGTTTGCATCCGATGCGAATCTTCTCGCCCAGGATCTTGCCGCCGATGACGCCGCCCTTGTCGAGCTTCTTGAACAGGGCGAGCACCTCGATCTTTCCGGTCTCGGTGATGATGCGCTCGTCGGGAAGCATCTTCTGCAGGCGCGCGAGGATGTCCTCGAACAGCTTGTAGATGACCTCGAACGGGAGGATTTCGACGTTCTTGTCGCGGCCGTGGCTCGCGGCGCTCGCGGTCGGCTTCACGTCGAAGGCGTACACGATCGAGTGCGTGGCCTCGGCCTTGTCCACGTCCACGTCGGTCACGTTTCCGAGGCCCTTCGCGACCACGTCGACGCCAACCAGGTCGTGCTTGATCTTCTCGATCATACCAAGAACGGCCTCGAGCGATCCGAGCACGTCGGCGCGAATGATAATGTTCAGGAGCTTCTTGCCTTCCTTGCTCTCGGGCTTGGCGATCGTCGAAACGGTCGACTCGACGGCCGACGTCACCGGCTTGCGCATGCGCGCCAACGCCTTCTCGTCCTCCGGAACCTCGATCACGTCTCCGACCGCCGGGGCGACCTTAAACCCAAGGATCTTCACCGGCATGCTGGGCGACGCGTCCTTCACGATCTCGCCCTGCCAGTTCTTCATCATGCGGACGCGTCCGAAGAGCGCGCCGCGAATGCCGATGGTATCGCCCATGCGAAGCGTTCCTGCTTGAATCAACGCCGTGGCGACCGGTCCCTCGCCCTTGTCGATGTGCGACTCGATGATCGTTCCGGCCGCGCGGCGGTTCGGGTTCGCCACGATCTTCGCCTGTTCCATCTCGTTTACCAAAAGCAGCGCGTCGAGCAGTTCCTCCATTCCCTGCCCCGTCTTCGCGGACACCGGGATGATCATCGTGCGTCCGCCCCACTCCTCCGGCAGCAGGTTGAGCTCGGCGAGCTGTCCCTTCACGCGCTCCGGGTTGGCGTCGGGCTTGTCGATCTTGTTGAGCGCCACGACGTACGGGAGTCCCGCGGCCTTGATGATGTCCACGGCCTCCTTGGTCTGCGGCTGCACGCCGTCGTCGGCCGCGACCACGAGGATGGCGATGTCGGCCACCTTGGCTCCGCGGGAACGCATGACGGTAAACGCCTCGTGTCCCGGAGTGTCGATGAACGTGATCAGCTTCTCCTTGCGAACGACCTGGTACGCGCCGATGTGCTGCGTAATTCCTCCGGCCTCGGATTCCATGACGTTGGTCTTGCGAATCGAGTCGAGGATCTTCGTCTTTCCGTGGTCGACGTGGCCCATGACCACGATGACCGGCGGGCGCGCCTTCAAATTCTCCTGCTTCTCGCCGGCGAACAATTCCGTGAGCCGCGAGGCGCCCTCGTCGTCCTTCGCTTCCTCCGCGCCCTTCCCGACCTGCGGCTCGGCCTTTACGCCAAGGTCGCCCGACACGATCGACGCGGTTTCAAAGTCAATGCGCTCGTTCAGGGACGCGAGGATCCCGTTCTTCATCAGCTCGCGCATCACCTTCGCCACCGGCACCCCGATGAGCGCCGCGAAGTCGCGAACGGTCATCACGGCCGGAAGCATGACGGTCCGAACGACCGCCGGAGCATCCCCAGCTTTTTGAGCCGCACCACGATTCAACTGCTCGTCGCGAATCGCCCCCATGCGCTCGCGTCGCTTCATTTCGGCCCATGCCGCAACAATGCGATTCGCGTCGCGATCGTTCACCTTCACCGAGTTGCGCCCATATCCCAAGCCCAACGTGGGAAGTTTCTCGCGCAGCTCATCGGTAGGAACCTTCAGTTTACGGGCGATTTCTGTAATGTTCATGCAGGGGGAGTATATCGGGATCAGGGGCGGGAGTCAATGGATTGTGGGCGGAGGCCCACACCGCCATACTTTTTTTCGCCGGAAGAGAACGTATGCGTGTGCGAGGCGCGGCGCCTGCAGGAAAAACTTCCTATAATCCGCTTCTCTCTGTACGATGCGCCGCATATGATCGGCTTCCTCCTCATCGACAAGCCCGACGGGATGACTTCCCACGACGTGGTCGCGCGCGTCCGCCGCCTCACCGGCGAAAAGCGCGTGGGGCACGCCGGGACGCTGGATCCGTTTGCGACGGGGCTGCTTGTGGTCGGCGTCGGGCGGGTGGCGACGCGGGAGTTTCCGAAGCTGGTGGGGCTTGGGAAGGAGTACGAGTCGGAGTTTTTGCTCGGGGCGACGAGCGATACGGATGATCGGACGGGGACGCTGCTGCCAACACCGGGCGTCGGGAGTACGGACTTCCAACGCCCGGTGTTGGAGGCCGCGATTGCCGGGCTTACGGGCCCGATCTCCCAGATCCCTCCGAACTACTCGGCGATCAAGATCGGTGGAAAAAAAATGTATGAAGCGGCGCGGGAGGGCAAGCCGATGGTGGCGAAACCTCGCGACGTCACCGTCTATTCCTTTGTGCTTCTCGACGCTCAGCCACTCCGCGCAAAAATCGCCTGCTCTACCGGGACCTACATCCGCTCCCTTGCCCGCGATCTCGGAGCCAAGCTCGGGGTCGGTGGCTACGTTCAGGAACTTCGGCGGACTTCGGTCGGACCGTTCACGATCAACGAGGCGATTCCTCTAAAAACGCTTACGCCCGAGACGGTCGAGGCGGCGCTCCTCCCGGTCGAAACTGTCTTGTCAAGGGTTGGCGCATCTGCTACAGTCAGGGGGTAAATCGAACCCCTCGGATGTACAGTCCCAAGCATTTCCCCATGATTTCTCGCTTGATTCCGTCAAAATTCCACGTCATTTGATGGCTGTGCCTTCTGGGGATGAATAATCTCGAGAAGTTTTATGTTGAACTATTTGCTGACGTTTGCCGTGAGCCTCGTGCTCGGCGGCGGAGCGGGATACGTGATCCGCAAGCAGGTCGCCGCGCGATCGGTAGGCGACGCGGAAGGCAGGGCCGAAAAGATATTGTCAGAGGCGAAGGAGAAATCCGCCGAGGTTCTGAACGACGCAAAGACGAAGCAGCAGGAGATCGTCATGGAAGCCAAGGAGCGCGCGCTTCGGACGATCGAGGAAACCAAGCGCGAGGAATCGACGCGCCGGCAGGAGCTCTCGGAGATGCAGAAGCGGCTCGAGAAGCGCGAGACGATGTTCGACACTAAGCTGATGGAGGTTGAGGATCGCAAGAACAAGCTGGAGGAAAAGACGAAGCAGGTCGACGACATGAAGGCGCAGATCCAGACCATCAAGGAAGAACAGGCCGTCAAGCTCCAGGAGATTGCCGAGCTGACAAAGGAGGATGCGGAACTGCGGCTGCTCACGGAGGTCGAAAAGTCCTCGTCCGAGGCGCTCATGTCGCGCCTTCGCAAGTGCGAGCTGGTCGAGGAGGAGGAAATCGAGAGGCAGAGCCGCAAGCTGCTGTCGCTCGCCATCACGCGGTTCGCGTCGAGCCAGTGCGTCGAAACCACCACCACCGCGGTCGTCCTTCCTTCCGACGACATGAAGGGCCGCATCATCGGCAAGGAGGGGCGCAACATCAAGGCGATCGAGATGGAGACCGGAACCGAGATCATCGTCGACGATACCCCGGGCGCGATCACCATCAGCGGATTCTCCCCCATCCGCCGCCAGGTGGCCAAGCGCGCGCTCGAGGCGCTTATCAAGGACGGACGCATCCACCCGGCCCGCATCGAAGAGGCGGTGGCCGAGGCGAAGAAGGAACTCGCCACCGAGATCCGCAAGGCCGGAGAGGATGCGCTCGTGACGATCGGGATCCCCGTCGGTTCCATCGATCCGAAGCTCGTGAGCATCCTCGGCCGCATGAAGTTCCGCACGTCCTACGGCCAGAACGCCCTGCAGCACTCCATCGAGGTGGCCCAGCTCAGCATGATGATGGCCGAGGAGGTTGGTGCCGACGTGTTCGTGTGCAAGAAGGGCGGGCTGTTCCACGACATCGGAAAGGCCGTCGACCACGACATGGCCGGCGCGCACCCGGAGATCGGGTACAACATCATGAAGAAGTTCGGATTTCCGGAAGAGATCGCCTACCAGTCAATTGCCCATCACGAGGACAAGCCGCGAACGGTCGAGGGCGCCATCGTGAAGGCCGCCGACGCGATTTCCGGATCCCGCCCGGGCGCGCGAAAGGCCAGCTTCGAGCAGTTCATCCAGCGCATGGAGGAGCTTGAGCGAACCGCGGGCAGCTTCGACGGCGTGGAAAAGGTGTACGCCATCCAGGCCGGCCGCGAGATCCGCGTGTTCGTCACCCCGGAAAAAATCGACGACCTCACCGCCTACAAGCTCGCCCGCGACATCGCCAACAAGATCGAGGCCGAGCTCAACTATCCGGGAGAGGTCCGCGTCACGGTTATCCGGCAGACGCGGGTGGTAGAGTACGCGAGATAGGGAAAGTGGATACGAATCAACAGATCGGCTACAAAACTACTGATCAACGAATAGCTACGAATTGGTGGGGTATTTGACCCTGCTTTTCGTTTTTCGCTATACCTGGTAAAGTATCTGTGTTAGTGCTATCTGTAGATACGTAGTTTGGTAGCAAATTCGTAGATTAGTAACCCTTCCCTCATATGAACAAAGCTGCGCTATCATCCAGGATTGCCGAGCGCCTTGGACTGTCCAAGAAGGTTGGCGAGGACGTCATCGAGGCGTTCGAGAACATCGTCACCGACGCGCTCGTCAACGCCGAGGAGGTCACCATCGCCGGCTTCGGCACCTTCTCCGCCCGCGTCCGCCAGGGCCGCATGGGCGTGAACCCGCAGAGGCCGACGGAGAAGATCCAGATCCCGTCGGTCACCGTCCCGAAGTTCAAGGCCGGAAAGGCGCTAAAGGACGCGCTGAAGAAGAAGGCGGTCGTGGCATAAAAAAGAGGTCCCGCAGCGGTGCGGGACCTTTTGGTTTTCATGGCGTCGCGTCGTCGGGAGTCGCAAGGATGCGCGTTCCGATTCCGTCGGAACTGTAGTGGCGCAGGGCCAGGTCGCCCGTGACCAGTATGACAATATGGGAGTAGAGCGGATGCCGTTTGGTGTACGTCGTTCCGTTCCACTGGGCGTCGGCAAGACACTTCCACGGCGAAGCCCAAATGTTCCCGTTCCATTCATACCGCACGCGACCGTCGTGCGTGACCATCCGCCACACCGACCGGCCGGCATAGACGCACTTGCGGGCCGCCGAGACGTAGCTCTTGCGCTCCGGGTCGACGGTTTCCAGAATGTTCGGTTCCTCCAGTTCTGCGTTCTTGCGAAGCGACTCCCGCAAGAGTTCGATTGCCCCCTCCTCGATGGTGTTGATTCGGGCGGGCGAGATGTTCGACATCGCCGTGGCAAGCTCCGTCCTGCCCATCCCGTCGCCGTCCTTTCCCTCGTCGGAATAGCGCTTCGAGAGAACGTGTTCTTGCAACAAGGTAAGAAACCCATCCGAGGCGCGCAGATGTGCGATCCTCTGCTGGTGAATCCGCCCGTCGACCCTCTCGTCGAGATCCTCGGCCGTGACCGCCTCGTCCGGGCCGAACAGCGCCCGCCAGGCAATCTCGCAGCCGCGTCCGTTCAGAACCTCGGAACGAACGAGCGCCGCGTCTTCCTCGCAGCTTGGAAGCTCGCCTTCCGAGTAGAATCCGGCCTTCTCGAGCAAACGGTTCGCGGCAAGGTCGGAAAAGATCCGGCCCATGAACCGGACGTACGACGCGTGCCGTACCCGGATGCCGCAGTAGCGCAGCAGGCTCGCTCCCGTGCCGTCGAACAGCTCGCTGGAAAAGCGTGTCTCGCGAAACTGGGCGAGCGGCGGCAGCTTCCGCATGCCCTTGAACGTGCCGAGAATCACCGCGGCGATTTCCTTGCGATCGTTAGGGTTCAGACGCAGGTTTGCGCTGTCGAACGTGCGGGTCGGCTCGAATGTTGGCAGCGACTTTGCCTTCGGGCCGCGTTCCGGCTTTGCTGGCGCGTCCTTTTTTGGCACCGCCCGCTTGGCGAACCACGTGTCATATCCCTCGGTCTCGACGGACTTCCCGAACAGTTCCTGCGGGAAGATCGGGGCCTTGGAAAGGCCCTCGGGCAGCAGCATGAAGATGCGGGCCACCGCGTCGCCGAGCTTGGTCATGACGCGAAAGAACTTCTGCTTCGAGAGCACCTGCGACACGGTGGGCGCAAGGTCGATCAGCAGCTTGCACCGCGGACTGTCCCATCCTTCCACGAGGACGCGGACGGTCACGATCGTGTCGATCGTTCCCTTCTCGAACATGCCGAGCAGCTCATCGCGATCGCCAGGCGGCGTGTCGCCGAGGATGAGCGCGGGCGCGGGAGTCCCCTCCGGATGCCCGGTCTTCAGGCGATCGTGCACGGCGCGGGCCTGCTCGCGCGAGACGCAGCACACCAGGCACGGCATCGCCGCGTTCTCCCTGGGGTCGTGCCGAATCGCGACCGTCGCGTCGAGGAACGGGTCCTCGGTCATGACGGCCCCGAGTTCCACGGCGTCGAAGTCGCCTCCCACGAGGCGGATTCCCGACCCGTCGGACTGCATCCCGAGCACCTGGACGACGAGCCGGGCGAACAGGTCGAGCTCAACCGCCTCCTGCAGCGTGATCTCGTGGATCAGCCACGGGAAGTAGGTCGCGAGCGTGCGCTGCTCGCTCCAGTCGGGCGTGGCCGTGCAGGCGATTCGCAACGCGGCCGGGTCGAACGCGGCCATGAGCATGTGCATCCGCGATTCCGTCATCGCGCGGTGCGCCTCGTCGCAGATGACGAGCGCGGCGCCGTGGATGGCCAGGGGGAGCTTTCCCTCCCGCAGATGACCCTGGACGATCTGGTATGTGGCAACGATGACGCCGCCGGACACCGCGTCCTTCTCGTCGCCGCAGTAGATGCCGACCTTCGTCCCCGGCAGCTTCTCCTGAAGCTCCCGCGCCCACTGACGAGCGAGGGCGACAGACGGAACGAGGACCACGGCCGTCACTTCCGCGACGGCGATGATCTGCGCCGCCAACACGGTCTTTCCCGTGCGCGGCGGCTGGACGTAGCGCCCGTAGGCGAACGGCACGGCTGGCGTGGCGGCAAGGTGGACGGCGGCCGCGGCAAAGTAGGTTGCCACGTCCGCGAACACGTCATGCTGCTCGCTGCGCAGCGTCACCCCGTGCAGCGCCGTCCGCCGCTCGGACGACACCGCCGCAATGCGCTCCGCCGCGGCGCGAATGCGTTCCGCGTTGCTCGCGTCGCCCCCGCCCTCGTCAAATCTCCTCTGGAGCCGGGCCGCCCGGTCGCTCCCCGAGATCCGAACCGTCTCGCCCGTCGCGCCCCTGCGCCGAATGACCGTGACCGTTGGCTCTGGCATGTTGCAGTCTCCTGGAAAAATAGTCGTTCCCGTGCCAATCACGGGATGCGCGATCATAGCCGAAAAACGAGCGAACGTCAATGGACGACGGCGAAGACGATCGAAAAGCCACGGCTCGAGCGAGCCATGGCTTTCGGTTAGGCGACAAACTTTATAAAGTTTTACCCCGCCCGCTTCGCCCCCAACCACATCATCTCAAACGCCGTCCTCAGCGTGACCGCGATGTCGCCGCTCGCGACCAGGATCACGGAGTTCTCCTTGCGCGTCGTGATGAACGCCACCTCGTTGCCGAAGATCAGGACCGTCGCGGGGAGCTTCACGTCCGGAGAAAGATAGCGCGACTCGCGGAGCTGGTCCATGTCCGTCGCGACGACCTTCTTCGTCATCGCATTCTCGGGAAGCAGCTGGCGGCTCTTGATGCCGAGCTTGAGCCGCGTCGCGATGACGTGCTTGATGAGATATTCCTCGTGAATGTAGTCACGCATCCCCGACGCGCTCGTAAGCAGACAGTAATCCTTCACGCCCGAGCGGAACAGCTTCTGCCAGAACTGGCGGAACCCGTCGGACCCCTCGAACATGGTGACGCCGACCGTCTCGCCCTTCGTGGAATGGAGCGACTCAAGGTCGGGGAGGATGTCGCGGAACGTCTTCTCGCGGTCCTCGAGTTTTTTTAAAAACGTCGCAGGCGGCTCGGCCGCGTACTGCGTGCGACCCTTTACCTTCCGCATCTGAAAGAACCCGCGGCGGCAGAACTGTTCCAGGATCGGATATAGCGTCGTGCGCGGCAGTCCGGATTTGCGCGACAGTTCTAGTACGGTCGCGGATCCGACCTCAAGGCCGGCGAGATACGTCATCGCCTCCTTCTCGTCGAACCCGTACGCAAGCAGCGCGTCGCGGACGTTCTTGGGATAATCCATACGCATACAAGTATCAGGCTATCACGACGATGGGAAAAGACAATCTGTCGTCGAAAATCCGGACACTCGCCCTGGGCGATTTTTTTGATGGCGCTATGATTGTCTCGAGGTGATCCATGAACCATGTCCTCTTCCTCGTCGGAACGCATTTCATCGGCGACTTCCCCTTCCAGTCGGAATGGATGGTGAACTTC
>CALRGA010000040.1 GCA_943357025.1 Candidatus Uhrbacteria bacterium RIFOXYB12_FULL_58_10 | reverse complement strand
TGCTTCATCTTCGGGGAAAGACGCGATGCCGGGGACGTTACGGCTTCCGGCTCGCCGCCCGGCTCCGTGAAAACCTCCTCGACGGCGACCGCTGGCACTTCCGGAACGATCGTGACTTTTGGGATTTCAGGTTCCATATCGGATCGGGAATGGGTTAACGTTCTAACGCACGAAATAATGCCACCATTTGAGCGGGTTCGCAACCTCCGGCTCGGAGCTGTCAATGGCCAGGAGGGTCCTTGGGTCCGCGGCCTTGGCGATCGCCTCGGCGTCCGCGTCCGAGGCGACCGCGCTTTCGGCTCCGCCGTCCTGGATCACCACGACGCTTTCGCCCGGCTTCTTGAGGCCGAGCTTAAGCCTGGCCTCGCGCTCAATGAACGATTCCGTGCGGAACGCCGTGTTCAAGTCCGCAATTTGTAGGTTTCGCGCCTGAAGCGCCGTCGCCTGCTCCTGGAGCCCAGCGATCTCGCCCTGGATCTCGCGGTTCCGAATCCACTCCCGTCCGAACGAAAATCCGATCGCGACCAAAACGACCGCGTTGACCACGAACAGCACGCGGAACTCGATCAGTCGTTTCCAAAGTGGCTTGCGTCGCTCAGGCATGTGGAGTGGTTCGCGCGTGCTCGCGCAGATCGTTGATCAGGTCGTGGATTCGGCTCGGTCGCGCCGCGTTCTTAAACTCGATGTCGGCCGCGGATCCGGATACGTGCAGTCGGATGTGGCCGTAGCGGAACAGGGTCGGGAACAGTCCCTTCACACGATAGCTTACCTCGTCGATGCGCGGATAGGAAATCTCCGAGATCTCGCGGTCGAAGAACGCCTTCCGCTCCACGTCAATGACGCGCCGGTCCGTGACGATCATCACGGTGCACGACCACTTCACGTACGCGCGAAGAAAAAAGTAGGACGCGCCGGAGAGCAGGCCGACAAAGATCAGGACGCCGACCCAGCCTTCGCGGAACAACGGGAACAAAAAGAAAAACGGGGTCACGACCCAGAGGAACAGCAAAAAGAAACGCGGCAGATGCGGCACGATGTCCTCGTGCACCACCTCGAGCACGTCCTCGCCGGGCTTCAGTTGGATGGCCTTATCGATGTGTTGCATATCCGCGTCTGGCGAGTGCCTTTCGAGCCGCGTCCCTGTCGTCCCACGGAATTTTCTTTCCGTTCGCCACCGCCATCACCGGCTCGCATCCCTTCCCCGTCAGCAGGACGAGGTCTCCCGGCTCCGCCATCGCAACGGCCCTGTCGATCGCCTCCTGCCTGTCGAGTATCTGAAACAGATTTTCCCCTTTGACTTTTCGAACCTTCGACCCTTCGAACCTCTCGGCCCCTTCGGCCACGTCGCGCATGATCCCCGTCGGATCGTCATCATACGGATCCTCGTTCGTTACGATCACCGCGTCGTCATGCTCCGCGGCCATCTCGCCGAGAATTCGACGGCGAGCGACATCGCGACCGCCTCCCGTCGATCCGAGAACATGGATGATTCGCTTGTGCTCGATCAGGCTGAGCGCATCGTACAGCGCGTTGAGCGCGGCCGGCTCCGGCGCATAGTCGACGATCACGGAGAACGGCTGGCCTTCGACGATCGACTCCAGGCGTCCCGCGACGGGGCGCAACGATGCGACTCCGGCCTGGATTTTCTCCCAGGAGAGTCCGACGGCGCGGCAGGCGGAAACGGCGGCGAGGGCGTTGGAAAGATTGAATCGTCCGACGGGCGAAAGCGAGAACGCATGGCTGCCGATCGAGAAGGTCGTCCCGGCCGAGGACAGCGCGACGTCGGTCGCGACGACCGGCGTGACGTCCGCGCGGTCGTTCGACAGGCCGAACGCGATCTTCTCGTCCGCGGAAAACGAAAGGAAATAATCGGCGTGCGCGTCGTCGGCGTTCACGACGGAAACCTTCTTCTGCCCGTCCTTCCGCTTCCCCGTCGAGAGCGCCGCGAACAGCCTTCCCTTCGCCTTCTTATAATTTTCGAATCCCCCGTGCGAATCGATGTGCTCCGGAGTGAGGTTCGTAAACACCGCCACGTCGTAGTCGATTCCCGCGTGCCGCGACTGCGCGATTCCCTGCGACGAGGTTTCGACGACCGCGTACGCGCATTTAGCCCTCACCATCTCGGCCAGAAGCTTCTGCGTCGCGAACCGCCCGAGCATCGTCATCTTGTGCGCGTTCGTCCACTCGCATTCCGCCACCTTGAACGACGTCGTTCCCGTCCATCCGACCCGATGTCCCGCATGCTCGAGGATCCGACCGACATATTCCGTCGTCGTCGACTTCCCGTTCGTTCCCGTCACGCCGATCACGACGAGCTTCTCGGACGGACGTCCGTACGCCAACGCCGCGACGACGGCAAGCGCGTAGTGATAGGCGCCGAGAACCGGGGCCGGAATGAGTTTTTTCAACGTCCTTTTCATTCCATGATCTTCTTTACCGCCTCGACGAACTGCTCGCCGCGGTCGAACTCGTTCTTGAACATGCCGAAGCTGGCGGCGCCCGGGGACAATAGCACCGTGTCGCCTTCCTCCGCGCCCTTCGACGCGAGCTTGACCGCGTCCTCCATGGACGTCGCGACGACGAACGGGACGGATTCTCCGACGGCGGCCCGGATTTCGGCCGTGGCGGTTCCATCGAGATATATGACGAATTTACAGGACTTTGCGACGACCTTGCCCATCTCCCCGTACGGCAGGTCCTTCGTCGAGCCGCCGCAGATGAGGATTGCGCGTTTTGCCTTGCCAAAGCGATCGAGCGCCGCGATGACGCCGTCCGGCGACGTGGCCGTCGTGTCGTTGACGTACGCGACGCCGCGAACTTCCTTCACGATCTCCTGGCGGCCCGGGAGTCCCTGGAACGTCTTGAGCGTCGCCGAGATCACGTCCGCCGGGATGCCGGCAAGGTGCGCGGCAAGCGACGCGGCGAGGGCGTTGAGAAGGTTGTGCTTTCCCTGGAGCGCCATCGTCGCGGTGTCGCCGAGGACGTGTTCCGTCCCCTCGACCGCGCAGACGATCTGGCCGTCGCGGAGGAACACGCCGCCGCCCGACGGGACCGCAGTCCCTGGGAATTTCTCCGAGAACCAGAACTTGTCGCAGCCGATCTTGCTTGAAAGCGCGCGGACCATCTCGTGGTCGGCGTTCAGGACGGCCTTCTGGCCCGGCTTGCAGCCACGGAACAGCTGGAGCTTGGATTCCGCGTACGCCTCGAGAGACGGGTAGCGGTTCAGGTGGTCGGCGAAGATGTTGGTGAGCACGCCGATGTCGGGCCCGCGGTCGACGGACTCGAGGCTCTCGATGAGCCAGGAGGACATTTCGAGGACGACGGGGACCGGGCTCGTCTCGGTGAGAAGCATGTCGAGATCCTCGAGCGGCGAGCGCGTGATGTTTCCCGCGACGACGGTCTTCGGGTTCACGGCCTTGAACATCTCGCCGAGCAGAGCCGTGGTCGTGGACTTTCCGCGCGTTCCCGTGATCGCGTAAATTGGAAACGGGCAGTGGCGGAAGAACAGCGACATGTCGCTTTCCACGTGTACGCCGTGTTCGCGGGCGAGGAGGATGAACTCCGACTCGCGCGGGACGCCAGGGTTCTGGACGACGAGGTCCACGTCCGTGAAATCCTGGGCGCGGTGTTCGGATAGCGCGAATACCGGCTGGTAAATCGTCCTCTCGGGAAACTGCGCGCGGTAAATCTCATACCATTTCGAAATCTCCTCGACGGACTCGCGAAGCTCGTCCTCGGACTTGAGATCGGTGATTACCAGCTGGGCGCCGTGACGCATGAGCCACTTGGCCGCGCCGATCCCGCTGCCCTGCGTGTACGCGCCAAGGCCCATGACGGTAACGACCGCGTCCTGGAAGGAAGAAATGTCGGATGGATTTACGGGCATAACGTTTAAAATCTCTTTAATATCCTCCCTATCCGCACGGCCAGCATCGATCCGACGATCTCCACGGCCATCTTTAGATATTGTACCATGCCGAGCTTCCAGCCGACCTTTTCGTACTTGCGCCGGATGGAAAGTCCGGAAAGGCGAACCGAGCCGTACGGGAGGTCGCGCGACCGGCAGTAGTAGTTGAGCGCGGATTCGGCCATGAACCCCTGAAGATATTCCGGGGGGACGCCCTCGACGACCTGTCGGACCATGACGCGCTCGCCCCCGATGAGCGGGAGGAACGCCGCCAGTTTGGACAGGAACGGTCCACGGTCGCGGATTCCCACGTTCATGACGCGGGAGCCGTTTACGACGGGGAGGACGAGCCGTGCCACGTGGTCGACGGTGAGCCCGCGCAGATCTGCGTCGAAGAAGGCGACGACCGAGGCGTCGGTGTGCGCCAGGCCGTGGAGCATCGCCGCGCCCTTCCCCTGGTTCTTCGGCAGGTCGTACACCGTGGCCCCGGCGGCGCGGGCAACCTCGGCCGTCGCGTCGCTCGAGCCGTCGCACACGACGATCACCTCGCGCACGTCGGGCGAGGAGCGCAGGGTCTCGACGACGGCGCCGACGGTCGGCTCCTCGTTGAACGCCGGGATGATGGCCGCCACGCGGATACTCATATCTTCAAGTTCTTGCGCCGCGCGTCGAGCGCGACCGAGATGCCGTCGGCCTCGTCCATCATCCACCCCATGTCCGGATGCGACATTCCCATCGCGCGGAGACTTCCCAGGGATTCCCGCACGCGCCCCAAATACGTCGACGCAAGCTCGTACTCCATCCCCGCGATCGCCGGCGAGTGCGCGTCGCCGCGCGCTTCCTCGGTAAGGGCGAACGCGATCTTTACCGGGACGAGATACGCGTTCACGTTCACGCGGAACATGTCGCGGTTCCGCATCCCCTGCTCCCAGTAGCAGTCGCGCGCCCAAAGGAACACCTTGGTCGACCAGGCGTAGGCACGGACGTAAATCGCGTCGCGCCGCTGTCCGAGCAGGTCGCGGAGCGGGACGCCCTCGGGAAGCCCGGTCCCGTGACAGCTATCGCATGCGTGGCCGTCGTCGCCGTCGTCCCCGGGCACGAGCGATTCCGGGCCGAGCAGCTCGGCAAGCATCTTCTCGTACGTATCCTCGGTCCGCGACTGCTCCGAAATAACCCCCTCTTCCAGCGAACGCTGCACCTGGTTGCGCGACTGCTCGTGCAAATCAAACACCTCGTCAAGCTGATCCTCGAGCGCATCGAGTTCGTCGCGGCGAAAGATCCAGGGGGAAGGCATAGTTATTTTCGCATCGAGATATCGTAATTCATCTGCTCCAGGCTCCTCAGGTTCCTCTTGGCCTGGTCGAACTTCGTACGCAGGTATCCGGTCAGATCCATGTCGAGCAGGTACGTGATGACGGCCTCGACCGTCTCGAAGGCGCGCGCGACCTCGGCGTGGTTGCCGAGCGTAACCTGGCGCATGGCGTGGCGGACGATCTCGCCGGTGGCGTCGCACAGTCCCGCGAGGTACGTTCCCGGGGCCATCGCTCGCCTGTCGATCGCGCCGAGCTTGCCATTTTTCAGATATCCCGCGAACAGGCTGGCCTCCGCGAACTCTTCCAGCGCGGCGACGTACGGGCCCTCGGTACGGAGGTCGGCGAACTTTTTCATGGGCGCGTCGCACGCGGCGAACAGCGCCTTGGTCTCGGCGAGCAGGCGCGTCGCCTCGGCCGCGTCGTCGCGGTGGAGCGCGAAGATGGCCTGCTTGGCGCGGCGGATGGCCTGGTCGGCGTTGCCGGCGATGGCGCGTCGGGCGCGGCCGTGTTCCTCGTATCCCGTTCGGAGCGTCTTCCAGATGTCGTTCATAGGGCGAATTTTTTGGCGGTTTCGATTACTCCGAGCTTCAGCACGCCTATCATAAGCAAAAGGGCCCAGTCGGACAAGGCGAGCGGAGCCACCTGGAGGACGGAGGCGAGCGGAGGGAAGGTGAGCGCGAGGACCATGAGCCCGAGGCTCAGGGCGACCGCGGCGATGAGGAGCGGGTTCGAGAACGGGTTCAGTCGGAAGATCGAGCGATGGAAACTGCGGATGGCGAAGACGTAGACGACCGAGGCGACGCCGACGGCCGCGAACATGAACGACTGGGCGGCCCGCACGTCCTTCGTTCCGAGGACCCAGAAGTACAGGCCGAACAGGAAGACGTCCGTGACCACGCCGATGACGAGCAGGAGAACGGCCATCTTCCTGTTGAACACCGGCTCGCCGCGCGGCCGCGGAGGAATGCGCATGATGTCCGGCTCGCCCTTCTCGAAGGCGAGCGCGGCGTTCGGGAGGGCGTCGGTTACGAGGTTGATCCACAGGATCTGCGCGGCAAGGAGCGGAAGCGGAAGGCCGAACAGGAGCGCGCCGCCGATGAGGACGATTTCCGTGAACCCGCCGGTGAACAGGTACACGACGCTGCGGCGCATGTTGTCGAACATGACGCGGCCCTCGCGGATCGCCGCCGTGATGGACCCGAGGTCGTTGTCGAGCAGCACGATGTCCGATGCCTCCTTCGCGACTTCCGTCCCCGATCCGAGCGCCACGCCCACGTCGGCGGCCCGAAGGGCGGGCGCGTCATTCACACCGTCGCCCGTGACGGCCACCACCGCGCCGCGCCGCTGCCAGGCCTGCACCACGCGAATCTTGTGACGGGGCTCCACGCGCGCGTAGACGGAAACCGAGTGCACGCGACGGTCGAGCTCGGCATCGTCCCATGAGTCGAGGTCCGCGCCGGTGGCTACCGCGTCCCTTTTCGTCGCGATCCCCGCCTGCTCGGCGATGGCGCGCGCCGTGTTCGGATGGTCGCCCGTGACCATAACCGTGCGAACCCCGGCCTCGCGCGCCGCCCGGATCTGCTCGGCGGCTTCCTTGCGCAAAGGATCGCGGAGTCCAACGAAGCCGAGGAAGGTGAGATTGCGAAGATCGCCGTCGGAGATCTCGAGAGGCCGCAGGGTCGAAGGGTCGAAGGCCGTAGGCGGACGCGCCCCCCCTCGGCCTACGGCCTCTTTTCCCTTCGCGCCTGCCCCGACCGCGATCGCGATCACCCGCAGCCCGCCCTCCGTCAGCGCGGCGGCCTCCTCCAGCCGTCCCGCGTCCCCTGCCCGACACATCGGGATCACGCGTTCCGGAGCGCCCTTTACGATGATCATCGCGCGGCCGTCGCTCCCGTGGACGGTCGCCATGTACTTGCGGATGGAATCGAACGGGCGCTCGGCGAGACGCGGAAAGCGCTTCGCCAGCTCGGCCGGATGCAAACCCGCCTGCAGCGACGCGTCGAGCAGGGCGCGCTCCGTCGGCGTTCCGCGTGCCTTGCCGTCCTCGGCGACGGCGTCGTTGCACAGCATCATCGCCTCGAGCGTCTTCTCGCGGTTTCCCGTGATCTCGTCGACGCGCATCTCGCCCTCCGTGATCGTGCCGGTCTTGTCCGTGCAGATGACCGAGACCGACCCGAGCGTCTCGGCCGCGATGAGACGGCGCGTGAGCGCGTTGTGCCCCGACATCCTCCTCATCCCGATCGCAAGGACGATCGTGACCGAGATGCCGAGCCCTTCCGGAATGGCGGCCACCGCGAGCGCAACGGACATCTGAAACATCTCGAGAGACCCGCGCCCGAACGCGATCCCGACGACGAATATCACCGCGACGGCCGCCACGACCCCGACCGACAGCCACTTTGCCAGGCGCTTCAGCTCGATCTGCAGAGGCGTGTCCCGCTCCTGCGTCTCCGCCACGAGCCGCGCGATCCCGCCGAGCTCGGTGCGCGCGCCCGTGGCGACCACGACGCCGACCCCGCGTCCCGCCACCACCGACGTCCCCGCGAACAGCATGTTCGAACGGTCCGCCATCGCGGCGCCCGGCATGAGAGGATCCGTCCCCTTCGCGATCGATGCCGACTCTCCCGTGAGCGACGCCTCGTTTGCCTCGCATGCGACGCTTTCGGTCAGCCGCATGTCCGCCGCGATCCGATCGCCCGCGCTCACGACCACGATGTCGCCGGCCACGATTTCCTCGGCGGGAACGGTGGAGTCGATCCCGTCGCGGCGCACGACCACCATGGCGCGAACGAGCGACCGGAGCTGCTCCATCGCCTTGCTCGCATGGAACTCCTGAACGAATCCGAGGATCCCGCTCACGGCCATCGCCGCCGCGATGAACGCCGCGTCCACCGTCGCCCCGAGCGCAAGGCTCGCCCCCGCCGCAACGAACAACACGGCCATCAGCGGGCTGCGGAACTGGTCGGCCAGCACGTCGTACCACCGCTTCTGACGCTCGCGCGACAGTACGTTCGGCCCGTGCTTCGCAAGCCGCTTCCGTGCCTTTTCCGCGGTCAGCCCGCTCGCGCCCGAACGTAAAAGCGAAAAAACCTCGTCCGTGGAGAGCGCGTGCCAGTCGGGGAGATGGGACATACGAGCGTAGGGCTTAAGGCGCAAGGGACAGCGACCGAAAATTCAAGCTGTTTTATAATGTCAGTTTGTTGCCTTAAGCCTTATGCCTTAAGCCTTCGGCCTCAGTTCTAATACTCAAATAAACCGCCTCCGTGTGCACCGCGATGATCTGCCAGTTGAAGTGCTTGAGAACGACGTTCTGCGTGCTTTTTGCGGCAGCCGCGACGGTCTCCGGATGGACGATGAGATCGACGAGTTTTTTCGCGAGGTCGTCGACGCTCTTGTTTTGAAAGGTAAATCCCGCGTTCCTCATCGCCTCAATATTTTCCGGGATGTCCGACGCGAGAACCGGTCGACCGTAGCTCATCGCCTCGAGCACGACGACGGGAAGCCCCTCGGACTCGGACGGCTGGACATAGACGTAGGCGTGCGCGAACAGCTGTCGCAGCGTCTCGCCGGACTGGTACCCGAGCATCAGAACGTCGTCGTATCCTTCGATCATCGCGCGCAGTTTCTTCTCGTAGGCCGACGTATACGTCGCGGCCCCGACGATGACGAGCTTCCATCCGTCTGCGCCCAACGCGCCCCGTGAGCCCCCTGCGCCCTTCGCCCCTTTCCACGCCTCGATCAGCGTGTGGATTCCCTTGTGCGGGACGAGGCGGCCGACGTTGAGGACGTATTTTCCCGCTTCCAATCCGAACTCTCCGATCTTGTCCGTCGCCGTCACGTCCTGCACCTCGGCGCCGTTCGGGATGTAGATGACGTTCTTCTTGAACCGGTCGCGCGCGTAAACCTTGATGACGTGCGACACGGCAAGCGTCGCGTGCGGAAACGCGCACGCCGCCCACTCGCCGAACTCCAGATACTTCCGCGCGAACAGACCCCATTTGGCGTGGAACTTGTCCTGCGAGTGGAACGTAACGACGACGCGGGCCTTGGGCTTGAGCAATCGCGGAATCCACGCCAGCGTCGCGGGTCCGACGCCGTGATAGTGGATGACGTCGTAATCCCGCAGCAGCGCGTCGACGGTACAGAGAAACGTATGCACGATCGCCTCCAGGTTCTTGCGATAGATCGTCGGAACGAACCGCACCGTCACCCCCGGCCCTGCCAAGTCCCCCTCTCCTTCAAAAGGAGAGGGTCGGGGTGAGGTCCCCGCGTAACGCCTCCTCCCATACACCGTCACCTCGTGCCCCCGCCTCCCCAAACACAACGACAACGCCCGGACGTGCTGCTCGATGCCGCCCCCGCGCTGCCCGATCTCGAATCCCTTCTGCCCGATCATCGCGATGCGCATAGACGCGGACATGATATCAAAAAACACCGCCTTTGGCGATGT
>CALRGA010000039.1 GCA_943357025.1 Candidatus Uhrbacteria bacterium RIFOXYB12_FULL_58_10 | reverse complement strand
CTCGCGCGTCCCAAACCCGTCCCTTACGTCCCGAAGCCGAGCGTCAACGATATGGTCGAACCGCGTCCGCAGCTCGCCCGAGGCGAACGAGACCTTCGTCTCCGCCACGATCCTGTCGGCGGCGGCCTTGGTGTCGGTAATGAGCGTAGGAACCTCGAGCGCAATCTTCTTTGTATCCGCGATTGCTGCGACTTCGGCTGCGTCGGATTCAGTGAAATGGTCGACGGTTGCGCCAGATTTTCCAGACTCATCAGAATTCCCAGGGACTTTAGTCCCGCTCGCGTTGATTGAATCGACGGCAGGAGATTCTACACTGGTCGCCAGCTCCCCCGACGGGACTAAAGTCCCTGGGAATTCTGGTTTCCCCACCATTTCCAACACCTCCCCCGCTTCAACTTCCCCCATCTCCAATCCCCCCGTCTTCACCGACCGCATCAGGACAGCCGTCGCCTGTTCCTTGGTTCGAACCCCGTCGCGATACGACGCGAGAATGAGCTCGAGGCGGTGCTGCATGATCGGGTCGGAGAATACGGCGCCCTTGGCGGCGAGGGTTTGGTGGAGAGGGGATGGTTCGACGAGTTCGACGGACTTCTCCGCCTGGATGCGCGGGATGTTTGCGAACTGAACTGGATCCGCGCCCCATGAGAGAAGCGCGGATTCGACGTCGATATCGAGAATATCGGAAAAAGGCAATATTCTGTTTATCACCAAATCAATTGATGCATTTTTGACAAAATCTTGTGGGATATTAAAGTCCTTAGAAAGGATCTCAGGCAGGTCCTCAACTAGACTTGTACCGAATGCGACACGCCATATTAAAGCAAGAAGGTCTGATGTTTTATTTAATTCATTCGCCGTGGCGTATTTTTTTAGGAACTCGACGCCATAATCGACAGCCTTAAGATCAGCTAAAAATCGAGTTATTGCTTTTGGAAGTTGACTTACCTCTCGTATTTCCCCCATAACCTAAATCAATGTTGAGCCAAACGAAGATTCATGCGGATAATATCTTCTTGTACTAACGCAAATTCACGGGACTGATCCGCTGATTTTGAACGGATGCTCGCGAGGGTGGCTTCTCGAATACTTAGGTCTGTGATCTGTTTGTTAATTGCTGTCACCATATTTGATTTACCACCTTCCAACGCCTCTAACTGTACGATTAATTTAGCTTTTTGGGAACTAATCGCGGCTGCTACGGCAGTAGGCGTGGAAGCAGCCGACGCAGAAGCGTCAAATGAACTTAACACGTTGGCAATAGTGGAGGAATCCATTTCTCGTCGGTCATCCGGGGACGAAATAAGGTACTGATTCAATAGATTATCCATGGAATGGTCATCAAGGTATGCCTTTGAAACCGCATCGGCCATGTCTCCAGCCATATCGGAATTTGAGACATTCTTTATTGCGGACGAATCCTTCTTTACAGCTGCTCGTACCGCGCCCGCATCGACACCTATCATGGCCCCCGTGGGAGAATATTTAGCTCCGAATGCCTTTTCATTCACTTTATTACTTAAACCAGGATCCGAAAATACACGGGCCCGAACGACCTTGCTCTTATCTTTTGCCATCTGTCCGCCAAGACCACTCTTACGATCAACTAATCCCGCGTTTGCGTGTGGTGCGAGATTTTCAACGGGAACCATTTCCAGCATTTTTGGCGACATTGCCTCGTATACGCCGGTCATTCCTTCTTTCCAGGCTCTTACTTGTTTTCCTGATCCGTGACCCTCATTTAAGTATTCCAACCCATTTAACGTTTTGCCTGATGAATCTTTTGTACCTGTTTTGAAAGTTGCAAGCTGATCCTGGAACTTCCGATTATCCTTAAGTTTAGCCAGTGCGGTCGGATCTAGCTTCCTAAGGTCATCTTCCGAATTAATTCCTTTGAAATTATAATTTCCTGCGGAATCCTTTGTCAGGTCCGGCCGACCGTTCTCAAACTCCTCGATTGCCTCGTATTCCTTCGTTCCCTTCAACTGCTGCTTCAGCTTGTCAATCTGGCTCGGCTCTCCTTTATCACCCTTCTCGGCAAGTTTCGCGAGAGCCCCTGATGCCTCCAGCTTCTCGCGCATCTTCGGGTTCTTGAGTGCCTCGGCTAGCAGACCCATGTTGGCGGCGCCCATAAGTGACTGGCCGCCTCCGTTCGACATTGCAATCAGCTCGTCCATCTTCGTTTCGTCGCTCGCGCCCTTGTATTCTTCATCGGCCCCTTCCTTCATGGTCTTTGCCAAATCAGCCTGGCGCTCGTCGGCAGACTTTGAAGCCGAGTGTCCAAGGCGATCGAAACCAGCGGCCCTGGCTTTCTTTGAGAACGTTCGCTGTCCCTCGGCACGAGCGGCCTGCCCGGCCCTTGTCGGAGCGATGACGTCCTTAAACTTCTGCCCGCCTGCCCAAGCCATGACTGCCGCACCTGTTCCACCGATCAATGCAGAGCCCCCGCCCTTCAGCTTCCCGCCCGCCCAGCGACCCCCCTTCTCCCCATACTTCCGCGCCTGTTTCCCCGCGAACTGGTTTATAAACCCTCCGCCCTTCGTTGCCGCGACCATCTTGCCGACGCCGCCCTTCGCTCCCGCGCAAACTTTGGCGGCGGCGTCCATGCCGGCTACGAGCAGCGCCATGCCGATGATGAAGCTGGCGAGATTTTCCCATTCGAAAATGGCGGTGAGTCCGTCGGCGGTGTTTTGACCGACCTCTTTCGGACTGGCGGAAGAAAAGCCGGAGTCGTTTGCCGCGATGTTGCCGGCTCCGGCGACGGCGAGACTGAGCCAGAGGAAGAACGTGATGACGGGACCGACGGTGCAGTAGCAGACGAAGTTCTTCCACCATTCGCCGTAGGCACTCTTTGCCTGGTCGAACGGGACGGCGGCGGTGAACCAGGCGAGGGGGGCCATGACGATGAGGATCCACAGCATGACGATGCGGTAGACGAGGATGAACAGGAGCATGATGACGATGGCGAGCACCCACACCATCATGATGACGGCCGCGGCCGAGGCGGCGAACAGCTCCCACGAGCTGATGCCGACCCTCACGGATTCGGCGTTCGGCGAAAGGCTCATCATCTTGCCGAGGCCGAGGAGCTGGATGAAGTTGCCGCCGGCGATATCCTTGAGCGCGTTCGCGAAGGTGAGCATGATGACCTGCGCGAAATCGATCATGAGGCCGCAGAGCGTCTTCGAGAAGTTGATGAGGATGGCGAACAGCATGAGCTTCGGGACCTGCTGGCGCCAGGTGAACTTGGAGGAGCCGAAGATGGTCCCCATCGCGATGACGATGAGGATGACGACGAAGAACATGTTGACGACGTCGCGCACGATGGCCCAGCCCGCGATGACGACGGGGGAGCTGACGAACCCCTGGTACTGCATGATGGGGATCATGGTATCGAGAACGAGGACGATGAGCGTGCCGAGGAGCCGCGAGATCATGTCGGCGATGCCGGCGAAGGTAGACGCAATCCAGTTCGGCTGGTCGAGCGACTGGCCGACGGTATTGGCAGCGGCGGCCGACTTCTCGGCGTCGGTGACAGCGGCGTCGGCGGCGACGGCGGGGGCGTCGGCCACGCATGCGGACCCTTCAGCGTGCTGACCCGCGGGACAGGAAACATCATTCGAAATTTTCTCACAGGTCGTGCCATCGGCTGTTGCTCTCTCATCATCGGCACAATCATCACCAGGAGCGGCAAAAACAGGAAGGATCGGCAAAGCGAGTCCCGCGACGATAAAAATCGCGACAAAGGACGATCTCAGGAAATTTGGGAACGCGAAAAATTTTGAGGCGGGGTGGGATGTGAGGGGCCGGTGCATAGTGAGGACAGTATACCATGAGATCGAGAACTCGGGGATGGGCTTGAGGATACGAAGCAACGAATCCGCTACTTAACTACGTAATGACGAATTGCTACGTATTGCTACGGATCAAATGGGCGAAGAATTCTTTGAAATCTCACTCCGTCGTCAGAGAATCTGATTAGAAGACCGAGGTCGATGCCCGTCTGCGACAGATAGGTCTTTACCTGTCGATAATTTTCAAATCGGAATCGTTCAAGGGCCTTTATCTCAACGACGATCTTTTCCTCCACGAGAAAATCTAGCCGATACGATCCGATTCTCTCCCCGCTAAACTCTAGCCGTTCATAAACTTGCTCCCGAAACCTGATCCCCTTTTGTTTAAACCAAGCCGCGAGCGCCCGCTGGTAATATTCTTCCTTGTGGCCGGGCCCAATTTCCTTATACACGGCAAAGCAGGCACCAATAATCTGGTAACTAAGTTCGGGATGCAGGAGTTTCGTGTCGTAAATGGATTCCTTCATATTTGTGTCATTACGTAGCCATTCGTAATTTAGTAGTTGTGTAGCGGATTCGTTGCTTCGTATCCCCGAGCCAAAAGAGGCCCGGGTCAGTAGACCCGGGCCAGAGCTTCGCTAGGATCCATCCCCGTTCGGAAACAACCCGCTCGTCGTCTTCGAGAACCCGATCAAGTAGTCGTATCCCCCCTGGCTCACGCAGAACTCCGTCGCGGTCGCGTCGCTGGAATCGACACAGAAGTCGTAGTTGTCCCACCAGTCCCCCACGTCGAGGTACGTCGTCGCCGCCGACCCGTCGCTCTGGATCGACGAGACGATCGTGAGCTCGTAGTCGTCGTACGCCCAGTCCGTCGTGTCGAGGCAGACGTAGCCGGGAGCCACCGCGTCGGGGCTCGCGAGCATGTCCGCCTGGAGGGTCCAGTCGAGGGCGTCGCCGTAGCCGACCGCGTAGGCGTCGGCGTTGTCGTAGGGGGAGCGGAACCCGGTGCTTGCGAAGCAGGCGTAGGGGTCGGAGAGGTAGAGGTAGTCCTCCTCCGCCGAGGCTTCGGAGGACGAGTCCGTCGCAGTGTCTTCTTCCTCCGTCGTTTCGACTTCGTCGGCGCCGGTGTCCTCCTCCGTCTCCGTCGACCCGCCCGTATCCAGCCCCTCCCCGCCCGCCTCGGCGCCCGACCCGAGGTCGAGGCCGCCGCCGCAGGCGGTGATCGCCTCGGCGTCGAGGCACCAGATGCCGGCGGAGCAGGAGCCCACGCCGTCGTTGCCCATCACGAACTCGACCTCGCCGTCGTTCACGGTGAGGATCGCGCGGTTGGCGTACCCCATGAGGAGGTACGCGTCCCAGTCCTTCACGGGGAGCGCGATGCCGTCGGAGATCACGTACACGTCGGAGGCGCTCTGTTCCTTGACGATCGAACCGTCGCGGAACGGGGCGGTCCCGGAGCGCGTGGCGTACCGGCCGAGGTCGCCGTCCGAGAGAACGCCCGCGTCGGCGAGGTCGCCGGCCGAGAGTCCCCAGCTGGCGAGAACGTCGTCACGTCCGTCGGACGCGATCTTCTGCTTCCACGAGCTGCCTTCCGCGTCCCCCACGACGAGCCACGCGGTTTCGCTCGCGTCGTATGCCGCCGCGACGGAGCCGGACGAGTCGATCTCGTCGCCGGTCCCGAGGCACGCCAGCTCCTCGTCGGAGATGAGCGCCACGTCGTCGAAGCTCAGGTTGAGGCTCCAGAACGTCGTCTCGTCCGCCACGTGGCGCGCCTTCCCGTCCTGCACGAGATAGACGTTGGGGGAGCTCGGAACCTTCACGAGCGTGCCGTTCGGGTGCCACTGCGGCACGGCGAGGGCCGACTCGTAAACGTGGCCGTCGGTCGTGCCGCACACGAGGTCGGAAACGGCCACGGCGCCGAGGACGGAGCCGTCGACGTTCGTGTCCCGCGCATGGAAGCTGACGTCAACCGACGTGCCGTACTGCGCCATCTCGCCCGCGTCGCCTTCCATGAGGCCGACGTGCGAATGGTCGCCCGAGCAGGCGCCCGTGCAGCCGTCGTAGCCGATGAGCGTTCCGGCCGCGACCTCCTGCCCGTCCGTGACGAAGATCTCGGAGAGGTGCGCGATCACGACGTAGAACCCGTTGCCGAGGTCGACGAGGACGTGGTAGCCGAAGTTCGACGTGGCGCTTTCCACGTGGACGCGCGCGACGCCGGATGCCGGCGCGTAGATCTCGACGTCCGAGTCGTTCGGCGTGTCGAGGTCGATCCCGAACGCCGTCGACGCGCCCCGGTGGCTGTACGTCCCGTTGGCGCCCTGCGTGCAGCGCCAGCTGGTGCCGGCGGCGAACGGAAGCGGAAGCACGGTGCCGTCGCCGCCGCCCTGGTCGCCGACCGACGTGTCGGACGAACCGTCGGACGTTTCGTCGCACGCGTGAATTCCCCAGCCGGGATTGCACGGATCGTACGCGCAGCCGCCGATGGCGAGGAGGGTGACGCAGATGGAGAGGAGGACGCCCGTGTAAAGGACGGTCGAGAAGCGGTCTGAGCGCATGGTTGCACCTGTCGTGTTGAGGAGAGTCTGCCGAGTGAGCCGAGTGGCCGGAATTGGTCAACCGTCTCGCGAGAACGGTCGACATATCCATCACTACTCGAGGACCTCCCCCTAACCCCTCCTTGCAGAAGGAGGGGAGACACCGAATGGGACGGCGGGCAAATCCCCATAAGCCGCCGTCCCGATTTCCCTATCCAATCGCGTCTTTATTTGCCTCGCGTCCCACATGGCCGGATCGTTGGACTTCATTCGGATGCTGCCGCACGTCCCCGTCGACCCGCACCAGGCAGCTGCCGCTTTGGCGGTTGCTTGCTGTGCGATCTGATTTCAGAATGCCATGGATTCGACGCGTGGTCAAACATTTTTAGGCTTAGATTAGCGAAGAATTCTGTTATATTCTTCCGACACGACAACGCAAAACGCGCGGAAAATCCGCGCGTTCGCTGGTCGAAATCCTGTCGCGTCGATTACGACACCGTCTTGTGCATAACGTCCTTTCCCATGAGCGGAATGAGCGCCTCCGGAACGCGGATCGACCCGTCGGCTTCCTGATAGTTCTCCAAAATCGCGATCATCGTCCTCCCCACCGCGAACGCCGTGGCGTCGTTGGTGTGGACGAACTGGCTGGAACCGTCGGCTCGCTTCACCTTCGTTCCAAGCCGGCGCGTCTGATAGTCCGTCATGTAATCCGACGAGTGCGTCTCGCGATACTTGTCCTGGCCCGGCATCCAGCTTTCGATGTCGAGGTGCCGCGCGTCGGGGTCGCCCTGGTCGCCGGTGCAGGTCATCACCACCTGGTACGGGATGCCAAGCGCCTGCATGAGGTGCTCCTGGATCGCGACGAACAGATCCTGCTCCGCCAGCCCAGCCTCGGGCGCGGTGAACGATTCCATCTCCACCTTGTCGAACTGGTGGAGGCGCAGGATCCCCTTCGTGTCCTTGCCGTACGATCCGGCCTCGCGGCGAAACGCCGGGGTGAAGGCGACGTAGCGCGCCGGGAGCTGGCTTTCCTTCAGCGTCTCGCCCATGTGGATCGGGCCGAGGGTGTGCTCCGCGCTGCCGATGAGGAACAGGTCGTCGGCGGGAAGGTAGTAGCGCTCGTCCTTGGGCTCGAGGCGCGCCATCTTGAGGAACACGTCTGGGCGGATCATGAGCGGCGGCGCGACGGGGACGAACGGGGTCGACGGCACGGAGAGTCCGGCGCGCTCGATGATCGTCTTCAGCGTCCCCTCGTGCGTGACGACGGAAAACGCCAGCTGCTGGAGCGCGTACTGCATCAGCACGAGGTCGCCCTTCAGGTACGCGAACCGCGTCCCGGACACCTCGGTCGCCTTCTCCGTGTCGATGATCCCGAGCCCCTCGCCAAGCGCCATGTGGTCCTTCGGCGCGAACCCGAAGTCACGCTTCGTTCCCCACTGGCGCAGCACGACGTTCTCGGAATCGTCCTTGCCGACGGGCGTGTCCGAGCTCGGCAGGTTCGGGACGGAGAGCACGAGCGGGCGGAATTCCTCCTCGATCTTCGCCGTCTCGGCCTCGAGCACGGCGGCCCTGTCCTTCAGCTCGCGGCCTTTTTCGACGTCGCGGTTCTTCCCCGCCTCCTTCCGCTCGGCGTTCACCCCGTCGAGCTCCTGCTGGACCCGGCGACGCTCGGAATCGAGGAAAACGAGCCGATCGATATCGACGGAAGAGTTCTTGGAAGCGCAGGCTCGCTTGAAGAGGTCGGGGTTTTCGCGGAGGAGGTTGAGATCGATCATACGGGGGTAGTTTGCCGTAAATGCGCGCCGTTGGCAATCGGATGGGCGACGAAAAACCGTTTCTGCTATACTTCCCCAATATGAACCATCTCGCCCTCGAGCTCGTGAACCTGGGCCTCTCCGAGAAGGAGGCCGTCGTCTACCTCGCGCTTCTGGAACTCTCCCCCGCCGCGGTGCAGGACGTGGCCGCGAAGGCCGGGGTGAACAGGACGACGACATACCTCCTGATCGACGCGCTTATGCGGCGCGGGATCGTGAGCACGACGACGCACGGGAAGAAGCAGCTGTTCGTGGCCGAGCCGCCGGAGAGATTGCTGACGGTGCTGCGCCTGCAGCGGAGGGAGCTGGAGGAAAAGGAACGCGAGCTGATGGCGGCGATCCCGCTTCTGAACGCGCTTCACAACTCGCGGAAAGAAAAGCCGCAGATCCGATACTTCGAAGGGGCCGAGGGAGTGAGGACGGTGCGCGAGCTGCTTTCGGAGGAAACGGGCGAGTGCGTGCAGATCGTCCCGGTGGACGAGACGAACGGCACGCAGATGATCCTCGACCGGCGGGCAGACCACTTCGCGGAGCTGGGCGAGAACGGCGTTCCGATCCGGGCGCTCATCGTCACGGCATCGCCGGACGCCGACCAGGTGGCATTTCCTCCGAACGCCAGGTTCCGAGTCATCTCCGCCTCCGAATTTCCGATCCGTTCCGAAGTCACGATCCGCGGAAATACCGTCCTCCTGTTCTCATACAAGTCCAACCTGCTCTCCGTGGTCATTCAAAGCGAGGAGTTTGCCGGAACGCTGCGTGCGCTTTTCAACCTCGCCTGGAAAGGGACGGCCGACGTTCCGACCCGCATCGCGTAAAAAAAACGCGGCCGATATTCTCGGTCGCGGGAAGAAGGAGGCCGGCAGGAGATGCCGATGGAGACGAACGCGACGCCTCCTGCCGGTTGACTCTATGCCTCGGCGACTTCCGGGCTGCCCCATGGTCGTCGAATCGACGGTTGTTCGCGCCCTTTGGGCTGGGACTTCTCCCAGAGCTCGGGGTACGCCGTCGGGCAGACCATCGGCAGCGGCAACCCTCTCGAGCTGAATCCACCGAATCCGCACACATAGCCGTTCGGATGTCCTTTGATCTCGATCATGGCTTCCCTCCTAGGAAGCTGCTCGCGTGCCATCTGCGCCCGCGAGTTTTAGTGCCAGATCCCGCAAAGGACCCCGGTGTGAGTCGCTAGAATCGAGAGGAGACAAGGAACGAACGGTTCGGCGGCATTATTGCCGATCGCGCTGAAATTGGCAAGAGAGATTGTCCACAGGCGAAGATTGACAAGCGAGTAAAATTACGGTAGATTATATATATCCAGCTGAGGTCCTCCATTGGACTTATGTGGGTGGCAGAATAAGTCCCCAAGCATATTTTATGCATGGGGACTTATTTTTGTGAAAAGGATTATCCCGGCACGTCGTGGGCCGATGGAGGTAATGGTAACCTCAGTTGGTTTGCCACCCACAGTCGCGGGTTCGATTCCCGCTCGGTCCACCATGGGTTAACAACCCAATGCCGGGACCACAAAAACCCCGCCGGATTTTCGGCGGGGTTTGGGTTTTTTATCTATTTCTTCACTAACCTTAGCCACTCGCATTGACAAAACTCTAAAAAAGGGCCTAAGATGCTGGTACATTCTGCCATGCGGTTTTGTTGCCCGGAATTTGCCGGGCTGACGAGACGTTGGCGGATACGCTTTGACACAGAGGCAAGCCATGACGACCATTTCCCTGATGCTCCTTCTCGCGAGCTGCACCGATAGCAGCCCGCTCGACACCAACCCCGGCGCCGATGCCGACACGGACGCCGACGTCACCTTCGACATCGTGCTCCCCATGGCCGCCACGGTCATGGTGGACGAGGTGGAAGTCCCCTGCGACGCCGAGTTCGTCTGCACCGTGAACACGGAAGGCGACGGGACGTTCGAGATCAACGTCACCCACGACACCTACTACTTCATCCCGAAGCAGGTGGTCGTCGAAGGCGGCGTCCCGAGCACCTCAGAGGTCACCTTCGCCACCGGCGGATGCGCAAGCGACGCGAGCTGGAACGGGACGTCGTGGTGTGATGACTG
>CALRGA010000038.1 GCA_943357025.1 Candidatus Uhrbacteria bacterium RIFOXYB12_FULL_58_10 | reverse complement strand
CGCACCGCCGTCTGCTGCCTCGGCAACCTCAACCTCGAGCTGTACGACGACTGGGAGGCGCACGCCGAGCCGCTCATCTACGCCTGCGTGAAGGCGCTCGACAACAACCTCGACACCTTCTGCGAGATGGCCGACCCGGTCGAGTACCGCAAGGCGATCAAGTCGGTGAAGCACGAGCGGTCCATCGGCCTCGGCGTGATGGGATACCACGGCTACCTGATGTCGAAAGGATTTCCGTTCGAAAGCGTCCCGGCGCGCGGCATCAACAAGAAGATCTTCTCGAACTTCGGCGAGCTCGCGCGCAAGGCGAGCAAGCGCCTCGGCGAGGAACGCGGCCTCCCGCTCGACGGCGGCACGCAGCGCAACGCCTACGTGACGTCGATTCAGCCGACGGCATCGACGAGCTTCATCTGCGGCGAGGCCAGCCCGTGCGTGGAGCCCATCTCGGGCAACGCGTTCCTGCAGAAGACCCTGTCGGGAAGCTTCCTCGTGAAGAACAAGTTCCTTGAGCGCCTCCTTGAAACGAAGGAGATGAACAAGGAAGAAATCTGGAAGGAGATCGTCGCCGCCAAGGGAAGCGTCCAGCACCTGAACTGCCTCACCGACGAGGAAAAGGCGGTGTACCGCACCGCCTACGAGATGAACATGCGCGAAATCGTCGAGCAGGCCGCCGACCGCCAGCCCCACATCGACCAGGCCCAAAGCATCAACCTGTTCTTCTCCGCCCCGATCTCGGGGAAGTATATGCACGACGTGCACATGCTGGCGTGGAAGAGGGGAATGAAGTCGCTGTACTACCTGCGATCGTCGAGCCCCATCGAGGCGACAAGAATCGGAGAAGGGGACGCGAGTCTCGTCACGGTTCCGACGACCGTTCGGAACGTCGCGACCGAGGAGTGCGCGGTTTGCCAGTAGGACAAAGAAAAAAATCCCGACCTCACGGCCGGGATTTTTTTGATCTATTTCTTCTTGTCCTTCTTCGGCTTCTTTACGTTTTTCTTCTGGGAGTTGTTGCCTTTTGCCATAAAGGGCGGCGGGTGAATTGTTAATGGGACTATTGTACCATATCGCCCGACTCTTGATCTATCCGTTCGACTTCCTGTATAGTTCCGCCGCGGGCAGCCAACTCCCGCCAAACGCCACCCGCGGAGAGGTCGCATAGTTGGTCTAGTGCGCGCGACTCGAAATCGCGTAAACCGCAAGGTTTCGAGAGTTCGAATCTCTCCCTCTCCGCCACGAAAAGACAACCCGACCGGGTTGTCTTTTCGTTCGACGTCGTTTCGCGCTATACTCGGCCCATCGATCACTTATCCGATCCTATGAGCATGATTCTTGAGCTTCACGCGGTAACCGACGACGAGATCAGCGGCCTTCTGGACGGCGACGCGGAGACTTCCGAGGCGTTTTTGTCGAACGATGGAACGAGCATCGACAAGGCGTGGGACGGGATCCATTTCGCGCTGACGGGCAAGGGGATGACCGGGGGATCCGGAACGATGAGCTACGAGCCGTTCGGCAACCGGTACCTCGACGCCGTCGACGCGGGTTACGGCCCGGCCACGTACCTCGCGCCCGAAGAGACCGCGATCGTCGCGCGCCACCTCAAGGGAATCTCCGCCGATGACTTCGCCGCGCTCGTTAACGCCGATGCCATGCGCGCCGCCGAGGTATACCCGATCCAGCCGACCGAGACGGACGCCGACGTCCGCGCGTTCCTCGCGCCAGCCTTCGAGGAGATGCGCGCGTTCTATCTCGACGCGGCGAGCCGCGGGCTGAGCGTCGTCACGGTGATGAAATAGATCGATCGTCGTGCTATAATGAAATCGCAATCCTATGCGCTTTCTTTTTCTCCTCCTCGTCGCGGTCGCTATCGCCGGCGTCACGTATCCGTTCGCCGGAGATTTCTCCGTGTTCGCGGACGCGGCGCTGTGGATCTATTCCCTCGTGGCGGCGTTTCTTATCGACAAGGCGATTGCGCGGCGAAACGAGCTGAAGGCGAGCGTGAACGTGGAGCTGGCGCGGCTGCGGCATATCTACCACGTCGCCGAGGAGCTTCCGAAGCCATTTCAGAAAAAGGTCTCCGCCTATTTGCTCGCCTACGAAAAAAAGATCGCCGAAGAGTTCGTCTCGCATCATGCCTCGACCGACGCGTTCCGCGCGCTTTCGCACGCAATCTACTCCTTCTCGCCCCGCACGACGAAGGAGGGCATCCTATATACCGATCTTCTCAATACGCTTCAGGACCTGACGCTTGGCCGCCAGCAGATACAGGCCGAGCTTGTGGGCGGGCTGTATGCCTATGACTGGCTTCTGCTGCTCATTATCCTGGCCGGCCTTCTCGCGCTTCTGTTCTTTCCCGCCGACCAGGTCACGCCAATTTCCAGACTCGTCCTTTCGTTCATCACAGTCCTCATCGTCCTCATTCCCATGGAGATGCTCTTCAAGGCAGACCGTTACGAAGCCGCCGCGCTCAAAAAATACCAGAACGCGTACGGAAATAACACGCCGAACAGATAGTAAAAAGACGTATCGCGCGATACGTCTTTTTATTTGGAGGCGGCTGAGGATCCGCTCGCGTTGGACGATGTCGACGAGGGACACCTCGGTTGACGTATCGAGACGCGCTGCGAGGACTGCGGCACGGCCGGGTTCGAGTGGAGGAAGGAGTGGGAGGAAGGCGTTCCTGTTTCGTCTACTGCCCGAGGATATCCTTCGCCATCAATATCAGCTCGCCGTCCGTCGCGTGCGCCGCGTCCGCGCCTATCGAGATAACGAGCCCGTCCTTTTCGAAGACGAGCACCTTCGAGATCTCGCAGTATCCCGGCAGGTCCCACTTTTCGCTCGGGGAAACGCAGGCCAGGTGTTTGCTCGGAAGCGTCAGCATCGTTCCGGCCGCCTCGCCGAGGGCGACGGGAAGCGACGACGTCGGGCGGTAGTCGTTCAACACGTCCGGGAGCGCCGTGCTCGGACGCTCGACGATCTCGACGGTCCGTCGGCCGTCTTCCGTGACGTTGGCGATAATCGATCCTGTCGGCAGCGCGCCCGCGGCCTTCGTATAGACTCCGACGGAGTACACGGCTCCCCCGAGAAGATCCGCCGGCATCGCGATCCGCACCTCCGTGTGCTCCTGCGCTTCCGCGACCGTCGCCTTCTCGACCATCCCTTCCGCCGGCGGAATGACGTCGGGCCGCGACGGCGGGACGAACGAAAAGACGATCCGCAGGATGATCGCGATCGCGAACATCGGGACGATAATGAATACGAACAGCGTCTTTGGCGAGATATTACCGCCGAACCCGAGAATCCTTGGCATACGTTGCGGCGACGACGGCCAGGAGAATCCAGGTCATCGAGGCGAGGTCGTTTTTAAAATATGGGACGTCGAAGAGCGAGTGCAGGGTCATCGCGACAAGTGGAAAGAGCGCGATCGAATACGGCGACCGCGCGACGCGCCAGGCGATGGCTCCGAACGCGACGAGGCCGAGCACTCCCAATTCTACCCAAATATTCAATAAAAGCGTATGGGGATACTGGAAGATCTCGATGTGCGTCGCCTTGTGGTAGGGAATCATCGCCGTCGGATATCCGTTGAGCCCGGCGCCGAAGAGCGCGTTGTCCTTGAGCATGTCGACGGTCTCGACCCACTGCGACAGGCGGACGGTCTGGGAATAGTCGAGGAAAGCCAGCTTGTCGAGAAGGTATGCGCGGGGGGTTGGGACGGAGAGGACGAGGAGGACGGACAGAACGGCGACGACGATCGCGGCCGTGCGAAACCGTCTCGTCGAGACGGCGGCGACGAAGAACGTGACGATGACCGCGGCCACGGCGGCCTCGGATTGGGCGAGGAATATGGCGAGGGATCCGAGGATCGTTGCCGCGAGCCAGAAAAATAATCGAGACGGGACTAAAGTCCCTGGGAATTCATGAGTCCCAAAGAGCTTCACCATCCCCATTACCACGATCGGCCCTAGATACAGTCCAACCGCGTTCGGATACGGGAATATGCTGGTCACGCGACCCTCGACGTCCCACGGAATCGGAATCCCGAGGCCGGTGAGCTTCTGCGCGATCGCAGCGACGGCGACGAAGAGTCCTCCGGCGGCGAGCGCGGTTAGGAGCCGGTCGGCGGTCTTGTCGTCCCTTCGGATCAGGTCGACGATCACCGCGAACAGCATCATCGGCTCGAGGTAGAACGCCTTCCAGATGCCGAGCGCGGACATGCGGTCGTGCGCGACGAGGATGCCGACGGTCGCGGCGAGGAGGAGCAGGCCCATGGGGAGCGCCCAGCCGTTCGGGACGATCGATCGCAACGATGGTCTCGTCTTCGCGATGTATATGAGGACGACGGTCAAGATCATCCCCTCGAGGAGCGTCGTCGGGATCGGCCCGACCGAGGAACGCAGCAGGTATGCCGGCAACAGTGCCGCGATCAAATAGACGCCGTGCCGGACGTCGCGCCAGGCGATCGCGGCAAAGAGAATTGTCGCGGCGATGAGGGCGAGCGGGTAGATCATACATTCGGCTTTCGCAGTTCCCTCAGCCGGTTCGCGTCTATTCCGCCGATCGCGACCATCGACGCGAAGTACGCCGTCGCGCCGATCCCGACCGTGAAGAGCACGTGCATCTCGGGGAGGATTTTAAGGACGAGGTACATCAGCGCCGAGCAGGCGAGCGCCTTCAGGAAGACGACCGGGCTCGGGACGGCCTGCGATTCGCGGCGCACCACCTCGTACGTGATGAACGCGATGAGCAGCTCGGCCACGAGCGAAACGGACGCCGCGCCCCACGAACCGAAGCGCGGGATGAGCGCGAGGTAGCCGATAACCGAGACGAGCGCGACGGCGGCGTACCCCCAGATCATCGGCTTCTGCTTGTTGAGCGCCACGATGGCGTGGCCGTAGAGCGACGAGAAGAACACCGCGGCGAGAGCGAAGATCAAGAGCTGGAGAATCGGCCCGGAAACCGAGTATTTATCGCCCGCGATGAGCTCGATGAGCGGCACGGCCACGGCCTGCGCGCCGACCGCGATCGGAATCGTGATCGCGGCGAACACGTCGAACGCGTGCGACATGTGCGTCCGGAACGCCTCCTTCTTCCCCTGCGACCACTCAGCCACGAGCGCCGGGAGGAGCAATCCCATGAACATCACCGGGAGCGCGGTGAGCACGTCGACCACTTTGTACGCGATGCCGTACACGGCCACGTCCTCGGCGGGACGGAACAGCGAGAGGAACAGGATGTCGCCCTTGAGGTACACGAGGTTGAACGCGATGGAGAGGGCGATGGGCCAGGAGCGGTGAATCGCGTCCTTCCACACGTCCATGTCAAATCGCGGACGGACCGCGACGAGCGGCCTCGCGAGAATGAGCGTCGCCACGAGCCAGACGAGGTTCGCCGCCACGGTCGCGGCGATCATCGCAACGAGTCCCGCGCCGTTCGACGCGAGCCAAAACACGATTCCGAGGAGAACGGCGCGGTTGAGCATCTCGGCGAGGGCGGCGCGCCACATGGCCGCGTGCTTCTGGAACACGCCAACGAGCATCGTCGACACGGCCATCAGCAGGAACCCGAGCGAGCCGACAAGTACGCCCGTCTTTACGTCGGCCGAGTACGGAAACGCGAGCACGGCGAGCGGCGCGAGGCCGAATACGACGATGCCGGACACGAGCCGCATCGCGAATACGTTCCCGACGATCTTTTTCTCGTCCGCCCCGTGCTCCGAGATCATCACCACGAGCATGAGCGTCAGTCCGAAGTCGACCAGCACCCCGAAGAACTGCAGGAAGGTCATCGCCGTCGTGAATTCTCCGAATGCCTGCTGGGAAAGCGACCGGGCCAGCACGTTGACGACCAGCAGCCCGAACGCCAGCGTCATCGCGCGGCCAACGGCCTGGATGAGATAGTTTACGGCAAATTTACGCGAGTTCATATCGTACGCAGTGTAGCGGATGAAGACGGATTTTGATAGACTTGAGACATATGGAGGAACTTCGCAAAATGGCTCTTGGTTTTTTATCCCTCTGCGTCCTCGCGACGACGTTTCTTCCGGCCGTTCCCGTTCTCGCCGCGCCGCTGAAGGGATACGAGGCCATGCAGGTCAGCGCGACGGGAAAGCTGTCGCTTGCGCCTGGCGAGACGAAGACGGTGACGCTCGGGTTCCAGAACATCGGGACCGAGACGTGGAACCGCGACTCTGGCGCGTTCGTGTCGATGTACGCGTACGGGCCGAAGTACCGGGTCAGCGTCTTCCAGGACGCGTCATGGATCGCGGCGATCCAGCCGGCGCGTCTGACCGAGGCGACGGTGAAGCCGGGCGAGGTCGGGCACGTCAGCTTCAAGCTGCGCGCGCCCTCGACGAGCGGCGCCTTTTCCGAGACGTTCAAGCTCGCGGCCGAGGACGTCGCGTGGATTCAGGGAGGGGAAGTCACGGTCGGGGTGTCGGTCGGCGGCGCTCAAGCTTCGTCGGTCGCGATGACGGCTCCGACGTCGAAATCAGCGACGGCATCCGTCCCTTCGACAGGCTCAGGGTCTTCGGCTGATGCCACGAAGGGATTGTCCGCCTTCGTCCTGCTGCGATCCGCCAAGAAGATCACCGCCCAGGCCAACGAAAAAGTTCCCTTCACGCTTGGAATCAAGAACACAGGGACTGTCCCGTGGGTAAAACGAGAGCTGTACTCCCGCGACATACAGGCGGCGAGCGCATCGACCAACGCGCTTGTCGTCTCCAAGGCCGTCGAAACCGTCGCGCCGGGATCGATCGACCTCGTGGACTTCTCGTTCCGCGCGCCGAGTTCGAAGGGATCGCACGTCGTCTCGTTCTCGATGGTCGTGGACGGGAGCGTGGTTCCCGACCTGCTTATCGACATCCCCGTGGAAGTGACGTCGAACGCGCCGAGCCTTTACCAGCCTCCGGCGAAGACAAAGAAACCGAAGGAAACGGCCTCGTCAACGTCGCCGAGCGACCCGTCGACGGGCATCGTCGAAGGCGCGACCGTCGCCGAGCCGACGATCCGCGCCGGAATCCTGACCGTCGACGACGAGACGGATAACAAGGTGGACATTTCCTGCGAGACGTCCTGGAAACTCATCGACGGCAACGGCGGATTGCTCGCCGAGCTGAAGAAGAACGAGTCCGTCGAGGCGTTCTATAAGAAAGATCGCTATTGGTACAACCGCGGAAAGGGGCTCGAGAAGACGTCGTCGTACCTGCGCTTCGTCCCCGACGAGGCGAACGCGGTATGCATCATCGAGAACTTCGACCGCACGAAGACGCGCGGATCCGACCATCCGTACAACGAGTTCCGGAACGTCCTCGAGCTGCGATACAACTCCGCGAAGGATAGGACCTGGATCATCAACGAGCTCCCGATGGAGCTGTACCTGCGCGGACTCGGCGAGACGAGCAACATTTCCCACCGCGAGTTCCAGAAGACGCTTCTCACCATCGCACGGACGTACGCGTTTTCCATGTTCACCAAAAAGAAGAAGCACGCCGACGAGTACTATGACATCTCGTCGTACGCCGACGACCAGGTGTACCGAGGATACGGCCAGGAAAAGATCACCCCGAACATCACGGCCGGCGTGCAGGCGACGGCGGGAGTCATCGTCACCTACCAGGGTGAGACGGCCATCACCCCGTACTTTTCCCGATCCGACGGCAGAACCCGCGCCTGGGGCGACGTCTGGTACGGCGACATCGAGTACCTGAAAAGCGTCCCGGCCCCGTGCGACAAGGGCAAGACCCTCTGGGGCCACGGCGTCGGGATGTCCGCGTCCGAGGCGCTGTGCCAGGCGAACGGGGGCAAGCAATGGGGAGACATCATCCGTTATTTTTACTCCGGGGTGGAGCTGACGAAGCGGTGGAAATGAGGGGAGGGGATACGAATCAACGAATCCGCTACTAAACTACAAATTTACGAATAACTACAAATTGCTACTGATAGGCGTTCTCTCAGCCGTGGTCTTTCCCACGGTTGTCCTTGCCGCACCGAACGCCGCCCTCCTCTCCGTCTATTCCTCCCGCGCAGACCTTCGCAAAGCGTTCGACAAGGCGGCAAACTATCGCGCCGCCGGATCCGGCGCGGGATATCTCGTCGACCTTGAGGACTGGGCGCGGCAGTATGGCTGGAAGGAGCTTCCGTCCCTGTCGGCCTACGCGCCCGCCTCGACGCCGCCGGCCCGCGTCGGACAAGCCGCGATGCCGACGACGACCGCGTCGTCGTATGTCGTCGTGGATAAGTCCTCGGGCATCGTTCTTGCCGCGCATCGCGCCGATGTCGTCTGGCCCATCGCGTCGCTCACCAAGCTCATGACAGCCCAGCTCGCGCTCGACTCGGGCACGAGGCTCTCGAAGGCGTTTCCCGTGAAGTCGGAGGACGACGTCGGCGGGGCGAAGCTGTACGTGACGAGCGGCGACACGTTCACGCTCGACGGCCTGCTATACGCGACGCTCGTGGGCTCGGCGAACAACGCCGCGAACGCGCTTATTCGATCGACGGGGAAGAGCAAGGCCGACTTCGTGAAGGACATGAACGCCCGTGCCTCCGCGCTTAACCTTGGGCGGACGAAGTACGTCGACCCGACCGGGATCGAGACAGGCAACGTGTCCACGGCCCGCGAGCTCTCGATCGTCGCGGCCCAGGCGTTCGCGCGGCCCGACATCAAGCGGTATACGACCACCGCCAAGGCGTCCGTCAGCGTCCTGTCGCAGGGAACCGTGAAAACGATCAGCAACACCAATTGGATGCTCTGGAAGCCGCAGTACGACGACGTGTTCGTGACGGGAGGCAAGACCGGCTATCTCGACGAATCAGGTTGGAACCTGGCCGTCTCGCTGCGTCCCAGCGCAAAAAACGAGAAGCGCGAGCTTCTCGTCGTCCTCTTCGGCGCTTCGTCCCGCGCGTCGTCCTTCGAGGACGCGGACGCGCTTTCCGTATGGGCTTGGAAGAATTTTAAATAGTCCTCGTTCCGTCCGCCACTGCCGCGACAACCTCCTTTGCGTGCGACGCCTTGTATTCCTCGACGAGCCTGATGATCGTCTCCTTCACTTTTTCCGGATGGTCGACGTCCTTGAACTTGAACTGCGTGTGCTCCGCGGCGGTCTGAACCAGTACGTCGCCGTAGTCGAAGAACGTCCCGATGATCCCGGTGACCTTGCTCGTCACGTCCTGGACCGCGCCCATGTGGAGCTCGGACGCCTTTCGGTTGAACAGGCCGAACTGCTCGATATTGATGACGCGGTCGTTCGTGATGATCCAGGTGTCGAGGTAATAGTCGGTGAACTCCAGGAAGCTGAACAGCCACAGGCTGAGAAGGTAGATGCTGGCGGCGACCATGATCAGCGGGCCCACGAACGGGTACTGGAGCCAGACGGAGACGCGGTCCCAGAAGTAGAACGCCGCGACGGCGGGGATTCCCGTCATGAAGACGAATCCGACGATGATGCTGGCCCATGCGAACCATTGGCGCCGCAGAAACAGGACGATATGCTCGTCGGCCTTTTGGTTCGGGAGATGATCAAGGTGGAGCATATGGCGCGATCAGAGAAAAAATTGGCCCTTGCTCGTCTGTTGCAGCGTATCGGCCGGGGATATGGTCGCGGACCAGTCATACGGCGCAAGCAGGGCGACGGTCAGTCCGACGAGCAGGACGGTTCCGACGAGGAACAGCGCGAGGATGGCGTACAGCCCCGGACCCTTGGCCCCAAAACGCAGCAGATGGTACAGGTTGAAGCCCGTATAGGTCGTAAATACGACGAGGAATAGCGCGTAAACCACGAGCACGTACCAGACCGGGATCACGAAGGTTGCAAAGTCGAATGGCATATCGAATAGATTGTATCATGCTTCGCGGTTTCACGGCACGCCCGCCTTCGCCGAAGCTTCGGAGGGCAAGTCGAAGCCGAGGTGCCGGTACGCGGCATCCGTGGCGATTCGTCCCCTCGGCGTCCTCGCGAGGAACCCGAGCTGGAGGAGGAACGGCTCGTACACGTCCTCGATGGTGTCGATTTCCTCCTGGGTGGAAGCCGCGAGCGTCGAGAGCCCGACCGGGCCGCCGTTGAATTTCTCGATGATCGTGGCGAGCAGGCGGCGGTCGACGTCGTCGAGCCCGTGCGCGTCGACGTTGAGCATCTTGAGCGCGTCGGTGGCGACGGCGGGCGTGATTTTTCCGTCGGCGCGTACGTCGGCGTAGTCGCGTACGCGGCGCAACAGTCGATTCGCGATGCGCGGGGTG
>CALRGA010000037.1 GCA_943357025.1 Candidatus Uhrbacteria bacterium RIFOXYB12_FULL_58_10 | reverse complement strand
TCACCCTGGCCCTCTCCTTTTGAAGGAGAGGGGAACTTGCGGGGCCAGACCGTCCAGAGGCCTGGCCAGGGTTGGTAGGCGCGGATCTTGCGCTCGATCGTTTCCATGGTCTGCGTCCAGTCGACGCGGCCGTCGTCGCGGTCGAGGAGCTTCGTCATCGTAGCTTGCGCGTCGTCTTGCGGCACAGGGACGATCTCGCCGTCGGCGAAGCGCTTGAGCGTGTATACGAGCAACGGGACGCCTTCCGCGTGCGCCTTGGCCATGAGCGTTTCCATTGTCTCGTCGGAATCCAACCCGATGCTCGTCTGCGACAGAATCGGCCCGGTGTCCATTCCCGCGTCGAGGAGCATGATCGTGACGCCGGTGACCGCGTCGCCTTCCGCGATCGCCCAGTTCATCGGCGATGGTCCGCGGTATTTCGGCAGGAGGGAAGGGTGTACGTTGACGCAGCCAAGCCGCGGGATGTCGAGGATCGCCTGCGGGATGATCTTTCCGTACGCGACGACGACGAAGACGTCCGCGTCGAGCGATCGGAGGGCGGCCTCGACGGATTCGTCCCTGAGCGTCGACGGCTGGAGGACGGGAATCCGTTGATCGAGCGCGAAGGACTTCGTCGGGGTCGGGGTGATCTCATGGTTGCGGCCGGCAGGTCGATCGGGCTGCGAAACGACGGCGACGACCTCGAAGGACGGGTCGTCGCAAAGGGCTTTCAAAAATGGGACGGAGAATTCCGGGGTTCCAAGAAACGCGATGCGAATCATACGAGTGCGATGCGGATCATAGGACGGAGTGGTTCGGGGTTCGGGTAATCTTCTCGACGCGGTCGATGAACAGGACGCCGTCGAGGTGGTCGATCTCATGCTGGAAGATGACGGACAGCAGGCCCTTCGCGGAAATCTGGACGGGCGTTCCATCCTCTCCGATCGCGCGGACCTTCACGGACCTGTGTCGCTTGACCATCCCCCAGATACCCGGGACCGACAGGCAGCCCTCCTCGAAAAGGAACGTGCGAAACGACTTCGAGACGATCTCCGGATTCATGAATGCTTTCGGTCCCGCGGCCGTGCCGTCGTCGACGATAATTACGCGCTCATGGATTCCAACCTGCGGCGCGGCGATCCCGCATCCCTTTTCGACCCTCATCGTCTTCTTCAGCTCGACGACCATCTTTTTCAAACGATCCGAAGAGACGTCTGACGGGGAAACGTCGACGGAACGCACGCGAAGCTCCGTATTTGGGTTCGTGAGGACAACCATAGGATTGGCGGAAATAATATCACTCAAGAGGCCTTGTGTCAATAATATAACGGTCATCAAAGGAGGAAAAGGCCTGGAGAATCGCTCGCTCGTCGGAGAGGGGTATCGAGAGGCGGATCGGGTCGCCTTTGTGAATCGTCGTTCCCGGAGAGACGAGGCCGATCGCGCCGACGGCCTCGGCGATTTTCTGCGCCTGGTCCCGCGGCTCGTCGGACTTACATGCGACCGTCATGGACCGGACGTACGGGGGTTGGGCGTAGGACTTGCGGACAGCGAGGTCGTCGAGAAGGGTCTTTTCCGGTTGTGAGAGCGCGTTGCGGAACAGGTCGGGCATCTCGGTCTGGATGAGAAACTTCGCCCTGCACGCATGGGCCACGCCGCGCCATTCCTCGGCGTTGAGAAGGGATTTTTCCAGGGCGCGGTACGACGGCTCGAACAGCGAGCGGTCGCCCTCGAGCTCGGCGACGAGGCCGGCGTCCGGCGGCTGGAACGGGTCGAAGACGTTCTCGGTGAAGTGGCGCGTGACGACGAGAATGTCCGCGTCCTTTCCTCCGTCGACGGAAGTGTCGCGATCCAGGACGGCGACGGTCGCTTCCGGGAACGCGGACTGCAAGGCGGCCGCGACGGCTCGGTTTCCGAATCCTTTCGGTTGGAGCTTCGTCTTGTGGCACGTAGGACATGACGTCGGCAACGGTTCCGTCCGCCCGCACCGGTGGCAGAGCACCGTCGCAACGTACGGCGCGAGCACGCCGCCGCACCCCTCGCAGGGGAATCGATGGCCGCAGTCTGCGCATTGCAACCGCCGGGACACGCCTTTCAGGTTGTACGCGCATATCACGCGGCGGTTCTCGGCGAGCGTCTGGGCGATCTCGATGACGAGGCTGTTGCCGAGGCACGGGTGCGGCGAGCCGGCGCGCTCAATCGTCATGTCGGCAATGATCGTCTCGGGTCGCGCGGTCGGGCCGAGGAGATTTGTCGCTCCGAACTGAACGAGATCCTCGGCGCTCGGCGTGACGTCGAGGTGGAATCTTTTTGTGTTCAGGCGATTTTGGAGAACCTGTCCGACGAACCGCGCGTCGATCCGTGGATTTCGGTCGTCCTGCTTGTGGTTGGGATGGCCGGAACGGACGATAAACACCGCGCCGAGATTCGGATGCGTCCAAAGCGCCGCCATGCGCGAGCCGACGAGGAGGCCGGAAGCGGACGAGCGCCAGGATTTCCATCGGCGGGATCGTTCGATTTGGGATTCGGCGCCGGTCGCGACGATCGATTTGGGAAGTCGCGATGCGATCAGCTGCGCGTCGCGGACGTTTGGGGCGAGGACGAGGATCGCCTTGTCGGGATTGTCTCGCCGGTACGTCGCGATAAGGACGGTCGCGCGCTTGAGATCGGGGACGGCGACGAACGCCTCGGATCGCTCGGACATCTCGGCGACGGTCTGCGAGATCAGCGGGGCCTCGCGGGCGGAGATGGTGAGGGGGGAAGGGGGGCGAAGGTTCGAAGGGGCGGAGGTTCGAAGGTCCGTCGTCTGACGTTTCCCCGGCATCGGAATCGTCGCGTGAAGAACCGCCGAGACACTTTGCGCCGCGTCGAACGCGACGTCCTCGAAGCAGGACAGCTCCGCGTCCGTCATCGACAGGTCCGATAAAATCGCCGAGACGGGCTTGACTGTCTTTCCTCGGCCTGCGCCGTCGGTGATGCGCGCAACGATCCCTCGCATCTCGCCGAACCGAAACGGGATCCGAACGCCGGATCCGCGGACGAGTGCCATGCCGGGGGGGATCTCGTAGTCGAACACGTCGAACCTCCGAGGCATGCGCTTGATTGGGTACACCTCGGCGATCACACGTCACGAAAGATTGAAACGGAACTGCGCCACGAGGTAGCCGACGCCGAACGGGGACTCGTAGGAGAGGACTTCCGGGTCCGCGGGAACCTGGTCGAGGATGCCGAAGAGGACGAGCAGGGGACGATAGGCACATTCCTCCGATTTCTCGACGACCTCCTCGTCGATCGTCAGCAGCTGCGCCGCGCTTGCCTGAACGACTGCCTGTCGAACGGCGGCGTCGAACGTCTCGCCCTCGGGACGATAGCCGGCCGGGGCGTCGGAAGTGAGCGCGTGCGACAGGTCGCCCGAGGCGATGACGGCGATGCGTTCCCTGCGGTTCGCGAACACGTCCTTGAGAGCCTTTCCGAACGCGAAGTGGTCCTTCGGAGAGAGGTTGCAAAAGGAGATCGGAACGATCATTGCCTTGACTCCGAGCGCGACAAGCGGGACGGCCGAGCCGTAATCGAGCGTGGCGTCCGAGTCGAGCGTGAAGGGGATCTGGGCGCGGCGAATGGCGCGCTGGATCGCGTCGATGAGCGAGAGGTTCGGCTCGAACTCGGCGGTGGTCGTCAGATCGCCGAAGTCGCGCATGTCGACGAGATACGAATCGTGCAGGTTCGCCGAAAACGCGCCGTCATGCTGGGTGGCATGTGCGGAAATAATGACAATCGTGTCGGGACGAGCCGCGCGAAGATCCTCGCCGAGCCGCTCCATCGCGTCGGCGGTCGCGGACATCCTCTCAAGCGACTCCTTGCCGATGGGCGGAAGCAGAAGCGGGGTGTGCGGCGTGAAGGCGGCGAAGACGATCATAGGGATTGCGTGTCATTGGGTTCGTCGGCCGCGACGGCCTGGATCGGCTCGCCGAGCGGGTGGATGGCGACGGACCGCTCGTTGGTCTTGATCACCCGATCCCAGCTCCAGCCGTAGGAAAGGAACGTCTCGCCGTTCGGAATCGGCAGGCGCTCGCCGTTCGAGATGACGTAGACGTCGGACTTTCCCGTTTCGCCGATGAGCGTTCCTTCCGGAAACGGGACCGGCGCGACGGTCGGATAGGCGTCCAGCTCGCCGGCCTCCGCGGGCTGAATCTTCAGGCTGGTAAATTTTGTGTTCAGGATCTCCCGCGACATGATCGGGGCCTTCGATCCGTTCTCAACGAAGAACACGCCGCCGGTTTTCACGTCCTGCAGAAGCGCGCCCTGCGGATAAACGCTGTCGCTCGTAATCGGCGGGCCTTCCTTGTACGCGGCGATGTCCTCGAGCGAAACCTCGAGCGCGTCCTCCGGGTTCAGGCCGACCGAACGCATCGCCTCGCGCGAGACGAATCCGCGGAGCGTGTCGTCGACGAGGAGGTAGACCGTTCCACGCGGTGAGCGGAGCAGGGAATAGTTGGGAAGGGAAATCGCGCGTCCCGTCGGGAACACGGCAAGCGACGTGGACGTCACGGGGACGATCGACTTCTCATTGAAGCGCGTCAGAAGCGCGGCTCGCGACGTGATCGGACGGCGCATCCCGTATTGGATGAGCCAGACGCCTCCGTCCTCGACGTTCTGCAAAAGAGTCCCGTCGGGATAGTCGTGCGTGAACCAGCGCTGCCAGAGCTTGGAGAAGTTCTGGTTTCCGTGGGTATGCGGCGTATAGGTATAGAGCGCCGCGGTGGCGTTATTGGCCGGGGTGAGGACAATGTCATCGACCGCGACGGAAACGCCGGGACCGAATCCCGCGATCGTCTTCCCGAACGCGGCAAGATCGGCCATGTAGCCCTCGCCGAATTGGAGCGTCGCGGAATTCACCTGCTTCGCGAACCCCTTGAACCGCTGCGCCGCCTCCGTCTCGTGGTTGCAGCTGTCGCAGATGCCGTATCCCATCGCCCAGTCGAGCTGGCTCTGCTTCGGGCTTGTGTCGTCGACGAGGCTCTGTTCCTTTTGCAGGGTGACGAGGATGACCTTCGGGCTGATGCGGTTGCGATTTGCCGCGTCGAAGATGATCTGGGCGGACGGCTTCGTCGTCCCGTCAACGTCCTCGAATGACCGTGATCCGAGCGTGCCGTACGCGTCGAGGAACGCCTGGATTTGGGCTCTCGTCATGCTGGCCGCGTCGGTCATCTCGGCGTCGGAGATGACGTAGTTGGGCGTAAACTCGAATGCGAAAACAGCCGTCGGCGTTGAGGAAAACGCGACGAGGACGGCCAGGCTTGAAAGCAAAAGGCGCCGTTTCATAACGGCGCCATTATACTACGAGATCATGATCTCGTCTGCCTTGGCCCCGATGGCCACGGACTGGCCTTCCTTCAGGCTTCCCTCGACGATGCGCATCGCCAGCGGGTCGAGGATCAGGCGCTGGATGACGCGCTTCAGCGGACGCGCGCCATACGCCGGGTCGTATCCCTTCCGTGCCAGCAGCTTCTTGGCCGCGGGCGAGACGGAGAGGATGATTCCGCGTTCCTTCTCGAGGCGCTCGAACGTGCGTGTCAGCTGTAGGTTCACGATCTCGCCGATCTGAGCCTCGGTAAGCGCGTGGAACATGATGATCTCGTCGACGCGGTTCAGGAACTCCGGTCGGAAGTGGTCGCGGAGCATCGCCATGACGCGCTCCTGGATCTCCGCCGCGTCGCCGGCCTCGCCGTCCCCGTCCGAGAACCCGATCGTGCCGCGCGTCTTGCCCATGTCGAGGATCACGTCCGACCCGATGTTCGAGGTCATGATGATCACCGTGTTCTTGAAGTTGATCCTGCGTCCCTTGGCGTCGGTGAGGTGTCCCTCGTCGAGAATTTGGAGAAGGACGTTGAACGTGTCGGGGTGCGCCTTCTCGATCTCGTCGAACAGCAGTACCGAGTACGGCTTGCGGCGAACGATCTCGGTAAGCTGGCCGCCCTCCTCGTGGCCGACGTAGCCCGGCGGGGAACCGAGGATCTTTGCGACGGCGTGCTTTTCCATGTACTCGCTCATATCGAGCCGCACCAGCGCGGACTCATCGTTGAACATGAACCCGGCGAGCGCGCGGGCAAGCTCGGTCTTTCCCACGCCCGTCGGGCCGAGGAAGATGAAAGAGCCGATGGGCCGGTTCGCCTCCGAGATTCCGGCGCGCGAGCGGCGCAGCGCGTTCGACACCGCGGCGATCGCCTCCTTCTGCCCGACGACGCGCTTGGTCAGCTCGTCCTCCATGCGCGCCAGCTTCTTGAGCTCGGACTCGAGCATTTTTGAGACGGGAATCGACGTCCAGCGGCTCACGACCGCGGCGATGTCCTCTTCCGTGACGACCTGCTTGAGCAATCCGCGGTCCTGCTGCAGCTGGGTGAGCGCGACCTCCGCCATCTTGAGACGCTTTTCTTCGGCCGGAATCGTCCCGTACCGGATCTTCGCCACGGTCTCGAGGTCTCCCCGGCGTTCGGCGATCTCGGCCTCGGCGCGCAGCTTTTCGACCGCGCCCTTTGCCGATTGGATCTCGCCGATCTTGTCCTTCTCGTTCCGCCATTTTCCCTCGAGCGCGTCGGTCTTTTCCCGCAAATCCGCGATCTGACGCTCGATTTCCGACAGGCGCGACTTTGAGTCCTTGTCCTCCTCGTTCCGCAGAGCCTTCCGTTCGATCTCATGCCGGATCAGGTCACGCTTCAGCATGTCAAGCTCCTCCGGCATCGAGTCGATCTGCATGCGCAGCGCGGCGGCGGCCTCGTCCATCAGGTCGACGGCCTTGTCGGGCAATTGCCGATCGGTGATGTACCGGTGGGAAAGCTCGGCGGCCGCGACGATGCTCGGGTCCGAGACGCGCACGCCGTGATGGAGCTCGTACTTTTCCTTGATACCGCGCAGAATCGCGATGCTGTCCTCGACGCTCGGTTCGTCGACGATGACGGGTTGAAACCGGCGTTCGAGGGCGGGGTCCTTTTCGATGTAGCGCTGGTACTCCTTGAGCGTCGTCGCGCCGACCGCGCGGAGCTTTCCGCGGGCAAGGGCGGGCTTCAGCATGTTGGCCGCGTCGAGCGGGCTTCCCTCGGTCGTTCCGGCGCCGACGAGCGTGTGCAGCTCGTCGATGAACAGGATGATCTTTCCGCCGGATCCCTCGATTTCCTTGAGCACGGCCTTGAGCCTGTCCTCGAATTCGCCGCGGTACTTCGTTCCGGCCACCATCGAGCCGATGTCGAGCGCGATGATTTCCTTCTCCTTCAGCATCTCCGGCACGTCGCCGTCCACGATGCGCTGGGCAAGCCCCTCGACGATCGCGGTCTTTCCAACGCCCGCCTCGCCGATGAGAACCGGGTTGTTCTTGGTACGGCGCGAGAGGACCTGCATGACGCGGCGAATCTCGGCGTCGCGGCCGATGACGGGATCGAGCTCGCCGAGGCGCGCGGCGTCGGTAAGGTTTCGGCTGTACTTTTTGATCGCCTGATACTTCGCCTCCGGCTCCTGGCTGTCGACGCGCTGCGTTCCGCGGATGTCCTTGAGCGCCTGGAGCACGGTCTCGTCGGTCATCTTGTACCTGCCGAGGAAGCGCGACACGTTCTTGTTCTTCAAAAGCCCGAGCAGGAGATGTTCCGTCGAGATGTAATCGTCCTTGAACTGCTTCGCGATCGCCGCCGACTCGGAAAGCACGGTCGCCATCTCAGGCGCCAGAAAAATCTGCCCGATCCCAGGGCCCTGCGCCTTCTGCTTCGGCAGCGCGTCCGTGATCTTCTCGACTTCCGCGCGAAGATCGGAAACGTTCCCGACGATCTTGTTCACGATCGCCGGCACGACTCCCTCGTCCTGCGACAAAAGGGAAGCGACCAGATGGATCGGCTCAAGCGCCGGCTGGCCGTTCCCAATCGCCATGTCGTTCGCCTGTTTGAGCGCCTCTTGGGATTTGAGGGTAAAGTTGTTCGGAAGCATATATTTTCACCGATTAGCACTCCGTAGTATAGAGTGCTAATTTGCAAAAGTCAAGTAAAAATGCTAAGATTTTGGCTGTATATGAGAGATTTTGTGCTGTTTGGCGTGCGAATTTCCGACTTGTCCACAAGCGAGCTAACGGACCTTTTGTCCGGATGGTTGTCGTCCGATTCGTCGCACGCGATTGTCACCCCGAACCCCGAGTTTGTCCTCGCCGCGCGACAGGATCTATCGTTCGTCGACCTGCTGAATCGCGCAGATCTGTCCTTGCCCGACGGCGTGGGGCTGCGATTCGCGATTCCGGCGTTGACCGGCGAGCGTCTGTCGAATCGTCACACCGGCGTCGACACGCTTCTGCTGCTTGCCAAACTCTGCGCGGAGCAGGGAAGGCGACTCGTCCTCGTCGGCGGAGGTCCGGGTGTCGCCGATCGCGCCGCGGAGGTGATGCGTGGACAGTTCGCCGCTCTCGACGTGAAGGTCGTGAAGGTTGGGATCGTCCGGGACGGTGATTCCGTTGATATCGAAAACGCGGACGTCATCGCCGTCGCTCTCGGAATGGGAAAGCAGGAACGATTCATCGAGTCGCTTCGACGCGACAACCATTCGTTTCCAGCGATCTATATCGGCATCGGCGGCGCGCTCGACATGATCGCGGGGACAAGACGACGTGCGCCGGCGTTCGTCCGCCGCGCCGGCCTCGAATGGCTCTGGCGGCTCGTCATCGAACCGCGGCGATTTCGACGCATTTTTAACGCGGCGATCGTCTTCCCAGCGGTGGTCGTCTGGGATACACTGAGGCGGCATCGGTTCGTCGCGGCGTGTCGCGCGACGGTTCCGGAAATATTGAATCAACTCAAGGGAAATTAGAAATTATGTCCGTTCGAACCCGATTCGCCCCGTCTCCCACAGGCTTCCTCCACGTCGGCGGACTTCGCACGGCGCTGTACAACTATCTGCTCGCGCGCCAGCAATCCGGGACGTACATCCTCCGCGTCGAGGACACGGACCGCGAGCGGTTCGTTCCGGGCGCGGTGGAGTCGCTGTTGCGGATGTTCGAGCGCGTGAACTTGCTGCCGGACGAGGGTCCGCGACTCGTCGACGGAATCGTCGAGCAGTTCGGAGACGTCGGGCCGTACGTTCAGTCCGAGCGGCTTCCGATCTACGCCGAGCATGCCAGGCGACTTCTCGACGCAGGTGCCGCGTACGTCTGTTTCTGTTCGTCCGAGCGTCTCGACGGTCTTCGCAAACAGCAGGAGATCGCCAAGCTGTCGACGAAGTATGACCGTCACTGCCTCGGACTTTCCGGCGAGGAGGTTTTACGACGCTTGGCCGGCGGCGAATCGCATGTCCTCCGCCTCCGCGTGCCGGAAGGCAAGACGAGCTTCGATGACGTCATCCGCGGGAACATCACGATCGACAATTCCGAGGTCGACGACCAGGTCCTCATCAAGTCCGACGGGTTTCCGACGTACCACATGGCCGTCGTCGTCGACGACCACCTGATGAAAATCACCCACGTCATTCGCGGCGAGGAATGGATCTCGTCGACGCCGAAGCACGTGATCCTGTACCGACTGTTCGGCTGGGACGCGCCGCTGTTCGCGCACCTTCCGCTTCTGCTGAACGCGGACAAGTCAAAACTCTCCAAGCGCCAGGGCGACGTGGCCGTGGAGGACTACCTCGCGAAGGGATATCTTCCGGAGGCTCTCGTGAACTTCGTGGCACTGCTCGGGTTCAATCCGAAGGGCGACCAGGAGATTTATACGATGGAGGAGCTGATCTCGCTGTTCGACCTTTCGAAGGTGAACGTGTCCGGCGCGGTGTTCGACCAGGCAAAATTGAATTGGATGAACGGGCAGTACGTCATGAAAAAAACGGCGGCGGAACTTGTCGTTCTCGTGCGGCCGTTTCTCGATACGGCCGGAAAGACCGTCGATGCGGCTTTGCTCCAAAAGATCTGCGCGATTGAGAAGACGCGGATGGAGCGGCTCACGGACATCGTCGAGATCGTCGACGCGTACGTGTCGATGCCCGCGTTCGATTCGGCGATCCTCGTCTGGAAGAAGGCGGACGCGGCGGACAGTCGCGCGAACCTTGTCGGAGTCCGCGACCATCTGTCGACCGTCGACGAGAGCATCTGGAATGAGATCGCCATGGTCGAAACGTCGATAAAGGGGTATATTGAGGCAAAGGGTTTGTCGAACGGAAACGTCCTCTGGCCGACCCGCGTGGCATTGTCGGGCCGTGCCGCTTCACCGGGCCCGTTCGAACTGGCGTGGGCGCTTGGGAAGGACGAGACGATGAGAAGGCTGGAAAGCGCGATTACAAGACTTGCATGAAAAAAACGTTTTTC
>CALRGA010000036.1 GCA_943357025.1 Candidatus Uhrbacteria bacterium RIFOXYB12_FULL_58_10 | reverse complement strand
CGTCTTTTTTTATCGTTTCAGCACCCGCTTCAGATACTGCCCGGTATAGCTCTTCGCATGCCGCGCGATGTCCTCCGGCGTTCCCGCCATCACAAGATTGCCGCCCTTGTCGCCTCCCTCGGGCCCGAGGTCGATGAGCCAGTCGGCGGTTTTGATGACGTCGAGGTTGTGCTCGATGACGACGACGGTGTTGCCCTTGTCGACGAGCTTGTGGAGGACCTGAAGGAGCTGCTTGACGTCGGCGAAGTGGAGACCGGTCGTCGGCTCGTCGAGGAGATAGAGCGTGCGCCCCGTCGATCGCTTCGCCAGCTCGGCGGACAACTTCACGCGCTGGGCCTCGCCGCCCGACAGGGTCGTGGCGCTCTGGCCGAGCTTGAGATAGCCGAGGCCGACTTCCATGAGCGTCTCGAGGCGGTCGTGGACGTGCGGGACGTCCTTGAAGAACTCCTCGGCTTCCTCGACCGTCATTTCCAGCACCTGCCAGACATTCCTTTCCTTGAACTGGATCTCGAGCGTCTCGCGGTCGAACCGCTTTCCCTTGCACACGTCGCAGATGACGTACACCGTCGGCAAGAAGTGCATCTCGATGGCGACGCGGCCGTGGCCCTCGCAGCTTTCGCAGCGCCCTCCGGGGACGTTGAACGAGAACCGGCCCACCTTGTACCCGCGGAATCTTGCCTCTTCCGACGCCGCGAACAGCTCTCGAATCGGTCCCCAGCATCCGGTGTACGTCGCCGGGTTCGATCGAGGCGTGCGACCAATCGCGCCCTGGTCCATCAGGATGATCTTGTCGATGTACTCCGCGCCGAGGATCGACTTGTGCTTTCCCGGCCGATCCTTCGATCCGTTCAGCTTGCGCGCGAGTTCCTTGTACATCGTGTCGTACGCCAGCGTCGACTTCCCAGAGCCGGATACGCCGGTGACGCAGACGAAGCGACGCAGCGGAACGTCGACGTCGATGTTCTTGAGATTGTTCTCCGAGGCTCCCCGAATCTTGATCGCGTCGTGGCCGACCTTCCGGCGCTCCTCGGGGACTTCGACTTTCTGGTCGCCGCGAAGATACGCGGCCGTCAGCGAGTTCTTGTCCTTGAACACGTCGGGCGTCTTGCCGATCGCGACGACGTTTCCGCCGTGCACGCCGGCTCCGGGGCCGATCTCGACCATGAAATCGGACGCGCGAATCGTATCCTCGTCGTGCTCGACCACGAGGACCGTGTTGCCGAGGTCGCGGAGCTGGACGAGCGTCTCGATGAGGCGGTCGTTGTCGCGCTGGTGAAGGCCGATGGTCGGCTCGTCGAGAACATAGAGCGCGCCGACGAGACGCGAGCCGACCTGCGACGCGAGCCGAATGCGCTGCGCCTCGCCGCCCGAGAGCGTCCCGGCAGTGCGGTTGAGCGTCAGATAGTGCAGCCCGACGTCTAGCATGAACTGAAGGCGGTTCATGACCTCCTTGAGGACGGGACCGGCGATTTCCTTGTCGCGGTCGGAAAACGAGAGCGACAGGAAATAGTCGACGGCTGTCTCGATCGACATGTTCGTAATATCGACGATCGACAGTCCCTTCGTGCCTGCGGTCTTCTTCCCCTTCGCACCTATCGCCTCCGGCATCCAAACGTGGAGCGCCTCCCGCCGAAGTCGGCGACCCTCGCACGAGACGCAAATCTCCTCGCTGAAAATCTCCTTGACTCCCAGCCCGTGGCACAGCTCGCACGCGCCGTACGGCGAGTTGAACGAGAACAGGCGCGGCTCGATCTCCGGGAACGAGAAGCCGTCGTCGGGACACGAGAACTTCGACGAGAGCATCTGCTCCGTCGCATCCGGGTACAGCACGACCGCCACGTCGTTGCCACGCTCGACGGCAGTCTGCAACGCTTCCGCGAGACGCTGGCGGCCCTCCTTGCCGCTCAGCTCGGCGGTCGGGATCGAATCGACGACGACCTCGATCGTGTGCTGCTCGTACTTCTTCAGTTTGATCTGCTCGGAAAGATTGAACATCTTCCCGTCGATACGCACCTTTGCGAACCCCGCGCTATACAGGTCGTACAGCAACTGGTAGTACTCCCCCTTTCGGCCAAGGATGACTGGAGCGAGAATCGTTACGTAGCTTTTCGTAGCTTTCGTAGGTTGGTAGCCAATTCGTAGGTTCGTATCCACTTTCACCACCACGTCCACCATCTCCTCGTTCGTCAGCTTCTGAATCTCCTTCCCGCACTTCACGCAATGAGGGCGACCGACGCGCGCAAACAAGACGCGGAGATAATCGTAAATCTCCGTGATCGTCGCCACGGTCGATCGCGGGTTCGCGGAGTGCGCCTTCTGGTCGATCGAGATCGCCGGCGACAATCCCTCGATCTCGTCCACGTCCGGCTTCTCCATCTGTCCGAGGAACTGTCGCGCGTACGCGGACAGCGACTCGACGTATCGACGCTGCCCTTCCGCGAAGATCGTGTCGAACGCCAACGACGACTTCCCCGAGCCGGACAATCCGGTAATCGTGATCAGTTTGTTCCGCGGCAGCTCGAGCGAAATGTTTTTCAGGTTGTGCTCGCGCGCGCCCTTGATGATGATTTTGTCGTTCATAGGTTTTCTTCTCGTTTCTTCGTCTCCTTGAGCTCCTTCTCGAGCTCGACGATCTCGTCGCGCAATATCGCCGCGGTCTCGAAATCGAGCTTGCGGGAGACGATGCGCATTTCTTCCTTTTTATCCTTGATCAGGTCCTTGATCTCAAGCGGGCTTGCCGTGACCTCGATCTTGAGCACGTTTTTAATGTCCTCCTCCGTCGGCCCGAACATCCCGCGGATGTCGTTGATCTCCTTGATGATCGTCCTCGGCGTAATCCCGTGCTCCTTGTTGTACGCCTGCTGGATCGTTCGGCGGCGCTCGGTCTCGTTGATGGCCTTCTCGAGCGAGCCGGTCATGCGGTCGGCGTACAGGATCACCTTCCCCTTCACGTTGCGGGCCGCGCGGCCGATGGTCTGAATGATGGACGTCTCCGACCGCAGGAACCCCTCCTTGTCCGCGTCGAGGATCGCGACGAGCGTGACTTCGGGCAAATCGAGTCCTTCGCGAAGCAGGTTCACCCCGATCAGCACGTCGTACTTCCCTTTTCGGAAATCGGAAAGGATCGTGATGCGATCGAGCGTATCCACGTCCGAGTGGAGATATTGAACCTGCATCCTCCGCTCCTTCAAAAACTCCGTCAGGTCCTCCGCCATCTTCTTCGTCAGCGTCGTCACCAGCGTCCGCTCATGGTCCGCCGAGCGCAGGACGATCTCCTCGATCAGATCCTCGACCTGGCCCTTTTTTCCGTCGATTCCCGTTACCGGACGCATCTCGATCTCCGGGTCGACAAGGCCGGTCGGGCGGATGATCTGCTCCACGATCTGCTCGGAATTCGCGTACTCGAACTTGCCCGGGGTCGCCGAGACGAACACGGTCTGCCCGAGCTTTTTCTCGAACTCCTCGAACTTGAGCGGACGGTTGTCGCGCGCCGAAGGAAGGCGAAACCCGTGGTCGACGAGCGTGTCCTTGCGGGCCCTGTCTCCGGCGTACATCCCTCCGACCTGCGAGACCGTGACGTGCGACTCGTCGATCACGGTCAGAAAGTCTTCCGGGAAATAGTCGAGCAGCGTATACGGCGGCTGACCCTCGGTGCGACCGTCGAAGTGCATCGAGTAGTTCTCGATCCCGTTGCAGTACCCGATCGTCTCCATCATCTCCAGGTCGTACCGCGATCGTCGCGACAATCGGTCCGCCTCGAGCAGCTTGCCCTCGCGCTCGAATTTCGCCAGCTGGTCGTTCAGCTCCTGGCGAATGTCGGCGACGGCTTTCTTCTGCCGGTCGGATGAGACGACGTAGTGCTTTGCCGGAAAGATCCACACGTCGTTGGAATGTCCCTTCTCCTTGCGAGTGATCGAATCGAGCAAAACGATGTCGACAACCGCTTCGCCCTCATATCGCAGCCGGTAGATAATCTCCTCGTTCATCGGCATGATCTCAATCACCTCGCCGCGAGCCCGAAAATGCCCCCGCGTCAGATCGGCCGTCGTCCGTTCGAACTGCATGTCGATCAACCGATGGAGAAGCTCGGATCGATTCTTCGGACCCTTTCCGCCGTCCGTCTCGTCGTTCACCCGCAAATGCAGCACCGTGTTCTCATACTCCTTCGGCGATCCCAAGCCGTAGATGCACGACACCGACGCGACGATGATCACGTCCCGTCTCGTCAAAAGCGATTGCGTCGCGGCATGGCGCAAACGGTCGATCTCCTGGTTGATCATCGCTTCCTTCTCGATGAACGTGTCCGACCGCGGCATGTACGCCTCCGGCTGGTAATAATCGTAATACGACACGAAATATTCCACGGCGTTCTCGGGAAAGAACTCGCGGAACTCATTGCACAGCTGCGCCGCGAGCGTCTTGTTGTGCGCGATCACGAGCGTCGGCCGCTGCGTCTTCTGGATCACGTTCGCCATCGTGAACGTCTTCCCGGACCCTGTCACGCCCAAAAGCGTCTGAAACCGCTTCCCCGACGACAGCCCGTCGATAATCTGCGCGATCGCCTTCGGCTGGTCCCCGGCAGGCTGATAGTTCGATTGCATTTTGAATTCCATAGGCTTTAACAGAAATGCCCCAAGAGCAGGGATCTCTAGGGGATGCCTCGCCGCTTCTGCGACGAGGGGGATCATAATTGTTCTCCCAGTCTACACCGAATACCGAACAAATGTCGAATAAGCCCTGTGGACCGACGAAAACGACCGGGACTAATTCCCGGCCGTCTTGTATCTCAGAACGATCTCGTCGTCATCCTTCAGGATTAAATTCTCTCCCTCCGTCGAGTCCGCTCCGTTCACCGTCATCGTTTCGAGCGTCCCCAGCTCGTCGATTTTCTTATCCCAGACGAGAAAGAAATCTCCGAGCGTGAAGTTCGCGGGCTCCGGAGATTCAACGTGGATCTTGCCGAGGGTGTCGTGCGTGTGGACCGGATGCATGCATTTCCCGGCGTCGATGCCGACACCGTTCGGAATAACGAGCGCCTTGTCGTCCACGAAGATCGTCAGAAACGGATGGATGTGAAACCTCGTGGCCATGTCGGTCGTGCAGCCGAGGACGAGGTCGCGCGACGCGCGCTCGATTTTTGTCGCGTCGACGATCTGGTCCGGCGTCGGCTTGATCCCGTCTCCGACCTTGTCGACGTCCGGCGGACGGACGATGACATAGGCGATCAGCCCGAGAATGGCGATGACCGGAAGAGCGTACGGGACGAATAATTTTACAAATCCATTTTTCATATCAATTTACGCAGATGGCGCAGGAGCCCTCAACGCGCTTCGCGGTCATCCAGACGGCGTAGAACGAAATGGCAACGATCGCCGCGGAGAGATAGACGCCGTATTTTCCGAAAAAGATCACGCCGCCAAGCCCGAATCCGGAGAGAAGCGACGAGTAGCACGACGCGCAGCCAAGCGTGGCGACGACGGACGAGCCGAGAAGGGCGAATCCGCCGACCGCTTCTTTCGTTCCGGTCTTCGCCTTCGTGCGGCGGAGGTACAGGTGCATCGAGATCAGGACGGCGTTCGCTGCGGCGAGAACGATCATCGTCGCGAGCGTGGCCGGCGTCAGCAGGGACAATTGGAAAAGCACGTCATTTCCCGGCGTAGTCCAGACGGGAACGAGCACGAACAGGGCGAAAGCGGCGAGCGCGACAGACACGCCGACGACGGCGTCCTGCCCGCGGGCGAACGTCTTTTTAAACGCGGATCTGAGCGTTATCATCTGTCTCTTCATAGCGACTTGAGTCGCGTCGAAGCCTCGATCTCCGACAGATACGACGCCACCTCGGAAGGGACAAGCGCGCGCCAGTCGCCGCCGGACTTCATGCGCTCCCGAACCTCGGTCGCGCTGATTCCGGGAACCTCCTTGATCGACTTCACCTCGATCCCCGCGGCCTCGAAGCACTTCTGAGTCCTTTCATTTCCTGTCCACGCCTGATGGACCTCCTCCGACAGCTCGAGGCACTTTTTTGTCCATTCCGCGTCGTCGGCCATGTCGGGAACATCCACGATCGTCACGTCGAAGTTCGGGATGATATCCTCGTCCTGAAGCGCGCGCTGGATCATCTCGCGGCGCTCGGCGGCGGTAAACGGGTTTTCGGCGTTCTTCGGGCCGTCGCTCGATCCGATGGCGATGACGACCTTGCCGGCAACCTTCGTCATCCCCTTCACGACCAAAAGATGGCCGCGGTGAAACGGCTGGAATCGACCGACGAAAAGACAGGAAAACGTGGACATAGTTATTTGGTGAATTGCAGAGCCGCCTCTTCGATGATTTCCTTTGCCGTCTTCCCTCCCGCGCCGCGTCGAACGATGGCCGCATGGACGTCAGGCAGGACTTTCACCAGCGCGCGGATGATTTCCGGATCCTCGACCGTCACGATCTGGGACAAACGCTCCTGTTGGGCTCGCTCCGCCGTGTCGAACAGCGACATGAACGAGGCAATCTCGTCGTTGTCGTGGCCGTTCCTACGAAGGGTCACAATGATGCGGACGCGAGGATCGAGGATGTCGAGGGCCATAGGGGATTATGCGAGTGAGGGAGGGTCGAATCGTCCGGTCTTGTCGGACGGGCCGTACCCGTCGAATATGCCGCCGGTAATTCGCAGGGAAACGAGCGCCTCGTCCGCCGTCGAGAACACGATCGTGAGATTCTTCCGGTCGCCTGAGAAGTAAAAGTCCGCGGCCGCGAATGCGGGCCCCACGTACAGCTCGAGCCGTTCCCCGCCGAATCCGTCGAGCGAGAGAGTTTGGTTCGAGAAGGCGATGCCGTGCTCCTTGAAGTACGCGGCTATCTTCTCGTTGTCGAGTTCCTCGGGAGAGAGGTCGAGCAACGGGACGAGCCGCGCATCCACGATCGCGTTCGTCCCCTCGCGACTCTCGACGCCCTGTCCGACCGACTCGAACATTCCCGCGACCGCGTTCGTCACCTCGACGAACCGCGCGCCCATCGGGCTGAGCTCACGGCGTTCCATTGTCCTCTCCGATCGAGTACGCATACGAACACAGGATACACGTTCGAAAACGGCGTGACAAGGCGGCGGATTTCCGATACGATCGGTTCGCTATGCTTGGAGTGTTTGATTCCGGTTTCGGCGGACTGACCGTTCTGCGCGCGATTCATACCCGCCTGCCGAGCATTTCGACGATCTATCTCGGCGACAACGCGAGGGCGCCGTACGGGACTCGTTCGCACGAGGAAATTTTTCAGTTCACGCTCGACGGTATCCGGGAGCTGTTCCGCCGCGGCTGCCCGCTCGTGATCGTCGCCTGCAACACCTCGAGCGCCCAGGCCCTGCGACAGATCCAGCAAACGATCCTTCCCGCCGAGTTTCCGGACCGTCGCGTTCTCGGAGTGATCCGCCCGACGGCCGAAGAGATCGTCTCGATGTCGACGACCGGCCACATCGGCGTGTTCGCGACGCCGGCGACGGTTACGTCTGGCGCATACGTCCGCGAGATCGTCGGGGCGAACGTCACGCAAATCGCCTGCCCCGGCCTCGTCGATCTCATCGAGTCCGGACGCGAACGATCCGAAGAAGTCGATCGCCTCGTCGCTTCCCTCTGCGACCAGATGCTCGCAGCCGATCCGCTGATCGACGCCGCGCTCCTCGGCTGCACGCACTACCCGATCGTCGAAGCCCTTTTCGCCAAGCATCTCGGCGACCGCCGCGTCATCTCCCAGGGAACCATCGTCGCCGAGAAGCTCGCGGACTATCTCGACCGCCATCCAGACATGGCCGAACGAATTGACCAGTCAGGAACCCGCCAATATCTCACGACGAAAAGCGACGAGGATCTCTCGTCGCTCGCGTCGCGGTTTTACGGGGAAACGGTCGCGTTCATACCCATCAAGACGAAATCTTGAGGCGGGATGTCGCCAGGAAAGAGATCTGAAACTTCTTCCGAATCTTCACGGACGATCCGCATAACGGCATTGGCGACAGCTCACTTGTACGGGAGTGGCGGGTACTTATTTGTCTTGTCGTTCGCCGAAACACCGCGCGGCTCGATGGCGTTTGCAGCCGCGTGCGCGACCGCGTCGTAGTTGATCAGCTCGCGCCAGACCGCCTGCTGGACCGTCCAGGCAAGGGTGCGCTCGATCGGCGAGCGACGGGACGTCACCACGTAATATTTTCCGAACTCGTTTTTCGCAATTCCTTCCGACCGGTCGGAGAACTTCGGAAGCACTTCCATCCAGTCGACAAGACCGTCATAATTCATACGAGAGTTGAACTGTCTTGTCGAAATCACGGTGTCTACGAGACGAATTTTCTCATCGAGCTCGTCCGTGGGAAGCTCCCGTCCCGAAAGCGCGTTAAAAACGTACTTTGGAGAATTTCCACTTTTGCCGCCGTCAATGCCAAGCATCTTCTCCGTAACACCCTCCTGCTCAAGCCAAGTCAGCATCATTGCCTTGAGTTCCGGATTCGCGGTCGCGTTGTACTGCAACGGCCTGGAGACGTCGACATGAACCGTGAGCGAACGACGCTTTTTTCCGCTCATCTTTCCCCAGCGCATGGCATTCGCTCCCTCGTGAAGGGTCATCAGCGTGTCCCGCCCGACGTAAAACTCACCCGGGTAGCTGGCCCCGGCTTTCCTGTGCTCCTCGTTGGCCCATGCGACGAAATCGCGGAAAATCGGAACGCCTTGCTCGACGACGTTCTTATACATGGCACGCGCCTGCGTCTCGACGACGATCAGGTGCTTCGCGACCTCGGTAATTTCGACGGAAGGCTTCCGAGACAGCTGGACCGCGTAGGCAAGCGCGACTTCCGTGAGATATCCCGACCGGACGGAATCCGTGAACGACGGGATGACGCGGTCGCGATTGAGCAGCTGATTATGAATTGTGAGCGGTTCCGAGGAGCCGGGCAGCGGGATGAGATTCTCCGCGCTGGACAGCTTCTCGCGGAGATCCTTCACGACCGCGTCCTCGTTCGGCGCGCTCGCGTCCCACAAACGGGCGACCGCCTCGAGGGACAAGGCGATGAACTCGAATTTTTCCGGGGGAACCTCTCCCAACCCGGACATCTTCTCCACGAGGATGCGCATAGCCCCGCGATTCCCGGATACCATCGCCCGGTAAAGGGCCCGGACGTCCTGCGGGGCGTGCGATTGAAGATTTTCAATCAGCGCGAACTCCGCTGGAAGCCTATAGTCCTTGTCGTCCGTCGATATTGGGTAGGAAACGACCCTGGACTCGTCATACCACGACGGATCGTGGCGCAACGAAGGAATTTCCAGCGTTACCGCGACCGAACCATCGTCCTCCATCTCGCCCATCTCGATCGGATCCTCCGCCTTGGTCCTCGCGAGCGCCTCCTGGGCGTCTATCAGAAATTCCTCCATCAGGGGCCACCTGCTTTCGGGATTTCGGTCCCATTCATCCTTGTTCCCCATAAAAAAGCTCTCCGCGGACTTGATCCCGACGGCCTTCACACGCTTGGCAAACGCCCGGAGTGCCGTCGCCGAGAATTGGTCGGTGATCTCCAGAAAAATTGCACGTAGCGCCGGCGACTCGCTCACGAGACGAATGGCTTCTGCCCGTCTTTCCAGCTCCGAATCCGCCCCCAAGACGAATTTTCCAGACTCCGGCTCATTCTCGACGGTGGGAACGAAGGATTCGCCAAAAAACAAATCCCGAGCTTTTTTAAAATCGACGCTCGCGATTCTCCGAAACTCTTCGACGGCAAAGTTTCGAATGTCGTAATGCGCGTATTGCAGCTGCCTGCTGAGGTCGTCCGACATCGCTTGCGTCTCAATCTCGACGATGCGCTTCTCGACGCGGATTCTCTGGGCTTCCGAGAGCTGAATCCTGTCCGCGTTGTCACGCAAGAAGGCAGGGTCGTCTATCAGGACTTTTTCAAACATCTTATCACGATCCTCCCGCGGAATTTCCAACGCCTTCGCAAGCTTGGGGGACAGGGTTGCCACCATCAGCTTGTCTCCCCAAAGCATCTTTGCGATATCAGCCTTCTCATACCCATCCAAGCGGAGTTTTTCAGCAAGATGCTCCGTATTTTCTCCGGATACGATCGGGGATATCGACAGATCGTAAAAGTCATAGACGGATGGGTATCCTGGCGCGTCGATCGCGGCCCGGACGATGCGGTCGCGCTCGTTCGTTGGCATGCCATTCAGGAGAGGTCCGAAGGACTTCAATTCGCGTAAAATGCGCTGAGGACGCTTTTCCACATACGCGCGAAACAATGCTTCCCTGACATACTCGAAGTCCTCCGCTTCAAAGCTCGAAGGCGAGAACGTGGCCATCGCTTCGACATCGCCGAGAGACCGCAGATGGTTAAATATACCGCGGAGGTAGCTCTTCGAGATGCCATGCATTTCAGAATTGAGATTGGGGTCGAATGTCCCTGAATAATATTGCTTGGAGGCCGCGTACACGTCAGGGAAATCATAGATGGCGTTAGCTAGCGTAACGGCTTCGCTCGGCTTCTGCCCTCCTCCGCCGTTTAGGATCTTTGTTTCGGTTCCGTCGTTTTTTTCAACGAACTTTGACAT
>CALRGA010000035.1 GCA_943357025.1 Candidatus Uhrbacteria bacterium RIFOXYB12_FULL_58_10 | reverse complement strand
GCGCTGCCGTGCAGCACGTACAGCTCGATGTCGCGCGTCGACCCGTCCGACACGCTCACCTCGCCGCCGTCCACTCCGACCGCGATCCAGTTGAACTCCACGTCGGAGGCAAGCGTCCCGTCGAGCACGATGTCGAACCCGGTGGAGCTTTCCTCCTCGATGAACCAGTACCCCTCGATGTTCACGTTCGACCTCAGCGTGGCGTTCACGATGGGCTGGTACGCGTACTCGCTCTCAAAGGTCACATGAACCCGCGTGTCGCCCGCGACGATGCTCGCGCGGCCGGCCATGTCGGACGATCCGACGAGATGCTCGGCGACGGTCACCGTGTCCGCAGAGATGCTACCCGACGAAAGCACGGACCCGTCCGATCCCTGCAGCGAGCTGGCAACGGAGGTCGGCGGCGCGTACCAGAAGTTCGCCACCTTCATCTTCACCTGCCCGGACGTCCCGTTGAACGCCTCGAGAGCCACGCCGATCACCGCACCGGCCTCGGTCGCCTTCATGGCAAACCCGGGAGTGGACGACGTCGTCAGATAGTCGCCCGGCTCCACGGCCCCGTTCTCGTCCGTCACGTTCACCGGCACGCGCCCGGCAAGCGCGATCTGCGCCGCGTATGCCACCGTCGGCTCCCCGATGGTCATCCCCGGCTGGGTGGAAACGACTCCCACCGCCGCCCGGTCATACGCCTGCTCGGATTTCTTCACGAATTCCACTCCGGTCGCGTCAACGGTCACGACGTCTCCGGGCGAAAGCTCGGAGTACGACGGGAAGTATTCCGCGTAGTCGAAACCGTCCCCGACGTTATGGTCGTTGGAATTGTCCATCATCGCGACGAGAGACCATGTTCCCGCGTCCGCCTGGTACCAAACGGTCGTATCGCCCGTCCCGAGCGTGATGTCGCCGCTACCGCAGGCGAAATTGGGGTTCCCGGTACAATCCAGAATGTCGTCCGTCATGCCGGCGCGCACGAAAATGACCTGTCCCGTGACCCCGTCGTCGAAATCCGTGATGGTCGTCGCGCCTACCACGTTCGCGTATCGGAAGTTCGATCCTCCCAGCACGCTTGGCGTCGCGTCGACGCCCGCGAATGAGGTCTCCGAACTACCCATTGAGAATCCGCCAAGGGTGGCAAATCCGGTCCCGTTAACCGACCAGCCGGTCCCGTTGATCTGCGAGTCCCACCCGGTCCCGATCTTGATCGCATTTTCCGTTCCCGCGCCGGGCGTGGTGACGTTGCCGATGAGAACGCCGTTCATCGTTCCCGCGCCCGGTCCGACCGCGACCGTCGTGACCTGGAATCCATTCGTCGTCCCGGACGTGTTGCCGCTCGGAAGGATGCTGATGGACCCGGAGGCGTTCACCGTCCCCATCGTCTGGGTCGTCGCCGGAACGGTCGTCTTTATCCCGGCCCAGTTGACCGTTCCCGCGAGCGTGTTCTGGACGAGCGAATCGTCGCTCAGGATGTTCATCCCGGTCAGGTTCTCCGTGCTCGCCCCGCTGAAGGTCTGCCCGTTCATCGTCAGGTCGAGGTTGGTGGCGTTGAAGCCGTCCGCGCCCGCCAGGTTCCCCAGGTTTACCGAGAGGCCTGTCGCGCTACCCGCCTGGGTGACGGCGCCGCCGTAGGTGAGGTTGACCCCCGTTCCGCTCGTTCCGCGGAGATCGCCGTACAGCAGGGTTCCGCTCGTCAGGGCCATGTCGGACAGGATGAACGCCGAACCCGCGCCTCCCGACGCGTAGGACGACGTGAATGTCTGTTGTCCCGTGCCGGACGTAAAGTTCAGCGCGGTCGCGTCGGTTGCGTTTCCGATGGTGATCGTGCGAGCAGCCGCGCCGGTGCCGACGTTGATCGCCTGGGCGACCGCGTCATTGCCAATGTTGATGGCTCCAGCCGAGGAGTTAAGCTCGAGGGCTGCGGCGGAATCGATCGTAAGCCCGCCGACCGAGGCGTTAAGGGTGAGCGCATCGGCTCCCGTCCCCGTCGAGGAAAGGAAGAGTGAGGCGTCCACGGCGCCGGCCTGAGCGATCGTGAAGTCCTCGCCGTCCGTGCCGGCGACGGAGAAGTTCGAGGCGCCCGTGGCGTCGATGGAGATAAGATCGGCATCAAGAGTGAAGTCAGCCGACGCGCCAGTGCCCGTGACGGTCATGTCCCCCGTGCCGAAATCGACGTCAATCCCCCCGGCGGCGTTGCTCGCATTGATGCGGATCGCGTCCGCGGCGGCCTCGCCGCTCGATGTGATCACGGATCCGGCCGTGGAGCTCAGCGTGAGATTTTCCGACGCGCCCGAAACCGAGAAGTTCGAGGCGCCCGTGGCGTCGATGGAGATGTTCCCGTCGGAGTTGAGCGAAAGCGTCGACGCGTCCCATGTGCCAGCGCCCGAGTTCACGTCGATTGCGCCGCTGGTCGTGAGGTCGATTTCGTCGGCGTTTCCAACGACGTTCACCCCGCCGTTCCCGTTCAGCGTCAGCGCGCCGGCGGACGTGGTGAAGTTCGAGGCCGCTCCCCCGTCGATGGTAACGCCCGTCGCGCCGCCGTTAATGTCCACGAGCAACCCATTGATCTCAACCTCGGTCGAGGCTGCGTTCCCGATCGTGATGGTCTTCGCGGCCGCGCCCGTCCCAATGTCGATCGCGCCGGTCGTACCGGAGTCGAGAGTGAGGGCCGTGGCGGCGCCCGTGGAAATGGTTCCCGCTCCCACGAACGTAAGGGCCGTTCCGCTGAGCGCGCCGCCGTCGGCGATCACGAACCCGTCGGCCGTGATTCCGCCGTTCGCGGTGATGAGGCCGGTGACGGTCAAATCCGTGAGCGTCCCGACCGCGGTGATGTTGGCGAAGGATCCGGCCGCGAGGTCGGCGTTGACGATGGTGGCGTCGAGGATGTCTGCGGAGGCGACCTCGTTGTCGGTCAGCTCCAAGGTGCCGACCGCGCCCGTGGCGATGTTGCCCGCGAGTATGGTGTCCGCGGCGATGTCGCCGGTGAGGATCGTGGCGTCGAGGATTTCGGCCGAGTCGATCGAGTTCGCGGCGAGGACGGTCGCTCCGGAGACGGTAAGGGAGGCGAGGGCGGAGGGGCCGGTGACGTCGAGGGTTCCGGTGACCGCCGTGTTGCCATTGAGCGTTACGGCGCCGGTGCCGGTGGAAAACGTAGTCCCGCCGGTCTGCGTGATGTTCTGGTCGGTGCTGAGCGCCCCGCCGTCGGCGATGACGAAGCCGTCGGCGGTGATTCCTCCGCTCGCGGTGAGGAGGCCGGTGACGCCGAGTGTCAAGCTAATCGTGGCCGCGCCGGTTATGGTGAGAGTCCCTGTGAGATCGACGTCGTCGGTGACCGTGAGGTTTCCCGTGGAGTCCGCAAGCGTTCCGCGGAGATCCGTGTTGCCAATAAAATTCTGCGCGCCGGTAAGCGTCGAGATGCCGCCGACGGTCAGTGTTCCGTCGACGTTCGCGTTTGTGTCCACGTCGAGCGTCGAGGAAGCATGGACCGCGCCGTCGACGTCGAGCGTTCCGGCGGCGTAAACGTTGCCGCTATCGTTGGCCGTGAAGTTGGCTCCGGATGTCTCGAATATGAACGCTGAGATCAGATCATCTGACGTGATCGCCCCAATGCCGGTCATGTCGCCGGTCGCGCTCACGTTCCAGTCGGACGAATTGACCGCGACGGAATCGCCGCCGTCGCCGAGCGTTACGATGCCGTTCGCAGCGAACGCGCTGCCGTTGGCAATCGTGGTATCGCCGTTCAGCGAGACCGAGCCCGTGCCGGTCGAGAACGTCGTCGCGCCGGTCTGTGTGATGTTCGCGCTGGTCGTGAGTGCTCCCCCGTCGGCCACGGCGAAACCGTCGGCGGTAATGCCGGTGTTGGCGGTCAGGAGGCCCGTGATTGTCGCGCCGGCCGAGCCTGTGATCAGTCCGTCTGCGGTGACCGCGCCGATGCCCGTCATGGCGCCGGTCGCGTCGATGTCCCAGTCGGACGAGTTGACCGCGACGGTCGCGGAGCCGTCGCCGATGGCGGCGACGCCGGTGGTGGTGAGGGCGGCAAGCGAGGAGAGGCCCGTCACGCCGAGCGTGGAGGTTGCCGTGACCGCGCCGTCGAAGTTGGCGGCCGCGTCGAAGTCGGACGTGCCGTCGAAGTTGGCGGTCGCATCCACCTCGAAGTCGCCCGTCACGAAGAGGTCGTTCGCGCCAGAGGCCGTGCCGGGAGCGCCCGCGCCGATGGAGGTGTATGTAACCGGGTTTATGGTCAACTGACCGGCGTTGTTCCCGATTCCTCCATTGGCCTTGATTTCACCCGAGAACGTAGGAGATCCGCTGAACGTGACGGCGCCGTTGAACGTGGAAGCGGAGGCGAAGGTTGCCGCGCCGTTGAAGGTGGACGCGCCGCCCACGGTCATGGCCCCGTCAAAGTTGGAGGAACCGTCGACGTCGAGCGAGGAATTCGTGTGAATGGCGCCGGTGGCGTCGGCGACGGTAAACAGCCCGCCGTCGAACGTGATGCCCCCGTTGAACGTGGCCAGGCCGGCCACGGTCAGGGCGTCGGAAACGGTGGCGTCGTCGGCGACCGTCAGGTCGTCGGCGGAAACGAGGTCGCCCGTGCCGGTGGTTGTGAGATTGGAGGAGGTCGTGATTCCGGCGGTTGCCGTCACGAGGCCCGTAAGCGTCGAGACGCCCGTCACGTCAAGCGTGCCGCCCGTGTGCAGGTTGCCGGAAACGTCGGCGACGGTAAACAGCCCGCCGTCTGCCGTGATGCCGCCATTGGCGGTGAGCAGTCCGGCAAGGGTCGAGGCGCCCGTCACGCCAAGCGTCGAGTTGGCCACGAGCGCGCCGTCGAAGTTCGAAGCGCCGTCCACGTCGAGCGTCGAGTCGAAGTCGACCGCGCCGGCCGCGTGCAAGGCCCCCGTTCCGTCGGCCACGGTGAAGACGCCGCCGTCGGCGGTCACTCCCCCGTCCGCGGTCACGAGGCCGGTGAACGTCGGTGTCATGTCGGATCCCGTGGAAACCCAGGCGCTGGTGAACGCGTCGTAGACGTACAGCTGGCCGTCGCCCGTGTCGTAATACATCCGTCCGCCGTATGCCTCGGCCGGCGGCTCGTCCAGAGACTCGACGGCACGGCTGGTCATGGCGTACGCGACCGAGTTTATGGCGACGCGGGGAGTCATTGGGTCATCCAATTCGATTTGGACCTCAAGCCAGCGCTCGCCGTTCAGCGCGGCGCCATCGAGCGGCGTGTCGGACCCGAGTTGCACGCTAAAATACCCGTCAATAACGAGAACGTCGATCTGCGCTTCCGTCCATTCCAAATCTCCCGCATCGTCATCGTTGTAGAGCGCAAACGTAAAATCATAGGGGCCGTTTGCAACGGCGATCCCGTCCGCGTCGCGGAGCCTTCCCTGGTACGAGATCGTGTCCGGCGTGGCGGCGCGGGCGACGGCCCTGAGAAACGGCGCGGGACCGAGCGAGCCGAAGACGATGAGCACGGCGAGCGTCATGTTTAGGAGTTTTTTCAACATATGCGCGGTTATGAGGAACGGGTTATTTTTTTGAAATGTGTTTCCGTATCTTGCGGTTGAGAACCGCGAGGATGCCAGCCCCTGCAAGGACTGCCAGCCCGGAAATGATGAGGAGCGAGTTCGTCGACGATTCGGTCGATAGCTTTGGCGAGGTCGGATCCGCAAGCGATGCGATCTCCGCGTTTTCCTTGTCCCTGGCGGCAGAGTCCTCGCCGGAGAGGACCGTGTCCTTCGGATACACACGGAAGCCCGCCTTGCCGAACGTGGCGTTACCGGCCCTGTCGACTGCCTTCACTTGGACGAACGCGTCGCCGACCCTCAGGTCTTTCAGGACGAGCGGACTGGATGCTGTCTCGTAGACGCCGTCGTTTGTCGAAACCTCGTAATGGTCGATTCCGCTCGCCTCGTCCGTCGCTCCGAACGTGAGCAGCGCGCTTTCCCCTTCCAGGTACCGGATGCGCGGGGTCGACGGGGCGATGAGATTCGGAGGAGTCTGGTCGACCTGGACGCGCTCGTGGACCGTCTCGGTGTACGTTCCTCCCGCCAGGACGCCCTTCAGATGGAAGTACCAGGTGCCGTCGGAAATGTCTTCGACGGTCTTCGTGAGATATTTTATGGAAAGCTTTTCGGACGGATCCGTCGTCAGACTCTGGTCGAAGGCCGTCAGCCAGCCCGTGACCGTTCCCATGTCGGGCTTCGTCCAGTCGGCGACGAACGTATTCGACTTGTACCAGGCGCCCTGGCTTGGGTGGCTCAGGCTGATGAGGGAAATCGACGGGCCGATCGCGTCATCTTCTTTCTGAATGTCGACGACAGCCGAGCCGTACGATCCCGTCCCCTTTTCCTCGCCGTCCGTGATGAGCTTTGACGAACTGGCGATCGAAACCGTCGCGGATCCTTGTTTCAGCGCGAGAAAGGTGATCGTGGCAAACGTTCCCTTCGCGGAGGTTGTCTCGCCCAGGAGGAAACCTCCCTCGGAGATCGTGCCGGCCGCGTTGTCGAAGGAGTTTCCGGGAGACTGGCGCGGAAGGAGCGTTCCGAGCGTCACGGTCTCGACGCGGAGAAGGTCGGGAGGAAAGGCGACGTTCGCGCGGGCCACGTCGATTTTTTCGCCATGAGGATCAAGGAGGACTTCGACGGTAAATCGCTCGCCCACGTCGACGGCCGGCGCGGAAAGAAACGGCGCAAACGTCGCCCCGCCGAGAGCCCACGACGGGGACGGAAGGAGAAGCGAGCCGATAAGGATGGCGAGCAGCCGGTGCCTCATAGGTTAGGAGAGATTGTTCCAGCGAGAAACAAGCATGGAGAAATCGTAGTCGTCCACCGAGCCGTCGCCGTTGAAGTCGGCGGACGAGTCGGTTGAGTTCCAGATGTGGACGAGCATGGAAAGGTCGTAGTCGTCGATGATCGCGTCGCCATTCACGTCGCCGACCGCGTGCACGACGAGCGAGATCGTGAGCGTGCCGACGGTCTGGCCCGTCGACGACATCGCGACGATCGTATTGTCATTTACTCCTTCGTCGATAGACACCACGGCGACCCATGTCGTGGACGTGGGATAGGTTACGCCGGACGAGCTGCCGTTCACGGTGATCGTGGATCCTGACGGACGGTTTCCGAACAGCGTCTCGGACGCGCCGAAGCTGATGTCGCCCGAAGCGGCGCTTTCCTGGTCGAGCGTGAGGCCGGACGAGGACGAGTCGGAGGTCGTCGTGGTGGTCGTGGTTGAGGATCCCCCTCCACCTCCGCCTCCGCCACCCCCGCCTCCACCACCGTCGTTATCGCAATCGGAAGTATTGTAAGAACAGTCGGAACCGCACGCAAGGTCACCCGAGTCGAACCCCTCGATCACGCACGACCCGCCGTCGAGGTCGCCGGAATCGCATTCCTCGCCCGGATCCACGAACCCGTCGCCGCAGCCGAACTGGCCGGAGCCGCCGGACTCGAGCGCGAAGGATACGGACGTCGAGCGTCCGCCGATCGGGTCGAGCGAGCCGCTGAGCGAGTAGCTCGGCGACGAAATCGTCTTGCCGCTCGACACCGTGTCGTCGGCCGGATCGATCTGGTAGCTGGCGCTCGACGCGGCGCGCAAGAAGCCCGCCGGCGAGGCGACGAGGAGCGCGATGGCGATGAGATAAGGGATGCGGTTCATATCTTACTGCGCGTCAATCGCGGTCCAGTCGTAAAAGATGGAGGTGTACGCGATGGCGTGCAGGGCCTTCCAGTCCATGGACGTGGCCGGGATGTGGCCGTACTTTGCGCCGAACACGACGAGCGACTGCGCCTCGTGGGCGACGTTTCGCAGGGCCGGGTCCATCGGGTAGCAGGTGTCGTAGGCCATGCAGTGGAGCGCCTCCCAATCGACGGAGCTCGACGGCATGCGGCCCGCGAACGCGCCGAAGTTGACGAGTGCCTGCGCCTCGAGGCTGGCGTCGGTGGCGGACGCGGCGGCCCCGGATACCGTGACGCTGCCGAATCCGGACGAGCTCACCTTCTCCTCGCCGTTGTTGATCAGCTTCGAGTCGGACGCGACGGAGATGGTCGCGGAGCCTGCCGCGACAACGCGGAAGGTGACCGTGGCGAGCATGCCGCTCGCCGTGACGCGGCCGTTCGACCGGAACGCGCCGAACGACACGGTGCCGGCGGCGTTGTTGATGGAGTAGCCGGGAGAGAGCGAGGTGAACTGGGTTCCGAGATCGAAGCGCTGGGCCTCGAGGACGGACGCGGGGAAGCTCAGATTCGCGCGCGCCGTGTCGAGCGACTCGCCGAGCGGGTTGACCCACACCGACACCTCGAACGTATTCCCCATCGCCGGCGACGCGCTCGACGACGAGAGGCCGAACGTGGCCGCGCCGGCCGCGCGGGCGACGGGGACGTTCGCAAAACTCGAAACCGCGATCGCGAGGCCAAGGACAAAGACACTAATTTTTTGCATACGGGTTGGCATTAGGAACATCGAAAAAATTGCGCGGTGAAATCGATAGAATTATAGCACGAATTCGTCAAACTTTCGTTAGGGCTGGTGTGCATAACATGCGCGTCGCGATCGATCTCGCCCTTCGACTCGCCTTGCTCGCTCAGGATAAAAAACATCCAGCCGATGCTGGATGTTTTTTGGTGGGCGCAGGAAGATTCGAACTTCCGACCTTCACAATGTCAATGTGACGCTCTAACCAACTGAGCTATGCGCCCTCGCGGACGTGGCGATACTATACTGAATCTCCCCGCGACCGTCAACGCCCCTCGCTCGACCCGTTCCCTTCCTCGAACGTGATCCACGGCTTCGTCTTCGTCGTGGACAGTTTTAAAAACAGCGTTCCCACCGCCACGAGAACGATCATGCCGACGAGGAACGCGCTGAAGATTCCAACGAACCCGCAGCCGAAGATGGCCGTGATCGCCTCGGCCTTGCTTTCGGACGCGACGAGGCACTGGCTCACCGCGTCGTTCGCCATCCGCAGCCCGCCCCACGCCGCGCCGGAAGCGCAGCCGAGCGCCAGGATCGTGAACAGGCAGCTGAAACGGACCTTCCGAACGCTTCCCCTCTTCAGCACGGCCCTCGCCGCGAAAAAAACCCCGCCCAGGATCCAGTAGGCGAGGAACCAGATGAGGGCGATAAGCCAGGCGAATAATCCGAGGTCTGGGTTCATAGTGGAGCCAGGATAGCATGAAATGTGATATCATGGTAGGGTCTTGATCTTAATTCGCGGGTCTGTAGCTCAACTGGTTAGAGCACCGAGCTTATACCTCGGCGGTTCCTGGTTCGATCCCAGGCAGACCTACCAATATATGCCCTTTCTCCTTCTCGGAATCATCCTCTTCCTTCTTGGAATCTTCATGTTTCGCCTCGGAAAGAAGACGCACAACCACGACTTCGAACTCGGCTCGATGGGCCTCATTATCGGCGGCATCATCCTCATGATCCTCTACGGCCTGTTTTATCGGGGACTGACCTTATTCGGCGCATAATATCTTTGTGAAAACATTTCTCGTTACCGCGGAACAATCAGGAATCCGCCTCGACGTCGCGCTTGCCGCGCACCTTGAGGCGTCGCGCGCGCGCATCCAGAAGCTCATCAAGGCGGGCGAGGTGACCGTGAACGGCAAGTCCGTGACGGCGCACGCGATGCTGCACGAGGGCGAGAGCGTGGCGTTTTCCCCCCTTCCGTCCATGAGGAAGAAGGCGGCGGAGACGGTCGACATTCCCGTCATTTTTGAAAACGACGACCTGGTGGTCATCAACAAGCCGGCCGGAATTATCGTCCATCCGATGAACGCGACGGACAGGCGCACGAGCGTGATTGGTTCGCTGCTCGTGGCGCGGCCCGAGATCAAGAAGGTCGGCGACGCCGCGGCGCGCAAGCTGCGCCCTGGAATCGTGCACCGTCTCGACAAGGCCGTGTCGGGCGTGATGGTCGTGGCGAAGACGCAGAAGATGTTCGACGAGCTGAAGCGACAGTTCGCCGAGCGCGAGGTCGACAAGCAGTACGCGGCGCTCGTGTACGGCAAGATCGCGAAGGACCACGATTCGATTCTCTTCAAGATCGCCCGCTCGAAGACGCTCGGCCGCATGGTTTCGCGACCCGAGGGACAGGAGGGCAAGGACGCGCACACCGATTACGACGTGGTCGACCGGTTCAAGACCGCCACGCTCGTGGACGTGACCATCCACACCGGCCGCACCCACCAGATTCGCACGCACTTCAAGGCCATCGGCCACCCGGTGGTCGGCGATGTCCTCTATCACACGCGCCTGGTCCACATCAAGCCGCTCGAGATGGACCGCCTGTTCCTGCATGCCAAAAAACTTTCCATCAGGATGCTCGACGGCAAGCGAAAGACGTTCTCGTCTCCCCTGCCGAAGGACCTGAAGGCCATTCTCACCACACGCCCGAGGACAGAGCTATGCCGCGCATCTACGTCATCACCGGACCGAGCGCCGTCGGAAAGACCACCGTCGCCGCTCGGCTGATCGAGTCGAGGCCGACGCTGAGGAAGGTCGTCACCTGCACGACGCGACCGATGCGTCCGAACGAGACCGACGGGGCCGACTATCACTTCCTCGACGCCGCG
>CALRGA010000034.1 GCA_943357025.1 Candidatus Uhrbacteria bacterium RIFOXYB12_FULL_58_10 | reverse complement strand
AGTCCGTTACCGGCGCGTCAGTGGTTACCAATGATGATACGCCGTCCTCCGCAGGTTGCAAGTCCTCGGGTGTGGATAATTGCTCGACGCCGACGAGACACATCTGCGGAAGGGGGCGGTAGTGCGAGTCGAAGATGCGGTCGACGCTCGTTCCGTCGGGGCTCACGACGGTGTACGTGAACGTGGTGTCGGCGCCCACGTGCGCGGCCTGGCATTTTTTTTCTCCGGCGGGAAGCGTGAGCGTCTCCGTCTCGAGCGTCGGCCCGACGCCGATCCATCGCGTCACGACCGGCGGCGTGTACGACCCGATGCGCCCGTCGCTCGTTCCCCAAAGCGTGAACGCGAGCGACTGCGCCGTGGCGTCCATGCTTGCCTCGAACAGAACGTAGTGGCCGGTGTCGTTCTTAAACTGGAAGTCCGGGGCGGGGTCGTAGATGGTCGCGTCCGTGCCGGGATTGTTGTTGGACGGGTCGTTGTAGTAATTGACGACCAGGGAATGGTTCTGGCGCTGGACGACCGACAGCCCGGAGTTCATGACCGCTCGGAACGTGGTCGTCCCAATCTGGCAGAGGCCGCCGGCGACTTCCGGGATAATCTTGTCGCCCTTGATGACGAGCTCCGGAAGATATCCGTGGTCGAGCGTAAACGGCTGCAGCGCGCTCAGCAGGGAGAACGTCTCGTCCGGGGCGATCAGGAGGCCGTTGAGCAGGTTCACGCCGTTTTGGATATTTCCAACGCGATTTTTCGGCGATCCCTTGAAGCTCGACGTTCCCGTGCCGAGCGCATCCGTGATTCCCAGGTCGTTGCCCTGCGCCGTGGTGACTGTCGGCTCGACGGCGACGAGGACGAGCGGGACGGACGTCTCCGTGCCGTTCAGAGCGGCGATGAAGTCGGTCCGGGCGAGATCACGGTCGATCGCGCGGCCGACGGCGGACGTGGCGAACTCGACGACGCGGCCCTCCGATCTCTCGAATCGCGCGTTGCGGGCCGGGACGTCGACGATCGTGGCGATCTCGTCGAGGATCTTGTCGAACGCCTCCTGATCGACGTCGAGGCCGTTTGGACCGGGTACCAACAACCTTGAGAGATCGTCAGCGGTCAGTTCCCAAGAATTCCCAAGGACTTTAGTCCCGCTCGCCGGCAAGCCATCCTCGACGGTCAGCACGAACGGCGCGCCTCCAAGCGCCGCAACGGCCGCGTCGATCTCCGTCCGCGCGACGACCTCGGTCACATCCGGGTCGCGCCGCGCGATCGCGATCGGCGTCGGCGCGTCGTCGAGGCTCGCGAGCCGCTCGAACATCGCTGGAAAAAACGCGTCGAAATCGAACTCGGCGCCCGTCGTTCCCGCGACGACGTCCGCCTTCCATCCTCCGGTCGAGCGCACGAACGAGAACGCCGCGTTCGTCCCAAGCTTCTCCCTGCCAGGGAACGCGCCCAGGACGGCCTCGCGGATCGCGTCCGCGTCCCCGTCGACGTACGCGATGACGGTCGTCTGCCGCATAGTCGCCTCGAGAAGACGCACCGCGTCCCAGAACGCGTTCTTGTCGCGATTCGCCCTGACTGCCGCCGCGATCGTCTCGTCGAGGTCGAATCGCACCGCGTCGAAGCTGTCGGATCCGAGGAGCGTTGAAAGCGGGACGCGCTCGGTCGTTCCGTCGTGATCGACCGCGACGCCCGACGCGAGAAACCCGTCGATCTTTCTTTGAACGGCCTGTCTTGCCGTCTCCGGATCCATCCCGCTCACCTCGACGCTGCCGACGAACGTCCTCGGCCCGATCCGCCCGTCGAACCTCTGCGCCCAGGCGAGCGTCCCGCCGACGGCAAAGAAGGCGAGCAAGCAACAAAAAACCGCGATCATCGCGGATTTTATTTTCCCGGTCAGGATGTTCATACGCGTTCCTAGTCGTCGAGCTCAATCACCGAGACTTTCGTTCTCATTTCAACCTTTTTGAGCGTGACGGTCAAGATGCCGTTTTTGAGGGTGGCATCGGCGTCCTCCGGGCGGATGTGGACGGGGAGAACCACCGAGCGGGAAAACGCGCCCCAGTAGCATTCGCGGACGTGCGCCGTCTGGTCGCTCTGTTCGACGCAGCCGTGCGACCGCTTGCCGCGGATGGTCACCGTGTCCGCGGTGACGCTGATGTCGAGGTCATCGGCCGCGACCCCCGCGATGGCCGAACGAACGACAATCTCGCCGGCCGTTTCCATGACGTCGATCGAAAGCTGTCCCTCGGTGTGAGAGAACCAGTCGGCCTTGGCGAGCCCGTGGAAAAATTCCGTGTCGGTAGGCATAACTTACTTTCCTAATTTGATCTCCCTCATGTACTCGTACAGCGGCCCGATGGCGAATCCGACCACTCCGGACCAGACGATTTCCTCCACAGGAATACCGCCGAGCATCAGTCCGCCGAGGTGGCGCGCGCTCCAGAACGCCGGAGCCGCGTCTGGGAACATTCGGACGAAGAAGATCTGCTCCGCGGCGAAGACGAGGGCGGAGATGAAGATGCCGGACAGCAGCGCATTGAACATCAGGTCCTTCCGGTCGGCGATGACGTACGTGCCTACCAGCAGGCCGCCGACCACCACGGACTGCGCGGCGGTAAGGCCGAGCACGACCACGAGGGAAAGGGCGACGCACGTCCAGATTCCGAGCGCGATGACGAGATGCGCGAGCCAGTGCGACGCGGGGTGGGAAAGAAAGATTCGGTCCCCGCGGAATTTCTTCGCGTGCTTGCCGAGGACGGCCTGGTAAATGACCGACGCGATGCCGAATACCGAGAAGGCGAACAGCAGGTCCTCGACGCCGATTGACCCTCCGATCGTCCGGCCGGACGTAACGCTGTCGAGCGACGCGATTATGATGGCGCCCGGCGAAAGCGCGAGACCGATGACGCTCATGATGAGCTGCTCCTGCCTTGTCTTCTTGGAGAGGAACAGGAACCCGCACCAAAGGACGAACAGCGCGATGGACACGTAGAGGAATGGTGACATACCGCTCCATTATACAACGGAAAAGAAAAAAACGCCCGTGCGGGGCGCAGTGGATGAATTTAGTCAGAGTGGAAGGTCGTAGATGATGCCGGTCGCGACCTGCGCGGATCCGTCGAGCAGGCGATAGCGCACGGTGCCGCGCTCCGCCTCGAAGGCGATGGTGAGCGTGATTCCGCCGCGCGTCGTGAACTTTCCGCGCCCGCCGGTACCGTCCATCGTGACGGAACCCCGGCCGCTTTCCTCGACGTCGATGTGGAAGGTCGTGCCGACGCGCGTCGCGGTGGCGGGGGAACGGTCGCATTTCTTCTGCCCTCCGTCCGCGTCGACCCAGGTGCCCGTGATGAATGCCGTACTTTCTGACATGGTTTCCTCTCCCCGTGGGAATGAATGAAACCACGGATGACGACGTCCGTCAAGCGACCCGCGTTGACAAAATGGCCGAAGATAGTCAGGATGGCCGAGGAGGCCTCGATGCCAGAACAAAAGTTTCGATGGATGGACACGGATTCCGACGCGGTGAAGATCTCCCGATGGGGCACGGCCGCGAAAGACGCGGTTCCTCGGGAGGTCTGGTATCACGGCCCGCGATCCGGACGGACCGAGCTTACGGAGGCATTCCTGGAAAGCCTCCGTCTTCAGCTCTGGGATGCGAAGAAGCCGCGCCTCATCGCCGGCATCGACGTAAAGCTCGACGAGACGCTGACGATCAACGGCGTCCCGATGCTTCGCATCACGATGCCAGGGCGGTTCGTTCCGACCATCGCTTCGGACGTGATAATATTCTACGCGTACAAGGTTGCCGCGGGAATCGTCGTCCTCGACTTCGGCCGACTGTTGGGAGGTCCCGTGGCCGAGGAGCACCGCCGCGCGTCGCCGCTGACCAGGATCAGGATGGGAGACATCGCGTTCGACGAGGCACCAGCGCCACGCGGCGTGATCGTTTCCGAGCGCGCCAGGGCCGAGGCGAAGGCGGCGCGGACGGATTCCGTTGCCGCAGAGGTCGAGTCGATCTTCGAGCGCCCGCCACCGAGGGTCATCGGGCGGTTTCGCCGTCATCACGGACTGCGCGAGCCGCAGGTTTACTACGCGGTACGCCCGTCGTACCCCACGTGCGTTCCCGAGACGCCCGCCGCCAGCGACGCGTTGAATTCCCGCGCGGCCAACGCCGCCCTGTCGCTATTCGGACAGGACGACCGCGATGACACGCCGGTCTCGCCCGGGTCTCGCCCCACGCCCGCCGAGCCGGACAAACCCGCCGTTCCCGTCGGTTCACCCCCGAACTATGGGCGCATCGCCGCGTTCTCGTCCGCCGCCGCCGTCGTTATCATCGGGCTGCTTTACGCAGCCTGGACTTGCCTCGCGTCTCCCTGAGCGCGAGGATTTTTTTATTCGGGAGGACGCGTCCTCGATCCCGTTGACGACCGAGGGAATCGCCGGTAGAGTGCCTCGGGGTGAAACCATGCCTACTGCAAACGTTCCCGATTCTCCCGTTCGGCTCCGCGCGCTTGAAATCGCGCGCTCGTCGCCGGAATCCGTTCGATACGTCCACGCGTTCTTTTCCGTCTTCGGCGGCGCCATAAACGACCTGCGCGCCACGGCGGCGTTTCGACGACTCGCGGGAATTTCCCAGCTCGGCCTGAAGCGCGGCACGCGCGACGTTCCCGCCGCGATGGTCCCGCTCTGCGCCGGACGCGAATCGGATTCGACGGAGCTCGGCCCGTTCGTCAGGACCAAGCACTCCGAGCGCGTGTGCGCCACGATGGTCGCGTTCTGCTCGCTCCATGACGTCCCGCGCGTCGACGCCCTGCACGCCGCCGTCGCCGCGCTGTTCCACGACCTCGGCCATCCGGCCTTCTCGCACACCGTCGAGCCGGTCCTTGCCCGCCGCGGATTCCCCGACCACGAGGAAACGGGGAGGCGGATCGTGCGCGAGGATCCCGAGATCCAGGCGACGTTCAAGAAGCACGGGATCGAGACCGAGCGCGTGATCGAGATCATCCGCGAGAAGGGCGACCTCGGGCTGCGACAAAAGCTGTGCGACACGCTGGCATATCTCGGCCATGACTCGCGCCTGGCCGGGTTCCCAATCGACGACGCGTTCGAATGGAACGTGCTCGGCCTGATCCGGTCGGTAACCGGAGGCGCGTTCGTCGTCGATAACGACGACAAGACCCGCCTCTACAGATTTCTCGTCCGTCGCATGGACATGACCGCGGACCTGTACGAGCATCCGCTCAATCGGGTGAACTCGCTGTTCGTCTGCCAATTGGTGGAATGGCTCGTCGACAACGGGCGGCTCGAGGCGGAGACGCTTCCCCGGCTGTGCGACTCCCACGTGATCGCCGCGCTCGAGGAGGCCGTCGCGTCCGACGCCCCGGCCTGGGCCCTCTCGGCCTGGCTGTTCGCATCCCACGACCCGTCGGAATCGCGCTCCTGGGAAATTCATGAGTGTGATTCGGAGTCGGGCGCGATCGAATTGACGAGTCAGTCGACCCGCGATCGCCCGCGCTTCCTTCTCCCGCCCATCGACTTCTCCGGCAAGTCGCTGCCGATCAGGACTCCGTCCGGCATGACAGAGATCCTTCGCTGCTCCCCGAACGAAAATCAGCACCATCACAAGCTCTGGCACGTCATCTCCTACCGCGGCCCGGTCTGACCGGGCCTTTTTCTTTTGCCGCACCTCCGTGGTAGTCTGTTGCAAATCAAATCCCCTATGCCACACTCCCATTCCCACGCCCAAGGCCACACGCCGGTCGTCATCGCGCTCCTCGGAAACGTCGTCGTCACGGTCATCAAGTCGCTCGCCGCGGGCGCGTCGGGATCGAGCGTCATGTTTTCCGAGGCCGTGCACAGCCTTGCCGACTCGTTGAACCAGCTGCTCCTGCTCATCGGGCTTCGGCGATCGACAAAGATCGCCGATGAGAGCCACGAGTATGGCTACGGGATAGAACGGTTCTTCTTCGGCCTGATTTCCGCGTGCGGAATTTTTTTCATCGGCGCGGGAGTAAACGCGGTCCACGGGTTCGAGGCGCTGCTGCATCCGGAAGAGATCGTCATCCAGCCGATGGTGTTCGTGGTGCTGGCGGTCGCGGCTGCCATCGAGTCGTATGCCTTTTATGTCGCCGCCCATGAGCTCGGGATCCACTATCCGAAGCTTGGCTGGCGCGAGCGCATCAAGCGTGCCGACTCGTCGACGCTTGCCGTGCTTCTGGAGGACGGCGTCGCGGTTCTCGGCGTGCTCATCGCCGCCGGAAGCATCACGCTCGCGGCCGCGACCGGCGACGGGCGATGGGACGCGGCCGGCTCGCTCGTCATCGCCGCGCTCCTCGGCGTGGTCGCGGTCGTGCTGATCCAGAAGAACCGGTCGTACGTCATTGGCCGCGCTATGCCGGAGGAGATGCGCGACGAAGTGCTCGAGATTCTGAACGCGGAACCGTCCATTGAGAAGGTGACCGAGTTCCGCTCGTCGGAGATAGGCTTCTGCGTGTACTGCATCAAGTGTGACGTCGAGTTCAACGGCTCGGCGCTCGCCCGGGAGCTGTTCGAGGACTGGAGCGTCGCCGAGCAATTCGAGGAGGCCCGCGAAAGCGAGGAGTCGTTCAAGCGCGCCATGATCGATTCACTCGACCGAATCCCGCGGCTGATCGGCAAGCGCATCGATGCGATCGAGACGCGCGTCCGGGAGCGGTTCCCCGAGATCAAACACATCGACATCGAGATAAACTAGGACGTACCCACATTAAAAAGCCTGCGCCGTCAATAAGGCGCAGGATTTTCCTCCTGAGCCCGACTCGACCCGTCCGCGTTTTTGCATCGAGTCCGTCGCGGCCTCGAACGGAATCCGCGGGATTGCCCATGGGACGATGGGGGGTATGAACGGCAGGATGACGGCCGGAGGAAAGTCGTAGGCGGAGGGGAGATGAATGGCGAGCGTGAATCTACCAAGGGTGGCCGCTCCGCGATGGTAACGGAGGCGGCAATCAGAGGGCCGAGGCGCGCGAGGGAGATCGGCCTGAGCGTCGGAAAGAACGCCGTTTTTCGGAAAGTCCGCGACGGACGATCGTTTCCCCGAGCAGAGTGTTTCAAACGTCTCCGACCTTGGGCTGCATGGAAAGAGAAGCCCGAACGCGATCGAGGCGACGGAAGGATGGGGGCATGGGGATCGGATCATCGCACCTCACCTCGCTCGCGCCTCGGCGAGAACGTTCGCGTAGTCATCGATCTTCGTCAGTCGTCGCAGGAACGCGTCTCCGTCCTCGACGGGAACGAGCCTCGCCGTTCGCTCGTCGATCGCAAACAGGTCGTACCCGAGACGGGAGAGGGAACGGATCATCGAGAACGGGTCGCCTCCCGCGAGACGCACGCGGGCCGGGGCGTATTCGAAGAAGATCGTCGGCCGATCGCGTCGGATCGTCTCGGCCATGCCGGCGAACGCGCGGGCCTCCCATCCCTCGATATCCATCTTGATCAGGTCGACGCGCTCGATGCCGAGCTCGGCGAGCGCGCGGTCGAGCGTCGTGACGGAGATCTCCTCGCTCCGGCCCGCGCCTTCGACGAGCGAGTGCTTGCCCTTGTTGTCCGCGTCGAGCGAGAGCCGCCGCGTCTCGACCGTATCGCCGATGCCCGACGGGACGACGGTCACGTTCGTCGCCCCGTTCGCGTCGACGTTCTTCCGGAGGATCGCGACATTATCGACGGACGGCTCGAACGCGACGATTCGCCCGACCGTTCCGCAGGCAAGCACCGTGTAGTACCCGAGGTTCGCCCCGATGTCGACGAAGGTCATGCCAGGACCCAGTCGTTCAAGAAAGGTCCGCGTCATCGCGTTCTCATAAACGCCAAGGGACAGCGCGCCCGAAACGACGGGGTCGTCCTGATTCAGGAGGAGGGTCTCTCCGGTCGGAAGGACGATGCGCTCCGGGATCATCCGACGGAGGATCGCGTTCGTGGCCGCCCGGAGCGGACGGGGGGAGAGGATCTTCGTGTAGATGAATTGGGGGAGGTCGCGCGGGAGCAGCGAGACGAGGCAATTCCGGATCTTGATCATAACGCGGACATTGTCGCACCAATTGATAAAAGAAAAAAGCTCGTGATCAGGAAGGTTTCCTGATCACGAGCTGAGTGGTGTGCCAGTCGCGGAGGACGCCGTCGCCGTGGCCCGGCCCGCGGAGGGTTTCCTCGACGCCGAGGAGCGCGTTCCAGCGCGGGGGAAACGCGCGGCGGAGATCGGCGAGGCGGAAAAGCGACGGGTACGGCGGGTCGACGGGCGGATTGGGCTGGAGGTGGAACGTGGCGATGGCGACGATGCCGCCCGGGAACAAGCTTTCGCGGATCTCTGGCAGAAGCGCGTCGAGCACGAGGTCGCGGTCGAGGAAGTGCAGGACGTTGCGCGCGACGATTGCGTGGAACGAGTCGGACGGAAAGAACGAGCGGTCACGGAGCCAGTCCTCGATGCTCTCCTGCTCCCACTCCACGTTGCCCGGCAGATTGGCGGGCCGCGCGCAGACGTCGACCGCGATGACGCGGCGGACGCGGCTCGCAAGCGAGGCAAGCGGACCGTGCCCGGATCCCTCGCTTCCCGCGCCGAGGTCGAGAGCGTCGAACGCGGGACGCATCTGGCGATAAAAGACGGTCGAGAACATCGCGGAGAGCGTGCCGTGGACGGGAATGGTTCCCGTCACGGCTTCGCGTCCATCGCGAGCGCGACGCCCTGGGCCGGACGGCTTCGGCGCGACCAGTTCCAGTTGAGGAACACGAGGCCGCGCGACGTGCCGACCGGCGGGTAGACGTCCCACCGCGGGACGTCGTCGAACTTGCCGTTGCCGTTCGGCGAGTAGCGGACGCCGGCGCATTCGACGAGCAGGATCGGGATGGCGATTGTCGGGCGCGCGCGGCCTAGATGTCCAAGGTATTCCGTCAGAATGAGCAGCGCCGTCGCCGGCTCGAGGAGTTTGGCCGGTCCGCCGTGCGCGACCTGTTCCGCCCGCATCTCGTCGGTGCTTCGGCCCGCGTTCGCGCCGCCGAGGTCGAAGTGAACCGGCACGAGGGCGTCCGGACGGCCCGGGAACCACGCGACCCGACCGCGTTCCGGGATGATCCCGTAATGGTTCGCCCCGAGCAGGCAGTCGACCGCGATGTCGAGCGAAAGGCCCGCCAGCCGCTCGCGGCAGGAAGCGATCGCCTCCGTCAGCAGGCGCGCGGGCTCGTCGAGGTCGGCGGCGGCCCGGGCAGGTATGAGGACGGTTCCGTCCCAGCCGTCGGGAAGAGGCAGAAGCCCGTCCATTTTCAGTTCGACGGGCCGGGCGCCCGTCCGCTTGTAGAATGCCGTGTCGCCAAAAGGTCGCATGAAGGTTCTCCGTGTCGAGTTGGTTCGACCGGGAATGGTACATCGGGAAGGACGGAATGTCCAGGGACGCCAGGGTTGCCAAGCGATTGATATCGTCTATTTTTTCCTTCTCAGCATCGCCCACGACACCAACGCCAGAATCGCCGTCGCGATGACCGCGTAGGCAAACTTCGCCGCGACCCCGCCCGAGCCGACGGGAACGAGCGCGTCGATGAGGGCCTTCACGGCGTCGTTCCACGCAAGCCCGGCCACGAAGCCGAACGCGGCGATGACGAAGCCGATCACCTGGGCCTTGAGTTCCTGCGTGGGAGTTTTTTCGGGCTGGGACATATGAGAAAATAAATGGATGGTTTCGATGGTCCGACTCATTAATTCTGGGACGATCCGACCAGCCTTCGCACGATCGCGCGGTACTCGTGCCGGATCTCCATGTCGCCGAGAGAGGCGACGTCGAACCACCCGGCCGCGGCGATCTCCGCCTCTTCGAGGACAAACGGCTGCGCGGGATCGACGGTCGCGAGGAACACGGGGACGAAGTGCGACCGGCCCGAGGCGCTCGCGAACACGACGCAGTCGACGATGGGGCCGACGACCGCGTCCACGCCGATCTCCTCCCTGATCTCCCGAACGAGCGCCTCCTGCGGCGTCTCCCCAACGTTCATCCTCCCTCCCGGCAGCGTCCATCTTCCGCCGATTTCCTGGACAAGCAGCACGCGACCTTCACAAACCGCCCAGGCCTTCACGGGAACGTCGACGATCAGGTGTTCTTCGGTTTTCATACGGATTGAAGTATAGCAGAAAATGGAAAGTCGATCTCCCAAAACAAAAAGACGTACCAAATGTGACCGGTAGCGAACAAATCACGGTACGCCTTCTTGTGGTGACCCCACGGGGAGTCGAACCCCGGTTACCAGGATGAAAACCTGGCGTCCTAACCGTTAGACGATGAGGCCATGCGTGCCGGAATGATATTGGATTTGGGCGCGAGCGTCAAGACTTGACGAAATCGCCTTCCTACTCCTCCAGCACGCTCGTCACCCTCACCGGGTTCACGCTCACAAGCGCGTTAATCTTTCTCGTGATCCCGAGAGCCTCGTAGCTTAGCTGGACGCGGCGGGCGTGACGATGGTCGTCGGGGCGTAGGTCGCGCTCTCGGTGAGCTGGATGAGCGCCTCGTCGAGGCAGCCGAACGTGGCGGCCCGGTGGCGAGGATCATCCCCCACGGCTTGCGGATGGCCTTCTCGATGCGCGCCAGGTCGTCGCGGCTATATCCGAGCTGGTCG
>CALRGA010000033.1 GCA_943357025.1 Candidatus Uhrbacteria bacterium RIFOXYB12_FULL_58_10 | reverse complement strand
AGGCGCTCGAGAAGGCAGAGGCGTATCAAGCGATCATCGAACAGCAGAAGATTCAGGACGCCACGCGCTGACGGCATTCGCCGTCTTTTTTCTTTTTCTCCTCTCCTGGTGGGAAGACAGGTTATGAAGGGGGGGGGGCTGGTGAGGCGCCTTGTATAATATTATCCCCTCACGTAATACAACCCGCCCAGATGTCGCGCCGAACCCTTCAGCTCCATCAGCGTAAGCGTCGACGTCACGATCCTCGGCTCCATCCCCGTCGCCACCGTCAGCTCGTCGATGTGCAGCGGCTCCCTCGTCAGCGCGTCGTAGACCATCCTCTCTTCGGCGCTGCCCGGTACGTAGTCGGGCTTCGTTTCGCGGACGACGAGGCCGAGACGTGACAGCACGTCCTCTGGCGTCGTGACCGGGAACGATCCCGTCTTGATCAGATTGTTCGGTCCCTCCGACATGGGCGCGTGGATCGAGCCGGGGACGGCGAAGATGTCGCGGCCGAGTTCGATGGCGACGCGGGCGGTGATGAGGGATCCCGATTTGATCAGGGCCTCGGTGACGAGGGTGCCGCGGGTCATGCCGGCGATGATGCGGTTTCGGAACGGGAAGTTTTGCGGCATGGGGTGCGTGCCGACGGGGAACTCGGAGATGACTGCGCCGCCGCCGGCGACGATGCGGTTGGCGAGCTGGCGGTGCTGGGACGGATAGACGTTGTCGTCGTCGAGTCCTCCGCCGAGGATCGCCACCGTCGTTCCGCCGACCTCGAGCGTCGCCTCGTGCGCCGCGGCGTCGATGCCGTACGCCAGGCCGCTGACGATGACGACGCCGCTCTTTGCGATGGGGCCGACGAACTCCTGCGTGACCTGGAGACCATAGGTCGACGGCTTGCGCGTGCCCACGACGGCGAGGTGGACGCGCTTCGGGTCGGGGAGCGTGCCGCGGACGAAGAGGACGGGCGGGGGATCGAAGATCGTCTTGAGGTCGGGCGGGTATGCGTCGTCCTGAAACGTCACGGCGGTCACGTCGTGCGCGACGAGCTTCGCGGCCTCCTCGTCGGGATTGATGGACGCGCGCTCGGAAATGAATTGGTCCGCGATCTTCGGCTCGATTCCCGCGGCGATCAATTCGTGGCTCGAAGACGAAAACGCCGCCTCCATCGAATGGAAGGCGGCGGCCAATTTCTTGATGCGGACCGGCCCGAACTTCGGGAAGCGGACGAGGGAGATCCAGAATTTCGTGTCGTTGTTCATAGCGCGTCGACGAGACGTTCAATTTCGTCCGCCGCCTTCGCGACGATTGCCGGCATCTTTTCCTTTTCCTCCGTCGACCATTTCCCAAGCACCCAGTCCTCGAGCGGAACGTTCGGATTCTCCGAACGGCCGATCCCCACGCGAATGCGGGTGAACTCCGGCGTGCCGAGATGCTCGATCATCGACTTGATCCCGTTGTGCCCGGCACTTCCGCCCTCGGTCCGCACCCGGATGTCGCCGAACGCGAGGTCGGCGTCGTCGTACGCCACGATCACGTCCGCTGCCGTCATGTTGCTCTGCCGCAGCGCCGCCGCGACCGCCGTCCCCGACAGGTTCATGAACGTGTCGGGCTTCAGCGTCCGCGTCTTCGATCGATCGAGTCCGCGGCGAACAAGCTCGTCGACGACGAGAAACCCGACGTTGTGACGCGTCTGGGAGTATTCCGGGCCGGGGTTGCCGAGGCCGACGATGAGGAACATAGGGGCGTGTGGATACTAATCTACGAATCGGCTACAAAACTACTAATCAACGGATGGCTACGGATGGGGGATTTGTAGAAATCAGTAGCAATTTGTAGATTAGTAGTTTTGTAGCCGATTCGTAGATTAGTATCCCCATTACTCATTATTTCGCGCGCGCCGTCATGCCCACGATGTTGATGACGATCGGGGTGCCCGTGAGCTTGAAGTGGATGCGCATGCGGTTTTCTAGGAAACGGAGGTAGCTTGGGTGGAGGACGTCGAGGCGCTTGGCCTTGATATGGAGGTTGAACGTCGGGGGCGCGGTGCCGGTCTGCTGCATTCCCATGATTTCCGGTGGCTTCGGGCCTTTGCCGCGGCTGGGAAGGTGGGCGCGGACGGCGGAGCGCCAGAACGTTTCCAGATCGCGTTCCGGAATCTGCGCGTGGCGTGCCTTTTCCACCTCGTCGATGAGCGTGAACAGGTCGGGGATGCGCTGCGTGGTCTTCGCGGAGACGAACACGACCGGCGCCCACGCGATGAAGGGGAGGCCTCCCGCGATCATCTCGCGCATGCGGTTGATGGTGGTCGGATCCTTTTCCTTCACGAGGTCCCACTTGTTGGCGACGATAATGACTCCGGTTCCCGCGCTCTTGACCATGCCGGCGATCATCTTGTCCTGCGTTCCGATGGGCTCGGTCACGTCGACCACGAACAATGCCACGTTCGCCTTCGGCAGCACGCGCTCCGTGCGAAACGCGCCCTGCTCCTCAAGCTCGCCCTGCTTCTTCATCTTGGCGGCCTTCAGAAGTCCGGCCGTGTCGATGAGCAGGTATTCCTTGTCCTTGTATTCGATGAGAACGTCGTTCGGCTCGCGCGTGGTGTGGGCGACGGGACTCACGATGAACCGTTCCTCGCCGAGGATCGCGTTGATCATCGACGATTTGCCGACGTTCGGCTTTCCGACGACGGCGACGCGGACGGCGGTGATTTCCTGGAGCTCGGCCGGCTTCATCTTGATCTCCTCGAGCTTGTCGTAAATGACGTCGAGCAGGTCGCCCGTGCCCGTGCCGCGCAAACCGGAAACCGGGATCGGGGAGGGAAGGGCGAGCAGGCGCCAGGAAGGATCCATGGCGGAGTTGCGTATGGAGGGGGTTTCGGCCTTGTTGCCGACCACGATCACGGGCTTGCCGCACTTCATAAGCGTTGCGGCCAGCTCGCGTTCCTGCGGGAGCGCGCCCTGCTTCATGTCGACGACGAACAGAATGACGTCCGCCTTCGCGATCGCCTTCTCGGCCTGCTTCACCACGTTCTTCTCGATCTCGTCCTCGTGGTCCATGTCGAGGCCGCCGGTGTCGATCAGCTTGATGACCAGCCCCCGCCAAAGGCACACGCCTTCCTTTCGGTCGCGCGTGGTGCCGGCCACCTTTGAAACGATGGACGCCTGCCGTTCGAGCAGGCGGTTGAACAGCGTCGATTTGCCCACGTTTGTGCGTCCGATGAGCGCGACGATGGGGATGTGGGGGGAACTCATAAAGACTTGTGGATACGAATCTACGAATCGGCTACGTAACTACGAATCAACGGATAATTACGATCAGGATATCTGTAGAAATTTAGTAGCTATTTGTAGATTAGTGGTTTTGTAGCCGATTTGTTGATTAGTATCCAGTTTTCATCGCCAGACTCCCCGCACTCTCCCCCAAAATGACCAAAAAGTCAATGTTCTTGGCGGTGGCGAGATCCTCGTAGTTCTCCGAGATGGCGGAAATTCCCTTTGGAACGACGTTTTCGGACAAAGCCCCGCTCGTGGCCGACAGGATTTCCTCGGCCTTGAGGGCGCTTTGCAAGGCTTTCAGCTCCTTTGGCTTCTTTCCGTTCGACAGGTCGTAGATGACCGTATGCTCGTAGGATCTCTCGACGGCATTGCCGATCTTCGTGACGTCGTAGCCATTTCCGTCGAGGAGCTGCGACGCGCGGAAGGCGAGGCCGGTGATAGAGGTGCCGTTCTGAATTTCAATCTTGATGCTCGGTGCCGCTGGCGTAGAAGTCGTCTGCGACTTCCTGTTCGAAGCCGGCGTCGTCGCAACCGACGACGCGCTTGCGTCCGGGACGAGGAGGTTCGCGGCCATCTGGCGGACCGGGCCCCAGTCGTCGTTCTTCGGGAGGAGCACGTAGGCGCCGTTGAGCGAGGTCGCGTAGAGCGGCGACTCGGTGGACGAGTCGAGTACGCGGCTGACGATCTTGGTCGTGTCCACGTCCTTCAGCTTGCCCGCGAGGCGCAGGAGTTCCCACGCCGAGATGTTCGTGGCGACGTTGTCCTTCAGCGTGTCCATGATGCTCTTGAGGCGGGCCGGGTTCAGCAGCGTGCCAGATGACATCATCTTTTCCTTCACGCCCGCGATGACCTTCTGCTGTCGCTTTGCGCGCTCGAAGTCGGATCCCTCGCCGTTGTTGCCGTGGCGCGATCGGACATACTTCAGCGCGGTGGCGCCGTCGAGGTGCGCGGGTCCCTTCGTGAACGTGATCGTCTCGTAGCGGCACGCGTACGTGGGAACGTCGACGCTTTCCGCTTCTCCCGTTTCCGGATCCGTCTGCTCAATCGTCGCGTATGTTCCGCAGTCGTCGTACTCGGCTCCGAGGATCGGGTACTCGGCGTCGGTGAACGTGTTCTCAACGTCCACGTCCACTCCGCCCACGTCGTCGATCAGCTTTCCGAACCCGTCGAAGTCGACGCGCAGGTAATACTGGATCTCCTGCCCGATGACCCCGCCGATCACCTCGCTCGCCAGCACCGGTCCGGCCCCCGTCTCCTTCTGCTCGCCGAAATAGTTCGCATGGTTCACTTTTCGATAACCTTCGTCCGGAATCGGCACGGCCATGTCGCGGGGAATGGAAAGCATTCCGATGTCGTCGGTGGACGGCCTGTAGGAGGCAAGGATGATGGTGTCCGTGAGCATCGGGCCGTCGTGCCCCTTGCCGCCGATTCCGAGCAGCAGGAAATTGACGCGGTCGTCCTTCTCGCCCTTGAGCTGCCGGTCCCCGGCGCCCACGAGGTGGCGGATCGTCGAAAACAATGAGAAATGAGGGAATCCGGACGCGTCGGACGACGCGTCGACGTTATAGGACATCGTCGCGCCGGCCACGGAAACGAACACGACCATCGACAGAAGAATCCTCCCAAACACAACAAAAGGCTTCTTGGGAGAAGCGGGAATTTGATATTTCTGACGCAAAAGGTCGATCTTGATCTTCTCCATAGATGAACGCATACAGTATAACAAAAGCACCCCTCTTGTGAAGGGGCGCTTTTGGTGGATGTTGGTGGGCTCGAACCACCGACCTCACCGATGTGAACGGTGCGCTCTAACCAGCTGAGCTAAACATCCGCGATGTCCACGTGCGGGAGGATATCATATGGGGAGGGACCGTTCAAGTGGTCGGTGTTTTATATTGACAGTCTGGCCAATTATCGGTTCAATTCCAGCGTGAACAATGGAGTTTGTGTCATGTCCTATTCGATCCAATCCAATCCGCTCAAAGAGCAGGTCATCAGCATCCAACGCCGGCTCAAGATTCCGCGCACGGGAAGAGGAACTGAGGATCTCTCCCCAATCGGAAACTGCGCCCTGGTCCAACTCGAGCGGCCCGAGTACTCCGTCGGCGATCGTGGGCAAAATCGCTGGAACGACTTCGTACTCGTTCCGAAATACGACCTGCCGATTCTCCAACGCTATCTCCAAAGCAACAAAGTAGCGGAACGTATGCGCGAACAGAACCCTTGCCTCGTGGGCGTCCTTGAGGAGGCGATCAGGCAGGAAACGGGAACCGAGGACGAACGAATGAACGTCGTTTACGCATGGGTCCAGCTTACCTACCGATTCCAAAGGATTGAGGTGTGGACCTTCACGCCGGAACCCAAGGAATAGACACGACTCGATGTCTCGCCGGGTCGTTTTTCTTTTCCTGCCGGCAAGCAGGAGGAGAATCCCGCCTTCCCTTAGGCAAGGCGGGATTGGTTTCGCGTGACGGACGGGTCCGGACGTCGTAAAATGGTTCCTGTATGAGAGAGCCATTCGATTCGCAAGCCTACTATCACGTTTATAATAGAGGCGTCGACAAGCGGGTGTTGTTCCTTGGCGAGAACGATTACCAACGATTTTGTGAGTCCCTGTACCTTTTTAATGATGCCAATCATAAGCACAAGGGCGGCTTCGAGGTGCATCGCCAGCTGCTGCTTGCAGGGCACGAGGTATTGCAGATGGACCAGGACCCTCTCGTAAGCGTCGTATCGTACTGTCTCGTTCCAAATCATTTCCACATGTTGCTGCGCGCTCGAAAGCCGGGCGGCATCTCAAAGTATCTTCAGAGCGTCGGGGCGGGGTATGCGAAATATTTCAACAAGAAGTATGAGCGCAAGGGCCGATTGTTTGAGAATCCGTTTCAAGCGGACCCAATCGATTTAAATGAGCACCTGCAAGTTTTGCCGCGGTACGTTCATCTGAACGCGCTTGACGGAACGGGAATTCAGTGGCGAGGAGGATTCGAAACCGATTGGGAAAGAGCCAGAGCAAGGCTCGACAGCTTTCCCTGGTCAAGCCATGGAGCGTATGCCGGGCGTTCTCAATTTCTTCCGATCGTTGATGAATCGATCGTACGAGCATGGTTCCCCACGCCCGAAGATTATTGGAAATACCTGATGATTCCGACGAACATGACGGACGAGGCGCTGACATTCACCAGATTCATGTAGATCGACGCCTTGTTGTGACAACCCGCCTTCCCTTAGGCAAGGCGAAACGCAAACCCGCCTTGCCTAAGGGAAGGCGGGTTTGCGTTTCTGTGCTCGGTGAGCTCCCTTGATCCCTTCCAAAATCCGTGGTATCCTTCGAAGGACTTATTGATCCTCCACATGTTTTCATTCGCCGGACGGAAGGAACATAACGACCCTCTCGACACGATGTGGCATCGGAAATTCGGTCCGGTGGTCGGATCCGTGGCGGTTTTCGTACTGGAGGTGGTGCAGATCGTCATCATCTCGGCGGCGATCATCATTCCCATCCGGTACTTTCTGGTTCAGCCGTTCTACGTGAAGGGCGCGAGCATGGAGCCGAACTTTTACGACAAGGAATACCTGATCATCGACGAGCTTACGTTCCGCATGCGCGAGCCGGAACGCGGGGAGATCGTCGTGTTCCGATATCCGCGCGAACCGGGCCAGTACTTTATCAAGCGCATCGTGGGGATGCCGGGGGAGACGATCGAGATTAGCGGCGGCGCGGTGGTGGTGTACAACGACGACCATCCGAACGGGCAGATCCTCGACGAGAAGACGTATCTTGGAAGCGCGCTCTCGCAGGGAAAGAAAAAGGTCACGCTCGGAGCCGACGAATATTTCGTCATGGGAGACAATCGCGACGAGAGCCTTGATTCCCGAAGCTTCGGTCCGGTCAACAGGTCCGCGATCATCGGCCGCGTATGGGTTCGCGGGCTGCCGCTGTCGAGAGCGGGAACGTTCGAGGTGCCGGAGTATAACTTCTGATCCTGATTTATGCCAAAGAAAATAATCGCAGCGAAGGAGCCGGAAGAAAAGATCGAGAAGGTTGAAAAGGCCGCCTCGTCTTCCGAGGCTCCCGTGAAGAAGGGGAAGGCGCCGCCGGAACTGCTGCGCGGATTCCGCGACATCCTGCCGGAGGAGCAGGCGCGCTGGAGCCTGATTCGCGCGAAGGTTCGCGAGATGGCCGACGCGTACAGCTTCGACCGCATCGAGCTGCCGCTCTTGGAGCGCGCCGACCTGTTTCAGCGCACGCTCGGGAAGCAGACCGACGTGATCGAGAAGGAAATGTACGCGTTCGAGGACCCGTCGGGCGACCTCGTGGCGATGCGCCCGGAGGCCACCGCCTCCGTCGCGCGCGCGTTCGTGAACCACGGGATGTTCAACCTTCCGCAGCCGGTAAAGCTGTGGTACGAGGGCCCGATGTTCCGCCACGACCGTCCGCAGGCCGGGCGCTACCGCCAGTTCAACCAGTTCGGGTTCGAGTCGCTCGGCGTGCCCGACGCGATCGTGGACGCGCAGCTCATCCTTCTCGCGGCGCGCACGTTCAAAGAGCTTGGCATCGACGTCACCATTCAGATCAACTCCATCGGCACGCCCGAGTCGCGCAGCGCGTACCTCACGGAGCTTGCCGCGTACTTCCGCCCGCACCGCAACAAGCTGAGCGAGGACGACAAGCGCCGCCTGCAGAAGAGCCCGCTTCGCCTGCTCGACAGCAAGGACCCTGCCATGGCCGAGCTCCTTGCCGGAGCGCCGCAGATCGTCGACTGGCTCGACGAGGATTCGAAGCAGCATTTCATGAAGGTGCTCGAGTATCTGGACGAGGTGGAAGTTTCGTACCAGCTTAATCCGCATCTCGTCCGCGGACTGGATTATTACACGCGCACCGTGTTCGAGATCTGGGAATCCGGCGACGAAGGCGAGCGCGCGCAAAACGCGCTCGGCGGCGGCGGACGCTACGACGGGCTCGTGGAGCTCATCGGCGGGCGGCCGACCCCGGCGTGCGGATTCGCCATCGGGATGGAGCGCGTCGCGAAGGCCATGGCCGACCGCGGCATCGCGCCCGAGGCCCGCGTCAAGCCGCTCGTGTTCTTCTGCCAGCTCGGCGACGGCGCGCGACGCGTCGGCCTTCGCCTGTTCGAGGAGTTCCGCGTGGCGGGAATACCCGTGGCCGAGGCGTTCGGAAAGAACGCGCTGAAAGCACAGCTCGAGGTCGCGAATAAGCTCGCGGTCCCGTACGCGCTTCTGCTCGGACAAAAGGAGGTCCTCGACGGAACGATCATCATCCGCGACATGGATTCCGGCGCCCAGGAGATCGTCGATTCCGGAAAGATCGTCTCCATCATGCGCCGCAAACTCGCGAAGGCGGAAGGCGTCACGCGCCCGGTCCAGGATGTCGTTCAATAGATTCCCTTGACCTTTTTTCGCCCGTTTGTTATCCTCCCGGTATCTTATTCAATGAAAGGAAGGTGAAAATAGTGTGGTAGACGTAAAACGCCGAAAAGGAGAAAGCTTCGAATCGCTTCTGCGCCGCTTTTCGCGACGCATCCAGCAGAGCGGCAACATGCTCGAGGCCCGCAAGCTGCGCTTCTATAAGAAAACCCCGACCAAGAACCGCAACCAGGAAAGCGCCCTGCGCCGCCTGGAGATCAAGGAAGACCGCGAGTATCTTATCAAGGCCGGAAAGTTCATCGAGGAACCGCGCAAGACCGGAGGACGACGGTAGGTCGTCGAAAGGGGACGGGATCGCATCTCGTCCCCTTTTCTGTTATAATCCAAACAATATGCTTATCGAACAAATTTCAAACGACCTGAAGGACGCGATGAGGGCGAAGGACGCGGATACGCTCTCGACGCTGCGGATGCTGAAGTCCGCGGTGAAGAACAAGGAGATTGACGCGCAGAAGGAACTCACGGACGAGGAGATTTCCGCGATCATCAAGATGCAGGTGAAGCAGCTGCGCGAGGCGGGAGAGGTCGCGGCGACGGCGGGGCGTCCCGAGACGGTCGAGGCGGCGAACCGCGAGATCGCGCTCTTGGAGAAATACCTTCCGACGCAGATGGACGACATGACGCTCGCCGCCGTCGTGAGGGACGCGCTCGCGGTCGCGGGCGCGACGTCGAAGGCCGACACGGGGAAGGCGATGGGCGCGGCGATGAAGGCAGTGGGGGGACGCGCCGACGGATCGCGCGTGAAGGCGGCGGTGGAGTCGATCCTCGCGGTCGTCGCGATCGTCGTCCTCGTCTCCGCGTTCGCGCATCCGGCGCTCGCGGCCACGACGGCATCCGCCGCGAAGGACTCGGCGATGATCGTGTCCGGCGCTCGCATCGCGCGCGTGTTTCTCATGCTGATGGGACTCGTGTCCGTGCTGTTCGTGATTATGGGTTCCGTCACGGTGATGACCGCGTCGGGACGCGACCACGGCCATCATCACGGCATCCAGCAGATCGGCGCCGGCATCTTCGGAACGATCCTGATGGCCGGGCTCATCACGATCGCGACGTCGATGATTCAGAAGCTCGGGTGATATCCACAGATTTTATAAGACCGCGTGTATCCGTGCACGCGGTTTTCCTGTAGAATGAGAGCGACAGAATTAAGCGCTACCAAGATGCGTTTTCTCAAAAATCGTATGCGCAGCCGCCTTGCCGCCGCAGCCGCCTTTGGCGCGCTTGCCGTTTGCGTTTTCTCCGCCGCCCACCCCGCGCTCGCGCAGTCCGCCGCGAGCCAGCTTGCCACCTCGGCCACCGCCGCCGGCGCTTCCGACGTGAGCCTTCCCATCATCATCGCGCGCGTCATCCGCGTCTTCCTCGGCACGCTCGGAATCATCTTCACGATCGTCGTCCTCTACGCCGGATGGATTTACATGACCGCGCAGGGCGACGACACCAAGCTGAAGAAGGCGAAGGACATGATCAAGAACGGGGTGATCGGGATGATCCTCTGCACGACGGCCTTCACCATCACCACGTTCATCCTGAACAGCCTCCTCGACAACTGGGCCCCGTCCTCGAGCAGCGGTTCCGTCGCGGACCAGTACAGCGAGCCCCTTTCCGGATCGCTCGGCGCCGGCATCATCGAGTCGCACTACCCGGAACGCAACGCCATCGACGTTCCGCGCAACACGAGAATCATGGTCACGTTCAAGGAACCTCTGAATCCAGCCGACATCATCTCCGGATGGAATGCCGAGTTGACCGAGAGCGATGTGTCGCAGTCGAACGACCTGAACGTCGCGAACGTGCTCATCTATAAGACGGCGGACGTCGATTCGCGCGATACGCTCATGCTTGCGGCCGATGGCGTCAGCGTGACGACAAATGCCTCGCACACGATCTTCGTCTTCGATCCCGTCGAGCTGCTCGGAAGTTCCACAGACGACACCAATTACACGGTCGCGCTTCTCAACGACATTCGGAAGGACGACGACACGGCCGCGTTTTCCGGCGCCTATTCCGACGGGTACGAATGGACGTTCGAGGTTTCCACCGAGGTGGATCTTACCCCGCCGCAGATTGTCTCCGTGATTCCGCGCGAATCCGGAACCGACGCGCGCAACATCACGCTTTCCATCACGTTCGACGAGGCGATGGATCCGGTGGCGGGGACGGGAGCGTACGTGGCGCGATCTTCGACCGACACGTTCAGCAACATCACGGTCGATTCCACCACGACGGAGAGCGG
>CALRGA010000032.1 GCA_943357025.1 Candidatus Uhrbacteria bacterium RIFOXYB12_FULL_58_10 | reverse complement strand
CTCCCCAGGCTGGCGTCCACGACCATCTGCACGTCCCCGCTCATAGACCCTGAGCCTGTCGAAGGGCCGGCGAGCACGCGGCCGCCCCAGCCGACGCTCGAGATGAGCTCCTCCGTCTTCGGATCCGCGCTCATCATCGCGATCTGCTTCTGCGCGAACCCTTCCTGCACGACGTCGGCGACGCGAACCCACTCCGACAGCGGGAGCGAGAACAGGTGGCGCTTCAGCTCGTTCACGAACGCGCCGATCACCTCCTTGCGCTGCGCTTCCGGAATGTCCTTGCCCTTGTACGCGACCTCGACCTGATATTCGAGCTCGTCGGTCACGTTGTCCGCGGTGAACGTCAGCCCGCCGACCGCGACGGGACCGGTGATGCCGAGAATCGCCTGGAGAAACGTCGGCGTGACGCCAATGGTTCCGTCGATTACCTGGGTCGGCAATCCAGCGACGGACGCCTCCTGGTTGAAAAGCTTCAGCGTGTCGACCGAGCTCACAAAAAAGTCTGGCGACCAGTTCGCGTCGCGGAAATACCAGACGGGAGTCGCGTTGTATCGAGCGAGCGGCGCCGGGGACGCGACGGTCGAAACTCCCTCGGACGGTTTGTCCAGCGCGTAGGAGTCCGCCGTCTCGAGAGTGGTCACGTCGCCGTCCTTCGTCTTGAGGACGCCGAACGTCCCGATGAATCCACCTCCCGGGCGCAGCTCGGTGTTGTTCAAAAAGAGAAGAAGGTGCGTGCGTTCCTTGCCGAGTCCCGCAAATTCCGGGAGCAGCTCGGAAGCAATCGCAAGGGTCTTCACGACGATCTGTCCCTCGGTAAGCTTCGCGTCGAGCGGGGCGAGCGCGGCGGCGACGGGACCGATGAGTCCGGCCGGATCGATCTCCGAAAGCTGGGAGCGGGCGATGCTGATGCGGGCGGCAAGAAGCTGAAGGTCGGAGGACGCGCCGGCAAGCCGCTCGAGCATCGCGCGCTTGGTGTCGCTCGACAGGTCGTCGAACGTGACGCGGGGCGAGGTTCCGGCCGACATCTCGGCAAGCTCCTGGGACGTGAACCCGGAGAGGCGAACGAGCTCGCCGCCAAGGTCCACCGCGGACTGAAGCGCGCCAATGAGCTCGCGGCCGCTCGTCACCAAAACGTCGGCGGCGCGAATCTGGTTGGAAACCCAAGGGACGATCTTTGCGGTACTCAGGAGCCCGAGCCCCTTTTCCGCGGACGAAAACTTGTCGTCGGCCACGGCCAGATCGACGGACGCCAAATCGAAATCGAGCTCGACGGCCGCGTCGTGAGCCCGGTATAACGCGTCCTTCCCGTCGAGCGCCGCCGCGACCACCTGCCCCGCCGCGAACAAAACGACCACGAGCCAGAGTGCGATGATTCCGAGCGCGACGAAGAGCGCGACGCGAATCGCGTGGCGACGCTTATGCTCCCGATGCCGCTTCGGAGCCTCGACCTCGTGCAGGAAGTTGATGGTGTGGCTCATACCTTTGTTCTTGGGTTCTTGTCGTTCTTGAACTTTCTAAAATAGTATACCGCACTTTTGATCTGGACGCGCGTGAGCGGATGGAACAGCTGCTGCCAGAAATTGCCGTCCGCGGTCTCGCGGCGGTGGTAGTGGATCATCGACGATTCCGGGTGGTAGACCACGCGGTGGCCGGCCTTCCAGAATCGGCGGCAAAGGTCCTGGTCTTCGAAGTACATGAAGTACGCCGGATCGAACCCGCCCACCTTGTCGAGCGCGGTCCGGCGGACGAGGATCGCCGCGCCAAGCAGATAGTCGACGTCGCGCGTCCCGGCGTGGTCCCAGGCGGCCATCACGTAGAGGTCGAGATGGTCTCGGACGCGCTTGAGGCGGCGGACGAACGGGAGGCGGCGGGCGAGGACGGTGGCGGGGGTCATGAAGTTGTAGCAGCTGTGCTGAAGCGAGCCGTCCGGATTTCGCAGCTGCGGGCCCGCCATGCCGACGTCGGGATGCGCATCGAGATACGCCACGAGCTTCTCGAACGCGCCCGGCATGACGACGACGTCCGGATTGAACACCATCACGTACCGCCCCTTGGCGTCCTTGAACCCGCGGTTCATCCCGCGCCCGAACCCGACGTTCTTCCGCTCGTCTATCACGCGAACCTCCGGAAACTCCTTCGCCATCGCCGTGGTCGCCCCGCTCGGATCGTTCTCAACCAAAAGAATCTCGTGCGAGACGCCCGGGGAAACGCGTCGGATTCCCTTCAGCGTCTGTCGGACGAGACGGTGGTTTTTAAACCCGATGATCACGATCGACAGGTCGAGCATATCGTTTCTTCAGCATCTTAGGGACCAGTTTCAGCGCGGAGAAATAGGCCGAGACGTTCCTGGTCTCGAAGACGAGGACGTAGACGAAGCGCCGAAGCTCGAACCAGAGGATCCACGGGAGCGCGAGCAGGCCGGACCAGATTCCCTCGTTCTTGAGGACGAGCAGGAGGTGGTTGCGCGTCGAGTACCAGTTGCGCATCGGCGACTTGCCGCGGCGATTTTTTATCCGCGCGATCCAGCCCTGCCGCTCGGCGCCGTAGGCTGCGCGATGGTGGTAGGCGACGGCCTTCGGAACGTAGCGCGACGAGAATCCGCGGCGCTTTGCGCGCCAGGCGAGGTCGACGTCCTCCTTGTACAGGAAGAAGTCGTGGTCGAGAAACTCGTCGCCGTAGCGGACGGCCTGGAGCGTCGACGCCCGATAGAACGCAAGCGCCCCGGCCGCGCCGAATATCTCCGTCGACGCGTCGTACTGCCCCGTGTCCAGCTCCCCCGCGCCGCGATCGGTCACCGTGCGGTTGCGGTGCTTGACCAGCCCGGTCGAGTCGATCCGCTCGGACCTCACCGTCTCGCAGAACACCTCGTCCTGCGCGTTCTGCTTGAACGCGCGGAGGAGTTTTCCTTGGAGCGAGCCGGTTGTCTTCGGATCGACGGTCGCGGCAGCCACGATCTCCTCGAGGAACGTCGGCGACAGGATGATGTCCGGGTTCGTGATGAGGACGAACCGGTCCGAGAGGTCGTCGTCGCCCCAGTGGTCGATCGCGTACCGGATGGCCAGGTTGTGCGCGGCCGAGAATCCGACGTTGCGCGCGTTGCGAATCATGGCGACCTTCGGAAATTGGTCGCGTAAAAAGGTCGCCACGCCGTCGGACGAGGCGTTGTCCACCACGAGCACGTTGAAGTCCTGGAACGTCTGTGCGAAGATGGACTCCAGCAGTTCCGGCAGGAAATCCATGCTGTTGTAGGCGACGACGTGGATGGAGACGCGTGGATACATAAGTGAACGAACTATACGCGTATGGGGCAGAACTTTCAAGCCGTCGACGGTCCTGAAATTCGTCTTTTTTTATTCGATTGGAGCGGCACCATCAGCGACGACCGGCGGCCCGTTTACGAGGCAAACAGGCGCATGCGCGTCGGATACGGCCTTCCGTCCGCCATGTTCGACCAGTGGCTCGAAGGCGTGGGCGGCAACGCGTACGACGCGTTCCTGTCGCTTGGCGTGGACGTGACCGAACGCGATCTCAACGCGAACTATCTCGCGCGACTCTCCGAAGTCGTCTCCGAGGGAATCCGACCCGAGGCATATCTCGACGCGCGAGACGCGATGTCCGCGATCTCGGCGATCGGCCGCCCGGTCGGCGTCGTCAGCTCGCACCCGCAATCGCATCTGTCGAACGAGGCCGAGCGCTACGGAATCCGCGACCGATTCGACGTGCTCAGCGGCGACCACCGCGATAAGACGCCGGAGCTCGTCCGCCTCTGCGCGACATACGGCGTCGATCCGTCGAACGCGTGCTACGTCGGCGACATGACCTTCGACGTCCGCGCCGCCAAGCGCGCCGGGATGCAGTCGTTCGCGGTGACGACGGGATATCATCCGCGCGGGTTGCTCGAGGCGGAGGGACCAGACGGACTGTTCGACTCGCTGACGGAGCTTACGACCTTTTTTTCTCCGTCACGTTAAACCCCAGATACTTCCCCACCATCAATCTCGTCTGCGCATCAATCGCCGGAATCGCGCCGAACAGGATGAACGTGACCGGGAGCAGGATCCATTGGAATACCATCACGATCCACATCGATTTCTTTACCGTCGACGGCCGCGGCGGAAGCATCGTCAACGCCATTCCGCCCGACACGAACACGCCGAGCATGGCCAGGCGCATGAGCCACTCGAGGGTGAACGGCGCGGCCTGCACGAGGGCGTTTGGCTCGGAGCTGGTGATGCTGAGCGGAAGGCGGCCGAGCACGAAGATGAGCAGCGGCGCGGCGGCCCAGGTGTACATTCCTTCCAGGTGGTTGAACAGGTACTTGAACTTGAGGCGCTTGGAAATCTTGGGATGCTTGCGGAACTGGTCGATCATGTACGGAAAGTGCTCCGCGCCCCAGGCCCAGCGGCGCATCTGCTTGTAGAGCGCCACGAGCGCGTCGAAATACGTCTTTCCCGTCACCGTGTCCATCGAGACGGGGAGGAACATCGGCGTGACGCGATAGTCGCCCTCGTATTTCAGGAACGCCTGCATGAAGATGCGCGAGTCCTCGGTCACGATGTCCTTCTGCCAGAACCCCACGTCCCGCAGCATCGTCCACGGCATGGAGTGCGACGAGAAGGTCCACAGCCGCTCGGGCCGCGCCAGCTCGGTGAGAATCCAGAAGGTCGTTCCGAACGCGGCGACGCGAACGGGGGCGGGCGTGGTCCAGATGTTGTTGGCGAAGAGGGCGACGGGCTGGTACGAGGTGCGCGTCGGGTTCGGAACGGTGCAATAGAGATAGGTGAGGTACGCGAAGTACTGCGGGTGAACGACCGTGTCCACGTCGAAGCAGGAGACGACAATGTTCTCGTCGGCGATCTCGGGACACTCGGCGGCAAGCGTCTCGGCGACGCGCAGCCCCGCCCAGTTCAGGTTCGATCCCTTCCCCGGGATCTCGTCGGGCAGGCCCGTCGGATGTTCCGTCACGATGATCTTCATGAACGTCGAGCCGAACTCGCGGCGCACAAGCTCCGCGTTCTTTCGAAAATGCGCCGAGTCGCGCCCCTCGCCGGCAAGGACGATCATGATCCGGTCGTTCGGAAACTTGCAGTCGCGAATAGACTTGAGCGTCCCGCGGATGATCCCGACGTCCTCTTTGTACGTCGGGAGAAAAATGAGATGGCGGATCTTCTCCGATCCGACGACGGCCGTCATCTTCCCGAACCAGTCCTCCTTCGTCGTCGCGCGATACTCCCGCCATGCCGACACCAGATGGATGACGAAGTACCCCACGCGGAACACCCAGAACACGTCGAACACGATGATGAACACGATCACCCAGTAGGGAGCGGCAAACGAAAGGACAAGCGACAGCACGAGCGTCGCCCAAAAGAGGATGCCCTGCAGCATCTCCCAGAAACGATGGGTGCCGTAGCGGTAGGAGTCGGAAGACATAGCAGGCGCTTATTTAATTACCTCCCAGTTATTGAGATAGTACCCCATCTCATGCTCCCGATTACCAAGATAAACTTTTCCATCACGAATATCTATTTTTAGCCTATACTTGTCTCCCACAACCACCTTGATCGCTTTTTCGTGGACTTTCTTTGCCATTTCGTTATATGGCAGAATGAGAAACTGACTGTTATTTTCACTACGAAGCACAAAAATATAGTAAACGCCACCCGAATCGTGACGCTCAAACGAAACCTTCCGAACGTCGAAATTATAGGTATTGTACTGATTCAAGTTGGATGTTTTTACCTGAATTCCAAACAACTTGCTTTCTTTCGTGGCAATGATATCCATCCCCACGTCCACGCTCATAATACTTGCGTTATAACCCCTGAACAGAAGCTCGCTGCAAACAAGAAATTCCCCGCCTTTTCCCACATAACCGCTTTCGACTTTTCTTTTCTCCTCTTCCTCAATTTCTTTGATTTCTTCGATGATCTTTTTTGGCTCAGTCCTATAATTTGGATTTAATCCGTATGTACTCGGACCGATCTTAACGAAGTCGGAACTCATTCCTTTGTGTTTGATGTCGGTGATAATCTGAGAATTCATCGAAGAGTCCGGAGTCGCCCCTTCAGTTTCGAGCAACCCTCTTTCGAGGGCAAGACGCGTGATCTCCTTGTAGTGCAAGGGTTTCTTTTCCACTTTCAAAACCTCTATCGCCGAGTGTTTGAATTTGTTCATAGCTTTATTTCAACCGCTTTACCGACGCGTTTCCAACTAATGACCTCATCTGAACAATTGCGATCTCATTCAGCCGCGAAAGACGGTCACCTTGCGACAACCCCTGGCGAATCAGCTCAGCGTTCAAAGATTCGAGATTTGCAAGACACACAAGCTGCGTGACATCGGAATAGTCGCGAATGTTTCCGACAAGCCTTGGATTTTCATCCCGCCATTCCTTCGCGGTGCGTCCAAACAACGCCTTGTTCAACACCTCCGCTTCATTTGCATAGACGGCATTTCGCTGCGTCGCGGAAACTTGGGCCGGGACAAGATGCTCCTTGATTGCGTCCGTGTGAATCCGATAGTTGATTTTCGTAAGCATCCGCTTGGTATCCCAACCAAGAGCCATTCGCTCACTTTCCTCCGTCTTCAAACGCTGAAATTCCTTAATGAGGTAGAGTTTGAACTCCGGCGAGATCCAAGTGGAAAACTCAAACGCAATGTCCTTGTGCGCAAACGTACCGCCGCCGTACCGACCCGGCTTATTGATGAGCCCGATAGCATTTACTCCTGAGATCCAACGCTTCGGCGTAAGGGAAAAGCTATTTAATCCTGCATCATTTCTAAACCCATCGAATTCGATGGGTTTAAAATTTGGATTGTTGATTTGCTCCCAGATCCCCAAAAACTCAATCGTATCCCGAGTTCTCATCCAGTTTTGGATAATATAGTCGGTTCGTTCCTTGTCCTTGTACCTTGCAATATCCGTCAAGGAGATGTAATCACCTTCGTTCCGCTGAAATGTGTTGATTTGGATTCCTTTGGTAAGAATCTTTTTCATAGCCCTACGACAAAACAATTACGATCACATTTCTCTTACTGTAGCTTTAAATAGCCAAAAAGTCGAGGCAAATGCCCCGACTTTGTTCTTATTTCTCGCTCGTCAGATCCTTCCGCAGCCTGTCCAGCACCCTTGCCGCGTGTTCCTTTCCTCCGAGGCCGAACGCCAGTCCGCCGCCGAGGGCGAGCATCGCGATGAGGCCCGTGAACAGCGTGTTGATGAGGCCCTGCGCGATTTGGAGCTGGACCAGGGCGGCCATGAACGAGAAGAGGAGGATGGCCCACTTGGCGATTCCGGAAAGGAAATCGGCGCTGGCAAGCTCGGCGGCTTCCACCGCGGTCTTCACCACGTTGCGTGTGAAGTTGGCGAGGATGATTCCGGCGAGGAGGATGATCACCGCGATGATCACGTTCGGGATGTACTCGACCACCTGGCGCAGGTACACCGTCACCTGTTCCCAGCCGAGGATGTCCGTCGCGGCGATGAGCGCCACGATGATGAAGAACCACTTCACGATCCAGCCGAGCAGCTTGCCCACGTGCAACCGGATCCCGACCTTCTCAAGCGACTGCTTCACCTCCAGCTTTCCAACAAGCTCGTCGACGCGCAGAAGCTTCACGAGCTTTTCCACGACCGTCTGCAGCACCGCGGCGATGATGAGACCGATGAGAAAGACGACCACGGCGCCGAGCAGATTCGGCAGGTACGAGAGAATGCTGTTCCACAGGCCAAGGACCGAGCCTTGAATGACGTCGACGGCTTGCATAGGGGAGGGGTTAGGAATAAGTATCTGGTATCTTGTATCTAGTATATACCAGCTACCAGATACAAAATACCAGATACTCAAGTAATATGCGGCGGGCGGTCGTAGATGGGAACCGCGAACCGGTCGACGAACGGGAGGACCGTCGAAATTGTCAGGCTGGCGAAGTCGACGCGCTCGACGTTTGGAATCCCGATGACCGGGATTCCCTTTGAAAACGCGATTCCGTTGGCGATCATGACGGACACGCGGCTCGACGTAAACGATCCGGGGCCCGTGACGACGGCGACGGCGTCGAGGTCGTCGAGCGCGATCTTCCAGTCGGAAAGGGCCTGCGCGACGTCGCGGAGATAGGTCTCGGGCGATGAGACGATCGTTCGGGACTCGACGATTTGGCCGTCCTTCGACAACCCGATGGAAAGCTCGCGGATATCCTGGCCGGCGATGACTAGGATTATCATACGGCCACTCGGTCGATCATGACGATCTTTTCTCCCTCGAGAATGGAGAACAGGAATCGGTCGGTCACCTGGCGGCGGTACAGGAACTCTTCCTTCTTTAGGAGCGTGTAGTTGATCTCGTGGCCGAGTTCCTCCTCGAACTGCGCGACAACTTTCTGGAGCGCCTTTGGCTCGACCTCGCCGACGACGAGGATGTCGGTTGGCGCGCCGACGGTTCCGACGAAGCGTCCGGTGAAGGCGAGGTACGCGATCGTTCCGGCGGCGTCGATTTCCTGAACGAGATCGTTCTTCAGCAGCACGCTCGCCTTCGTGAAAAGCGACCGCAGGTCCTCGTACAGCATGAAGCTCGGGTTGGCGACGTAGTATTTCTTCTTGTCCGCGAGCGACGATTTGGACGTGGCGACGGGCTGGTCGACTCGCTCCATGAGGACGCCGAGCTCGACGAGATTCTGCAGCTCCCGGCGCACGGAATTGAGCTGGGCGTCAATTTTTCGGGTCAGCTCGCGCACGAAGAACGACTGTTCCGGATGCTGCAAAAAAAGGGCCAGGAGACGCGCCCTGGTCTTTGAGCCGAACAGCTGTTCAAGTTTGAATCCCTGGTTGTTCACAGGAGGAATCTTCAAGGGTTGCGGATAGGGATTGTTCAGCTATAATGTACAAAAATGCATCAGAAGATGCAATGGCCCGCCTATGTCGATGCAACTGAAGGCCGCGGACCTGCGGGAGGATTCCGTGGACAAGAAACAGCTGAATATAACGGTTTTGCTGCCACTTGATGGCCGTGACGGGTTCGTATTCGGCGTCGTATCCATCCACCGGCCGGGCACCGACGGGGCCGGGCCGTGCAACGTCATCGTGGAGCACCTCGAGCGATTCGCCCAAAACTGCGGAAAGGACGCCAACGCCCAGCACAGGTTCGAGCAGTTCCTCGGCGCGCTCAACGAGACCCTGGCAGAGTGCGTGAAGAACGGCGATTGGAGCGTTCCAATCAAGAATGTGAACGCGCTGGTCGGCATCGCGTGCGACGACCAGATGTTCTTGTCGGGAACCGGCGACCTTACGGCGATGTTCCTGCACCGGACGATCGAGAAGCGCTACCAGGTGTTCAACCTGTTCCGCGGAATCCAAACCGAGCAGTCGCTTCCCACCTGGGAGAAGACCTTCGCGGTCGTTCTTGACGGCGACCTCGCGCCCGGCGACGTATTCTGCGTGTCCAACCGCGACCTCCAGCGCTTCCTCGACGCCGAGGAGCTGAACGCCGCGCTCGCGAACCTTCCGCCCAAGAGCGCCGCCGCCAAGATTCGCCAATACTTCCCCGCCAACGCCGACCTCTCGCTCGTGATCGTCCAGGCAAACGAGCCGCAGCAGGCGCCGCGGGAACTGGCGCAGCTCGCCAGCGTGTCGCTCGACAACCTCGTGCGCACGAAGGACGAGACGGCGTCGTACCTCGAGGACCAGAAGCCGAAGCCGTTTTCCAACGTGATGAAGGGCGTGAGCAAGATGCGCGCGCACCCCGTCCGCCTTGCCATCGTCAAGTCGGTCTGGCGGCTCGCGATGTCGTCGGTCGCGGTCGCGATCAAGATGTCGCTGAACTCCGCCAAGTGGACGGCGTCCACGACCGCCTCGATGGCGAAGCCCGAGGCGCGCACGCGCATCGTCACGGCCGTGAAGTTCGTCACGAACAGGCATGCGCGCACCGTCATCGGCGGATGGAAGAGGCTCCCGAAGCTGACGAAGAGCCTCATGGCAGCGGCCGTGGTGCTCGTGATTGTCCTCTCGTTCGGCATCAGCGCGCTCCAAAAAACGCAGGTTCGCTCGGCCGAAATGGCCGCGTACGAGGCAAGGGTCACCGAGGTGGAGGCCGCCATCGAGAAGGCCGGCGGCGCGATCATCTACAAGGACGAGACCCAGGCCCGCGTCCTGTTCGCCAACGCGCTCAATCTCGCCAACGCGCTCCCGAAAGATTTGCCCGAGCGCGCCAAGGTCGCCGACCAGTTCGTGACGCAGATCAACTCCGCGTTCGACGAGCTGCGCCACATCGTGACGATTCCCCAGCCGACGCTCCTCGGCGAACTTCCGTCCGCGACCGGCGTTACGGGCCGGGCCCTGTTCCAGTCCGGCGCGGGAATCTACGCGTTCGGCTCCGACAAGCTGGCGTATCTGCTCGACCCGTCGACCAAGACATTGAATGTCCTCGCGACGACCAACGGAGAGATCGGCGTCCCCGCGGAGGTCACGTCCGAGAACGGCCAGACGCTGTTCCTCGATGACCGCCCCGAAATCGCGCGCCTCGACCTAGAGAACAAGCTGACCCAAATCACCAACCTCAAGCCCGACGCCGGCACCCGCTGGACCGACCTCGCCCTGTACAACGGCAAGCTGTACGTCCTCGAGCCGACGACGGGACAGATCGTCCGCCACAACAAGGCCGGAAACGAATTCGACGGCGGGACGAACTGGATCAAGGCGAAGACGGCGGATCTGACGGACGCGGTAAGCCTCACGATAGACGCGACGGTGTTCGTCTTGAAGCAGTCGGGCCAGATCGTGCGCTTCGTGGGGGGCTCGGAGGTTGGATGGCACCAGGCTGCCGCCGATCCTGCGCTGACGAATCCGACGGATATTCTCACGACGACGGACAGCCTGTACGTCTACGTGATGGAACCGTCCACGCAGCGGCTGGTGGCATACAAGAAGGACACCGGCGAGCTGGCGACGCAATATCGAAGCGACGCGTTCGTGGGGCTCACGGATTTCCTGGTGGATGAGACGAACAAAGTTATCTATCTGCTGGCGGGGTCGAAACTGTATTCGATTACGGCGAGTCATCTGAGGTAAGGGAAAACCGCCCGG
>CALRGA010000031.1 GCA_943357025.1 Candidatus Uhrbacteria bacterium RIFOXYB12_FULL_58_10 | reverse complement strand
GGTTGATGCTTTGGGCCTGGTCGATGTGGGGCTGGCGGTCGGCGGCCTGCTCGACGATTTCGCGCATGTTCATCTCGTACGCCGTGCGGTACACCGCCTTCTCTTCGTCCGTCAGACAATTCAAGTGCTGGACGCTTCCCTTGGCGGCGACGATTTCCTTCCAGATCTCCTCCTTGTTCATCTCCTTCTTTTCGAGGAGACGCTCGAGGAACTTGTTCTTCACGAGGAAGCTTCCGGACAGCGTCTTCTGCAGGAACGCGTTGCCCGAGATCGGCTCCACGCACGGGCTGGCCTCGCCGCAGATGAAGCTGGTGGAGGCCGTCGGCTGGATGCTCGTGACGTAGGCGTTGCGCTGCGTGCCGCCGTCGAGCGGGAGGCCGCGTTCCTCGCCGAGCCTCTTCGACGCCTTGCGCGCGAGCTCGCCGAAGTTCGAGAAGATCCTCTTGTTGATCCCGCGCGCCGGGACGCTCTCGAACGGGAATCCTTTGCTCATGAGGTAACCATGGTATCCCATCACGCCGAGGCCGATGGAGCGCTCGTGCTTCACGGAGTTGATCGACTTGCGGTACTCGACCGGGTCGGCCATCTCGCAGAAGGTGTCGAGGTTGTTGTCGAGCGCCTTCACGCAGGCGTAGATGAGCGGCTCGGCGTGCGCTTCCCAGTCGTCGTACAGCTCCAGGTTCAGGTTGCCGAGGCAGCAAACGGCGGTGCGGTCGTTCGTGGTCGGCAGCACGATCTCGGTGCACAGGTTGCTTTGGCGGACGAGAAGGCCTTTCTCGCGATGGTGCGGCGGGATCGATCGGTTCACCGTGTCGATATAGAGGAAATACGGCTCGCCCGTCTCGGCGCGCATCGTGAGCAGCTTGCGCCAGATTTCCGTCGCGTCGAGCTCCTTCGCTACCGTGCCGTCGTGCGGGCTTACCAGCTTGTACGGCAGGCGGGCCTCGACGGCCTCCATGAACGCGTCGGTGATGACCACCCCGTGGTTGATGTTCAGGCACTTGCGGTCCATGTCGCCGCCCGTTGGCTTGCGGATCTCAAGGAAATCCTCGATATCCGGGTGGTCGATGCGAAGGTACGCGGCGGCGGCTCCGCGGCGGTGAGAGTTGCGCGAGATGGCGAGCGTCTCGGAATCCATGATCTTCAGAAACGGGATGACTCCCGAGGATCGCAGGCCGCTTGATTTCAGCGGCGCGTTCTGTCCGCGCAGCTGCGACCAGTCGGTACCGATTCCGCCGCCGTACTTGGCGAGGAACGCGTTCTCGCGATAAATGTCGAATATTCCCTCGAGCGTGTCCGGGACGGTGTTCAGGAAGCACGAGATGCACAGCCCCTTGCTCGTGCCGATGTTCATGAGGACGGGGGTTGCCGGGATGAACCATCCCTTGCTCATGTACGTGTACAGCTCCTGGGCGAACGCCGCGTCGCCGCGAGCCATTCCGGTCGCGACACGGGCGAAGAAGGTCTGCGGGTTCTCGCAGATCTTGTCGTTCGCGTCTCGCAAGAAGTAACGGTCGCGCAGGTTCTCGAGGCCGAAGTACGTCATCCGGTCGTTGTTCTTCTCGTCGAGGACGATCGACTGCTGGACCGTCTTGTCGGCGGTGTAATGCGGGCAGTCCCAGCTGTTCTTTCCCGCCGTCTCCTCCATGAGGTTGGCAAGAAGCAGCGCGCGGGCAAGCGTGACGTTGTTCTGCGAAAGGGCGGCGACGAGCGATTCGGTATTCATGAAGAAAGGGATACTAATCTACGAATCGGCTACAAAACTACGTATCAACGAATTGCTACGTATTGTTTTGATTCGTAAGAATAAGTAGCCATTAGTAGATAAGTAGTTTTGTAGCCGATTCGTAGATTGGTATCCCCAAGCCCCCCCCTTACGTAATACTCGACGAAATCGTCTCCCAGTCAATCACCACGGCCCCCTTCGCGTACTCCGTGGCCCGGTTCTCGAAGAAGTTGGTATGCTCCTTGGCGTTTACCATGACGTCGAGCCAGGGGAGCGGATTCGGCACGTGATAACGCTTGTCGAGGCGGAGGTCGACCAGCTTCTTGTCGGCGGTGTAACGCACGTATTGCTTTACCTCCGCGGCGGTGAGGCCCGAGACCGCGCCAAACGAGAAGCAGCTGTCGATGAACGCGTCCTCGAGCGCCACCATGTCGTCGCACGCCTTCGTGATCTTGTCGCGCAGCGAAGCGGTCCAGAGCGCGTCGTTCTCCTTCATCACGTCGCGGAAGAGCCGGCAGACCCCGGCGGAATGCAGCGACTCGTCGCGGATGCTCCAGGTGACGATCTGCCCCACGCCCTTCATCTTGCCGAGCCGCGGAAAGTTCATCAGGATGGCGAACGACGCGAACAGGCTCACGCCCTCGATGAACCCGCCGAACACCGCCAGGTTCACCATCAGGTTCTCGACGGTGTCGGTCTCGAACTGATGGAAGTAGTCGTACTTGCGCTTCATCGCCTCGTAGCCGAGGAACGCGGAGTACTCGTGCTCGGGCAGGCCAAGCGAGTCGTTCAGGTAGGAATAAGCCCACACATGGACGCTTTCCATGGCCGCGAACGAGGAAAGCATCATCTTGATCTCGGGCTTCGGGAACACCGGGATGAGCTTGGTGTTGTAGTTGTTATTGACCTCGATGTCGCTCTGCGTGAAAAACCGGAGGATCTGCGTCACGAGCCCGATCTCGGCCGGGGTGAGGCGGAAGCGGTAGTCGGAAATATCCCCTTCCATCGGCACTTCCGTGGGAAGCCAGTGCGCCTGGTTCTGCTTTTGAAAAAAGTCGAAGTAATGCGGATATTCGAAGGGCCGGTAGACGTTGCGCGGCGTCAAAATCGGGCAGGAGCCAAAGAGCGAGGACATAGCGCGACAAAAACGCGGGGATTTAATGCGAGGCCACACCACGGGCGTCGGTCTCCCCATTATACGCCAGCGGAAGGCCGGTCACAATGCGGACAAGGTGTGGATAACACAAGATGTTGTGGTGGATAAGTATTTTAACCACAAGATACGGGCCAATCGTCGAATTCGCGGGCATCCTGTATACTTTCCCCGCTATGCATACGACCCGCTACCACCTCATCGTCGACGTCTCGCACGCGAACGCGGCAATCTCGGACCCGGAGGCGATACGGACGTTCCTCATAAACATGGCCGCCGCCACCGACATGAGCGTCCTCGCCGGCCCGCTGGTGGCCGAGGGAATCCCCGAGAACCCGGGAATCACCGGGTTCGTCATCGTCGATTTCTCGCACGTCTCGGTCCACACGTTCACGAAGTACGGCGAGGCCATGATCGACGTGTTCTCGTGCAGGAAATACGACCCGGAGAAGGTCCGCGCGCTGTGTCGGAAGACGTTCGGGACGAATGGGTCCGAACTGCGGGAGAAGCTGGTCTGGTGGGGGGAGTAAATTTGTTTGACAATTGTCAGATAATTTGGTACTGTCTTCCCGATCCTAACCATCATCTTATGACACCCACCACCATCGGCGTCCGGGAATTCCAGAGGGACTTCGCATCCGTCACGGCCGCCGTCGAACGCGGCCAGTCCTTCATCGTCGTTCGTCACGCGAAGCCAATCGCGCGCTTCGTGCCGGTCGAGGATGAGAAGAAACGCAAATATACCTTAAAAGACCTCGAGACGCTTCGATTTTCCGGCGGTAAGAATCTCAGCAAGGAAATCGATAAGATCGTGTACGGCGTATGACGATTCTTGACACGAGCGTCTGGGCCGCCTATTTCAACGACGAGGACAGCCAGTACGCGAAGGCTCAGAAAGCGCTTTCCGACGCGAGACTACCCATCGCGATTCCGGAATACGTCGTCTTGGAAACGACCACGGTTCTGACGCAACGCGCCGGGAAGGCCGCCGCGGATCGTTTTCTCGACCTGGTTTCGGACATTGACGACATGGATCTTCTCCCGACGGACGAACGGTTTTTCCTCGAAATAATCCAGGCGTTCCAGGACCAGCCGTCGCGACAGCTCTCCTTCACCGACGTCGCCCTCCTCATCCTGGCGCGGACGCACGCCGTCGTGACCTTCGACCGACAGCTTGCGAACGCGATCAAAAGGCAGGCAAAGTCCTAATCGGTCCCGATCGCCGCCAGCACGTCGCCCGGGCGCATGGCCATGGTCTGCTTCCACCAAAGGACGATTCCGTCCGCCGGCGCGACGATCTCGCGGGCGTCGGTGCCGTCGAGCCGGACGCAGACGCCGAGCCGCATCCCCTTCTCTACCGCCGAATCCGAAAGGTCGGCCGGGTACCAGATTCCCTCGTACGGGACGCTTACGATCGCCGCGCGGCGCAGCACCCTTGGCTGCGACTGGCGCGGCGTTTCGGTCGGCGCGTCAACCATGCCCATGGCGGCCATGAGCGCGACGGTCCATCCCGCGTGGCGCGCGATGTCTTCCTCGGCGCGGCAGCCGCGGTCGCCGGACTCGGCAATGACGTACAGGCAGCCGCGGTCCGCGAGCGTGCCGGCCCGCGATCCCTTTCCAACCTTCTCAAAGATAACGGTGTCGACGTCCGCGGAACGAAAAAACTTCTGCGCGAGCAGGTCGACCTCGTAAACTCCCGACTCGTAAAGCCAGAGGAACGGATGGAGCCCCTCCGTGATCGCGCCGCCGTGCAGGTCGATCCAGGCGTCGGCGTGATTCGCATATCCGGAAACGAACCAGTGCATCAGACGCTCCGTGGGCGTCCCGTTGACCTTTCCAGGAAAAACCATCTTCGGGAACCGCTGGTCGAGCGGGTTCTGGCTGCACTCGTCCAGGAACCCAGGCATGTTCACGACCGGGATCACCACGAGCTTGCCCGCGAAGTCGCCGCCGCCGAACCGCTCGATGATCGCATACGCGGCCTCCATCCCGGCGTATTCGTCCCCGTCCGACCCGCCGGTCACGAGCAGGGTCTTTCCCGGGCGGTTGCCATGGATGACGGCCACCGGAACCGTCGTCGACGCCGACCCGAGCCCGACGGGAACCATCTGGACCGGGGAGCCTTCCTTCGTCCCGAAGAGAAAATCAAGCACACGTTTCAAAATCATGTATAATCCGCCCAGACATCTTACCGGCTAACATCCCTCTATGCACGCCACCCTCGCCGACCTCCGCGACGACCTCGCCGACCTCGCATCGATCGCGGAATCCGGCGGCGGCCAGGTCTTGCGGCACAAGGCGCGGCTGGAACGGACGGCCGAGCATTACCGGCCGGAAACGCACGCGTTTCTCTCGAAGCAGGCGGAAGGCCTTTGGTCGGAGTACCAAGGACTGACAAGGAGAATCCATTCCGCGCTGGGCGAGACGAGCGCCTGGACCGACGCCGACGTTCCGCGGCTGACCGACCTCAAGCATACGGCCGCCGACCTGCTCCGCTCGTTCCAGGCGAACCTCGCGTTCGTGCTGTCCGCGGGAGACTGGCAGTCGCCGTCTTTTCTGCATTCAATGGTTTCCCAGGCCGGAGCGCAGACGGGAAAGATCGTCGCGAATCAGAACGACTACAAGCGAGACGGCCACTTGGACGAGAAGTCTTACGCGGAACGGTTCTCCGCCGAATACCTGCGCGGGACGTCGGTCTTTTCACCGGAAACGTACGTCACCTCCAGCGGAATGGCCGCGCTCGCGACGCTTGTGTTTTATCTGCAAGCCGACGGCAAGGCGCGCGGGCCGATCCTCGCGGGCGAATCGATCTATTTTGAAAATAAGATCGTCCTGGAGAAGGCATTCCCGGGCCAGGTCACGTATGCGAACGAATCCAACGCCTCCGCGTTCCTCGACGCGGCGCGACGACTCCGCCCGCAGGCGGTGTTCCTCGACTCGCTGTGCAATTCCGACACGCTCGACGTTCCGAACCTTTCCAAGATCATCCCCGGGCTGATTTCGATCCTTCCCCGGGCAGCCCACATTGTCGTCGACAACGCCGGCCTGGCGGTTTCATGCCGTCCGTCCGATTATCTTCCGACAATCGGCCGACACGCCCGGCTGTATGTAATCGAAAGCCTCAACAAATTCCACCAGTTCGGCTTCGACCGCGTCACGGGCGGCGTGGTGTGGACCCCGAGAAGCTTCCTGCCGACCGCGTTCAACCGGTCGCGCGTCCACCTCGGCACGATGATGCCCGACGCGTCGGTGCTCGCCATGCCGGAGCCGAGCCGCGATCTGCTGAACCGGCGCATGGTGCGCATGGGACGCAACGCGATGACGCTTGCCGATCGCATCGAGGCGCACCTGGCGGCGCACCCGTCGGACGCCGTCTCGCACGTCGTCTACCCGGGACTTCGAACGCATTCGTCCGCGGCGTGGGCGAAGACGCGATGGTTCCACGGGTGCTCGCTCGTCCTCGCGTTCCAGCCGAAACGTCAGGACGTCCCGACCTATCGGAAATTCGTCGGCCTCGCGATCGCCGCGGCGCGCGATGCCGGCGTCCCTCTCGTCGCCGGAACCAGCTTCGGTTTCGACGTCACGCGCGTCTATCTCACCGCCGAGCACGCCACCGACGTTACCAAGCCGTTTGTCCGAATCTCGGTTGGAACCGAGACGGCGAGCGAGATCGACGCGATCGGAAGCGCCTTTATTTCCGCCATCGAATCCCTATGAGCCCACTGTTCTCACAAACCGAGGTCGCGTCGGAAAAAAACGGGACGATTTTGGTGCGGCGCCTCGGCACGGATACCAAGGTGATCGTCGGCGACTACGAGCAGGGCGGCGCCTACCTCACGAACCTGTGGCGCCAGGCGCTGCAGCGAATCCCAGAGGAGGCGACGATCCGGCAGGTGCTCGTCCTCGGCCTGGGCGGCGGACGGTGCCTGCGCGAGATTCGGCGACGATTCAAAAAGGCGCACGTCACGGTCGTCGAGTGGGACCAGGCCATGGTCGACATCGCGAAGTCGACCGGCGCCCTCCGGTCGAAGAATCCGCCCGAGGTCATCGTCGGCGACGCGGCCGAGGTCGTGCCGAAGATGACAAGAAAGTTCGACCTGGTTCTGATCGACCTGTTCACCGGCGGAAACACGGAGCCGCGCCTCGCGTCCGACGAGATGATCGCCGGGCTTTCCCGCGTCCTCGAGCCGGACGGCTATCTCATCCTCAACCTGTTCAAGACCGTCGCGCTCGTGCCCGCCTTCGAAAAATTCCTGTCGCGCCATGCCAGCTGGCATTATAAATACAACGTCCTCGCCCTCTTCCGACACAACGGCCAGGGCCGCGTCGGCGAGCCCGTCCCGGAAGGATTCGTCCACCAGATGCAGTCGCCCGACTACCTGCTCGGCGGATGGCCGGCGGACGCGAAGAACACGGAGCTCGTGGGAAAGCCGGGATGCTGGGGGATGCGCTGGCACTACGGCCCGGCCTGGATCGAGGCGTATACGAGCGACGTCCAGCCCGAGATCGACGCCTCGGCGCACAGCCGGATGGTCATCTGGCAGCCCATCACGAAGCTGGGCAAGCCGGCCGGTTGGCACCACTCATGGATCCAGATGAACTCGCAGCTGCACGGGTTCGCGGACATTGCCGGCAAGACGGAGCATTGGAAGGAATGGACGGATCACGCGCGGCGTCAGCGCAAGAAGTGGCTGAAGGATGATCGGTACGAGACGGCCGACGTCTCATTCGCCGACTTCGCGGCCGCCTACAATAAAACGGGCAAGCTCCCCACGATGAGAAAGGACTTCCTGAAGCTGCTCGCCCGCCGCATGGACCGGCACGGGCAGAACGTCCGCCTGTTCGCCTCTCGCGACAAGGTCACGAAGGAAATCATCTCCGGCCTGGCCGTTTGCGACCTGCCGGACGTGTCCGTCTCCATGCACCTCATCGCCTTCATTCTCCCAAAATTCGAAAAGACCGGGGTCGGCACCGGCCTCATCGACCACTGGTATGCGCACTGCCGGTCGGCAGGAATCCGCTTCCCGCACTTCGGCCTGCTGTGGGCGCCGGGCGACCCGAACAGCTGGAAAGGATATTCCAAGTTCAAACGCCAGTTCAATCTCCACCTGCTCAGGTATCCGATGCCGTTGCTGAAGTTTGTCAAGCAACGATCGAAGGGTTAAAAACCTTCGATCTTTTCTTTTTTCCTGCTATACTTCGATTGTTATGCCTATCAAAAAAGCCATTATCCCCGTCGCCGGAATGGGAACGCGGTTCCTTCCCGCGGCAAAGGCCCAGCCCAAGGAGATGCTTGCCGTCGTGGACAAGCCGGTGATCCAGTACATCGTCGAGGAGGCCGTCGCGAGCGGCATCGAGGAAATCATCTTCGTGACCGCCATCGGCAAGCGCGCGATCGAGGATCACTTCGACCGCAACTTCGAGCTTGAGTACCGGCTCGAGCAGAAGAACAAGATCAAGGAGCTCGAGTCCGTGAAGGCGCTCGGCAAGCTGGCCAAGTTCGCCTTCGTGCGCCAGAGCAAGCCGCTCGGCGACGGGCACGCGGTGCTGTCGGCGCTTCCCTTCGTCAATCGAGACGAGCCGGTGGCCGTGCTGTTCGGCGATGACATCATCGACGGAAAGGTCCCGGCGCTGAAACAGCTGATGGACGCGTACGAAAAATTCCACAACCCGGTTGTGGCGCTCCAGAAAGTCCCGAGGAAGGACGTGTCGAGCTACGGCGTTATCGGCGGGAAGGCCGTGACGAAATCGATCTGGGACGTGCGGAAGTTCGTCGAGAAGCCGGCGGTCGCGGACGCGCCAAGCGACCTGATCGTGATCGGCCGGTACATCCTCACCCCGGAGATCATGGCGCTCCTTCCGCTCGTCGAGCCCGGAAAGGACGGCGAAATTCGGCTGGCCGACGCGTTCGACGCGTATCTGAAAGGCGACGGATCGCTCTACGGCTGCGTATTCGATGGAACGCGCTACGACTGCGGCAATCGGCTCGGATTCCTGAAAGCGCAGATCGAGCTCGGGCTGAAGCACCCTGAAATTGGCAAGGACCTGCGGAAATATCTCAAGACCCTATGACCTTTTACAAAAAATCCATCGCCGCGCTCGGGCTCGCCGCGCTGCTCGTCACCTCTGGCGCCGGCTGCGGCGGGCCGTCGGACGCGGAGATCGCCGCGAACAAGCCGGTAAAGCTCGTCGTCTGGCGCGTGTTCGACGACCCGAGCAGCCTCGACGCCATCCAGTCCGCCTACCGCGCCATCCACAAGAACGTCTCGTTCGAATATCGTGCGCTCCGCTACGAGGAGTACGAGGACGCGCTGCTCCACGCCTTCGCCGAGGGGACGGGACCGGACATCTTCTCCATCCCGAACACCTGGATCGGCGAGTACGAGCCGCTCATCTCGCCGCTGCCGAGGACGCTCACCATCCCCTACACCGAGATCCGCGGGACGATCAAGAAGGAAACGATCATCACGCTGAAGGAGGAGCCCGCGCTTACCGAGCGCGAGCTGAAGGCAAACTTCGTGGACGTGGTAAACGCCGACGTGGTGCGCAGCTACAAGCCGAACGCGAACAAGGAGGCCGAGCGGCGCATCTTCGGCCTTCCGCTCGCCATGGATACCCTCGCGCTGTATTACAACAAGGACCTGTTCAACGCCGCCGGCATCGCCGAGGCGCCCGCGTCGTGGACAGATTTCCAGAACGACGTCACCAAGCTCACCACCATCGGCCCGAACGACCTCGTCATCCAGTCGGGCGCGGCCATTGGCGGCTCGCGCAACGTGGAGCGGGCGTTCGACATCCTTTCCGTGCTCATGATGCAGAACGGAACCAAGATGGTCGACGAGGGCGGCGAGCCCACCTTCGCAAACAAGCTGCCGGACGACACCTTCCCCGGCGCCGACGCCGTGCGGTTCTACGCCGACTTCGCCAACCCGCTGAAGGCCGTCTACGCCTGGAACGCCGAGCAGCCAAGCTCGTTCGAGGCGTTCACGACCGGAAAGTCCGCGATGTTCCTCGGCTACTCGTACCATGACGCGCTCATCAAGCAGAAGGCGCCGAAGCTCGCCTACGGCATCGCGCCGCTCCCGCAGATTTCCTCCGGGCGCGTCGTGAACATGGCCAACTACTGGGTCGAGACGGTGTCGAAGTCGACGAAGAACGCCAACTGGGCCTGGGACTTCATCCAGTTCGCGGCCAAGGCCGACAACGCCGCCAAGTTCCTGGAGGCCAGCGGCAAGCCAACCGCGCTGCGCTCGCTCATCAACGGGCAGCTCACCGACGAGACGCTCGCCGTGTTCGCGGGCCAGCTGCTCACCGCGAAGAGCTGGTATCTTGGAAAGGACGCCCTCGCGGCCGAGGCGGCGTTCCTCGACCTCATCGACCAGGTGGTCGCGGGAGGCGACGCCGACAAGCTCATCCGGGAGACGGTGAACAAGGTAAGCCAAACGCTATGAAAACACGCGTCATCGCAGGAATCGTCGCCCTGATGCTCATGGCAATCCCGGCGGGAACGGCGCTCGCGGCAGGATCGAACATCTGCGCCAGCACCTGTTCCCGCGCCGAGGTCGGCCCGTTCATGTACGGCATCTCCCAGGCGTGCGGCAACGAAGGAACCTGCTCGCTCGACGACATCCAGATCGTGTTCAACAACGTGGCCAACTACGTCCTCGAGATCGTCGCCGCCCTGGTGTTCCTCATGTACGTGATCGGCGGGTTCTTCTTCCTGGTGTCGGGCCTCCCAGGCCAGGAAAAGCTCCGAGAAAAGGGCAAGACCGCGCTCAAGACCTCGACGATCGGCCTCATAATCGTCTTCGGAGCCTACGCCTTCATGCACACGCTGTTCGGGGTGCTGCAGGGGTCGGATTTGGGCGACGGGGTCGATTTCGCCACGTGCGGGCCGGGGTCGGTGAACAAAGACGAACCTTGCGCAAGGAATAGCAAGTGCACGGTCGACGGCCTCTGCCTGAGTCTTTGTGAAAGAGAAAGCACGACGACAAAGACGGTCACAGCCACCGGAACGACCACCACGTGGCAGGCGTGCTTCGACTCCGAGGACGGAATGACCTCGAACGGCGTCGAGGCGATCTCGGACGTCGATGGAAAATGCCCGGGGCCCGACACGGAAAAATGCACGACGTTCACCTACACGAGCCAATAATTGCTCTCCTATGAAACGATATTCAAAACTGTTTGCGGCGCTCGTCATCGGGTTGGTGGTTGTTGGGGGGCTGGGGGGAGGGGTAG
>CALRGA010000030.1 GCA_943357025.1 Candidatus Uhrbacteria bacterium RIFOXYB12_FULL_58_10 | reverse complement strand
TCGACCCGCGCGGGTCGATTTTTGGTATACTGTTCGACGTATGGCGAACACCGTCCCCGAACGACAGACGAATGAGACCGAATTACGCGAGGCGCGGGAGTTTTCGATGCGAAACGACGAAAGGTCGCTGCGCATCCTGCATCGGATCTCCCTTCGTTCCGGTCCGTTCCAGACCGAGGCTCGACGAGCGTTCCTATTTTTACGTCGCCAGAAGCCCGGAAAATCCGTCGCCATGAAAAACCTCGAGCTCGGCCTGAAGCCCGAGGCGCTTGAGGAAATCGAGCACGCGGTTAACGAGGAGCGGATGTTGTACGGCGAGGAGACGCCAGAGAGAAAGTTATTTTTGGAAATGCGGACGGACGCGCAGAACACGGTACGCGACATTCGGGCGCAGGGCGACCGGGAACATGCCGCCGCGATATACGAGCTGATTCCGGACACGGAGAAAAAAGAATCGCTGTTGTACCAGGAAGCGAACGAGGTTTTACAGAACGTCGTCGAGGCAATGGGAATCAAGCGGCCGATCGTCCTTGAGATCACGCGCAATCCGGAGATGAACGCGTTCGTTCTTGCCGCCGAGAAGCAGGGCGGGTCGATGGAAGACGCGTCGGCCGGGCCGCTGCGAGTGTACGTCAACGCAGGGCTGTTCATTATCCTCGAGCGGGTGATGCGTCAGAAGGGATCCGGGTTCACGAAGGACCACCTGGCCGGCGTCCTCGGCCACGAGCTCCAGCATTTGCGTCAATCGAAGCACAACCCCGATATCGCGCACGGCGACGCAAAATTATCCCAGCGCCTCGAATATGACGCCGACCTCGTGTCGATCGAGTCCGCGGACCGGGCGGGATACAACCCGGTGGCGATGATCGAGGTCCTGCGGGCGGTCGCGTCGCTGACCGGCGGGCTGAAGGAGGCGGCCGGGCACTATTTCGGTGGGACGCATCCGATGAGCGCGAACCGCGTCGGCGACCTGCTCGACGCGTATAACCGCGCCGACCGCGTCTTTTACTCGGCGGACGCCGAGCAGCGACCGTTCGAGGGACGCATATTCGTCCAGGCCGAGGCGTGGACGAGGAAATGGCTTCGCGAGACCGTCGCGGAGGCGAAGGACTGGTCCGATTGGAACCGAATCGCCGAGGAGCTGGAACGAGATCCGAACGCGACGTTCGCCGACGCGGAGATGGCGCTTGAGACGTTCAAGATTCAGCTCGAGGCGCGGGCCGTGCTTTCCGAGGCGGCGCGCGAGCTGCGAACGGGCGAGCTCGGCCTGCGCGACGCGCTGGTTTACGCGGCAAACGCGCTGGTGTCGGACGAGAAGATTTATTTCCCGCTGTGGCGCAGCCTGATGGAAGATCCTCCGTACCGGGGGAATGACTGGCTCTCGTCGGGGAGCAAAGTGCCGGCGCTCGGACGCTCGGCGCTCCTTTATCTCGTGACAAAGAGCACGAACGCCGTTCATCACGAGGACCCCGGGTTGGACGGTTCCGTCGATCGCAATGAGATCAAGCGGTTAGTCGACTCGGTTCACACGGATACGCTGCTCGTCCCGAAGGCGTTCGCGGACGGTCCGTTTGAGACGATCGAGGACCTGTACGACGAAAATAACGAACAGACGGAGGCATTTTGGACGGAAGTCTCTTTGACCGCAGGGTATGGAGCGATCCTTCCCGCCGACCGTCGCCAAGCCATGTCATTGCTGACGGCCCGCGCGTTTTGGTATCCGCGGAGTATCGGGGTTCTGTACGAGAACGAGGACGTCGCCCTGAAAGTCGCGGTGCTGAAGGATTTGGAATCGATGGGATCAAAACCGTCCGGCCCGGAAACATCGGATATGTCGCCGGCCCAATGGGGCCAGGCGTTCGGCGCCCTGACGAATCGCGTCGCGACGATTCGGGCCGAGACGGTTCGTGCGGCGGTCGTTGCGCCCGAGGCGGGCGATCGGGCGCCGGAGTTGAACCGCGGCATCGCGCTCGCGCCGTTCGCGGGATTGTCCTTCGACGAGACGAACGGCGCGCTGCCCGGCGCAACGGATGCGACGCGCGAACGGCTTCGCGTCCAAGATCGCCTGTTCGTGTCCGCCCGCCGCCTGTTCGATCGCGATCTGAGCCTGGCTTCCGCCGAAGAACGACTCGGTTTGACGATCGCGGACGTTCCCGAGGCGAAGGACTGGATGTTCCGCCGCGCGGTAGTCGACTACGTATTCGCGAAGGAACGTCCTGCCGTCATGCCAATTTCGTCGGCGGCCGACGTCGAAAAGTTCGGATCGGTTCGCGACTATTTCCGTCTCGTTCCGACGAGCATTCGCCGACAGAACGGCTACGGCCTCCCAAGCGACATTCGCGACTACAACCAGCGGAACGCGAAGCATGCCGACGAAGTCACCATGTCGATGGTCGGGGAGCTCATCGGCGCGGATCAGGCGCGAAAGATGAAATCATTCCGACCCGAGGATATCGGCGACCGGTTGCGCGATATCCGGGAGCTGTCGAACAATCCTTTGTTATACCGCGCGATTCACAGCCAGGTTTACAATCCGCAGATCAAAGAGATTACGAATGTGCTCGGTACGCACGAAGGCACGTCGGCGATGAAGAAGAAGCTCTTTACCCGATGGACGCAGGAAAGCCTCCGATCGGCGGGGAACACGCTTAAGAAGGACGATCCAAAGCCGACGGCGAGTTATTTTGAGATCACGTTCCAGAAGGTGCGCGAATTCTTCGACGGGGAAATTGCCAGAGAAAGGGATCGAAACAAATGGGAGCAGACGAGGGCGTCCGAGCGGCAATTCTCGCTCAAGGCCACGGAATTCTACGCCGCCGCGTTCGCCGACGACCTCCAGGAACTCAAGGACCTTTTCCCGACGGAAATCGATCCGTTCCAAGAAACCACCTGACTATGAGCACCGACCAATTCGGCAGGGAACTTCTCGCATTCGACCGTCTTCGGTTTGGAACGGATTTGAATCAAACACGACACATCGCAAACGACTATGGGATGTCGAACGCGAACGAATATACCGACTGTCGCGCCGCCTTCAATACGCGTAGAAACCTGCGGGAGGACGACGACCTTTCCTCGTGGGACCGTCTGATCGAGGACGCCCTGTTCGCGCTCGAACGGGTTGCGCCCAACGTCGCGATCGCGATTCCCGTCGACGACCTGCACGGAAGAGATTCTGCCAAGCGTCACGCGGCATTTTTCAAGATCCAGGCGTGGGTTCGGAAGAACCCGAAGGTCCAGGAGACGGATTCGACCCTCGCGTTCCTGGCACTGCTTCCCGATTCGCTCGGCGGGTCCGAATTCGGATCAAGACATGCGGTAAAAAACCAGCGAATGACGTCCGCGCGGGAGGCTCTCGCGCTCGAGCTGTGCGGCGGACGGTTTCCCGACATGAACGAGGTCGCGGACGCGATGGTCGAGCGAGTGAGGGACGACAAAAACGCGTCGACAGGCTGGTTCGGATCGCGGGCCGAGATCGTACCGTTTTTACGGCTGACCCGCGCCGCGATGGCTCGCAATCTGCCGCGCTGGAGGGCGGAGCAGGACTCTCGGGACATTCAGATTTTAGAGCGCGGGATGGACGACGCGGAATTTTTCCTCGCGAACCCGCTTGCCGTCGAGAACGACCAGGTCGTTCTCGACCGCCTGCTCTCGCTAGAGCCCATCCTCTCAAATTTCGTTCCGTCGCTCGGGTCGGGCGATCACCGCGCCGCATGGCCGGTTCTGTTGCATGAGCTCTGGTTCGATCCGACCGAGCTGAAGAAGCAATGGATGGAGGCGTCGGGATCCATTGTCTACCAGGTTACCCGTTCGGAGGAATTTCATGCCGACCCGGAGGCGGCGCGAAGCCTGCGCCAACTCCTTCGTCCCGTCGACGCCCTGTTCGTTCCATGGGATCCGAAGTGGGACGCGGAACCATGGCTTGCGATCGACGGGGACGCGATCACGAGAATCAATACGTTCGAGTACGAGCTGGCCCAGGGAGTGAGCGGAGAGTCCTATCGCCAGGTTCCGGACGGCCCGACGGTTTCGGCGATACGAGCTCTGGTTCGAGAATGGATATGGGACACGGCGCTCGCGCCGATGCGGGAGACGATCGGCGGGATGGTGCGGCGTCCTGGCTCGAAGGAGCGCGCCGCGAAGATGGCCGAGGGGCAGCACAAGGCGTTCCTGTCGTACCTGTCGTTTTTGAACGGTCCGGGCGGGCGCGAGAACATGGTCGGATTCCTGAACGAGACCAAGCCGCTATTTACCGACGGAGCCAAGCTGAACCGGTCGCAGGATTTGATGAACGGGTACGTTCGGGGAAAGATGTTCGACCAGAACCGGATGGAAGACTGGCGGATCGAGGAACTCGTGCGGAGAGGCGAGGTCGACGGCCACGTGCTGGAAGAGCTGAGGGAATATTACGGGAGCAAGAAGAGTTTTATCCAATGGAACGATAGGAAACGCCCGTGGCCGGTCGCGGACGAGACCTTTGACAAATGGCGCGAGGAGCACAAGCGGAGGTTCGCGGAAACGTCGAAGGGATTCGCGGCGACGCGCGACCTGTACGTGTTCTCGGATACCGTCCACGAGCGAAGCGGCGGAATCGCGCTGGCCGAGCCCGCGTTCAACGCGCGTCTTCTTCCGCCCGTATTGAACCCCGAGATCGCCCGCATCGCCGAGGCGGTCCAACGCGGCGAGGACGTGGCGGCCGATCTCAAGAAGTGGACGGCCGACGCGATGCGATGGATGCCCGAGGCGCACCTGCTCCGCGACTTTTTCCTGGAGAACGCGTCGCACGTCGGACTGTACCTCGAGCTTCGAAAATCGTTCTCGGCCGAGGAGCTTGCGGCGGACGGAATCGTCCTTGACGTAAAAACCGTCGACTTGCGCGAACATCTCGACGAGAAAGATAACGGCGTTCTGAAGCGGGCGTACATGACGACGTATCCGATCATCCGCGTGAAGGGACTTGAGACGGCATCGCGGAAGTTCTCCGTCGACCAGAAGAAAGCGATCGCCGACTATCTCACAGACCGCGCCGGGCTGATGACGGCCGCGACAGGCGAGCTGTTCGAGCGGATGGCGACGGAACTGGAGATCGACGCGCTGCGAGCCGAGTACCGCAAGTTCCGCGATCACCTGGAACCGAAGGGGCGCGAGCTGACGAACGAGCAGCGCGTGGCGGCAGGACAGAAGGCGTTTGACCTTGTGCTCAAGCGCGTCGTCGTACGTTTTCCGCGTGCCACCCAGCACCGCGACTCCATCCTCACGTCGCTCATGTCCGACCTCGCGACCACGAGCGACCAGGCGATGACGATCGAAAAGATGACGTACGCGTACTACGTCCGGCACCCCGGCGAGGATGGGAACGAGGCGAGCGAGGCGTTCTCGGCGACGGAGACGGTGAAGAATTATCTCGCGCTGTTCCAGGACGCGTCGTCGCGCCGGATCGCGCTCACCTGGTTCTTCGGCGGGACGATGCCGGAGGACCGACTCATCGAGGGCGAGGCGTTCGGCGTGAACGAGCAGGAGAAGGTGGACGCGTTCTGGATGCTGTCGGGCGAGGAGCGGCGCGCGATCTTTTACTCTGCGCTGCTCGGCGAGCACGGGCTGTTCGAATGCCAGCCGTTCAACAGCCACAACCTGGATTCACAGAAGACGCGTGAACTGCACCGGTTCGTAAGCGACTTCTACGATGACAACTTTGCGGAGCTGTTCCCGAAGGAGCGCACGAGCAAGGCGTTTCGCCTCGCGTTCGTAGAGGCGTTTACCGTGTATACTCCAGCCCGCCGCGTCGAGCTGCTGCTGTCGCTCGCGGACCGGATGCGCGAGCTCAAGATGAGCGGCGAGAAGCTGACGCCGGGCGAGGCGATCCGCCTTTTGCTCGAGCAGGTTGGCGTGGTGGGCGTGAAGACCGGGCAGGTGCTTTCCGAGCAGCGGGACGTGCTGCCCGACGACATGCGCTCGGATCTCTCCTCTCTGAAGGACCGCGCGACGCCTTTCAACAAGCAGGGGGTGTTCACCTACCTCCGCGGCGCCGGCTGGTACGTTGCCGGCGACGGGCGGGCGGCGGTGTCGGAGGTCGGCGAGATCGTCGGGTCGGCGTCCATCAAGCAGGTGCACCGCGTGCGTTTGGAAAGCGGCGAGGAGCTGGCGCTGAAGGTGCAGCGGCCGCGCATCGAGCGTTACTTCGACGAGGACATGCGCGTGCTCGGCTCCGTCGTCAAGGCGTTTCGGCGCGAGGGATACGACGTGCCGCAGTGGCTTCTGCCCGAGGTGCGCCGCGTCGTCGAGGCAGAGATGGACTTCGGCCGCGAGGCCCGTTCGTCGCGGACGATCGGCGAGTCGCTGGCGAGACGGGGGGCGTCGCTGAACGTCGGCGGCCGCGACCTTCCGCTGAGCGTTCCCGAGATCCGCGCGATCCACACCAAGGAGACCGACCCGCGCCGCAATATGCAGCTGATGATGGAATCGTTCGCCCACGGCCTGACGCTCGAGGACGTGCGGAGACTGCAGGCGGGGGAGGATGGGAAGGCCACAGGGGAGAAGGCCGAAGGGGAACGCGATGGGATACGCGAGAAGCTGCGGCGGCTGTACGGCGACGTTGCACCCGCGATGGAGCGGCGGTACGCGGAGCTCGACCTGCGGGCGGTGCAGGCGCAGCTGGCCGTCGAGCTCCTGACGCAGATCGCCGAGGACCAGATGTTCCACGCCGACCTGCATCGCGGCAACGCGATCGTGAATCTGTCAGCCGGACATGAGGGAGTGTCGCTCATCGACCTCGGCAGCGCGGGAGAGTCGAAGCCGGAGTTCCTGGAACTGTCCGCCCACCTGCTGATGCTCAAGCAGGGGTTGGGAAGCCCGGATCGCGTCGGCGAGATTCTGGCGACGTACGCCCCGGCGAACCTGTCGCTGGCCGAGTGGACGAATCTCGTCACGGAAACCGTCGCGGGGGGCGAGACGGTCGAGGACGTGTTCAAGGAGATCCTCGCCCGCCTTCTCAAGGCGACCGGCGGGACGATGGACCAGAACCTGCGTTATCTCCTGAAGGCGCTCGCCTCGGCGGGAGGGCACTTCCAGGCGCTGCAGGAGCGGATCATGTCGACCGCGATGAACGCGGCGATGGCCGAGGGAGCGACGTCCGAGTCGCGGCAAATGGCCGTGCTGATGTCGCCGGAGGTTCAGAAGCTGCTCCCGCTGCTGCCACGGGTTCCGTTTCTTGCGGCGATGGTCGGAATATAGCAATAAAAAGAGCCGGCCCAGCGTGGGTCGGCTTTTGACTTACCGTCGGAACGGCATGCGCAGGGGGTGGCTTGTCTGGCTGGTGGCGTAGGCGGGAACCGGGTGGGGCTGGAAGCCGTGGACGCGGTCGCGGAAGACGTCGACCAGATGGAAGTGCGTCGAGTGGCGCGTAATGGTATTGTCCGCGCGCAGTTCGCGCAGAAGTGTCTTCTTGGCGGCGGCCTCGGCCTTGCGAAGCGCGAAGACGGCGGCCTTCTTCGCGGCCTCGATCGCGACGACGAGACCGTGAAGCCAGGCGCGTGCCTTCGTTCCGATGGCCGCGAAGAGCGACATCGGCTCCGGTTCCTGCGCGCGACGCTTGACGAAGCGCGCCACGAGGCCGATGGCGTTTCCGTGTTCGCGGGCGAACGAGCGGATGTCACGGACGATCGAACGGATGACGCGAACGACCTGATCGGCCAGCTCGTTCGTCCGGATCCGCTCGCCGACGTGAATCTCGAGGTAGACGCGCGGGGCTGACTGGTCGGCGCGCTGGATGGCGGCTCGCAGGAAGTCGGTGATCTTCCCTTGAACGCCTTCGCGAAGCGTGTACTGGAATTCGACGGTCGGGACGTCGGGATAGCCGGTTGCCACGACGAGCTCTATCCGCTCGCTCCGTGCGAAGGGATGGCCGTTTTCGAACACCGTGTGGTCGACGCCGAGGCCGGCGAGCTTTCGATCGACCGCCTCTTGCAGCTGGACGCCGAACCGCGGGCCGTCCGACGACCTGCGATCGGTCTGCTCGTCGTTCGGCTTGAACCGCTTGTGAAACTTGGGACCGGATCCGCGCCGGGAAACGGGAAAGCCTTTGTCATGTCGTTCTGCTGGCAATGTTCCTCCTGGGGTTGGGCTGCTGGGTGCGCAAAAAGAGTAGCACGGCACGGACGGATTGACAATTTTGGAAAAATATAGCATACTTCTTCTCCACTAACGGAGTGGAAATGAGAATTTCAACAATTTTGATTACTACAATGACGTTCGGAGCCGTCGGAACGATCATTGTGAGCGGGAATCCTTCGGTTGCCGTAGAAAACGTCGATATCGTCGCGACCACCACGCCGGAAATTGTTTCCGCTGCGTACGTTCCCGCGCCCCTTGAAACCTGTCCGGCGAATCTCCCGGACAGATACGCCGACGACGTACGCGCCGCCGGATCGCTCGTCGTCGTATTCAAGAGCCTGTATCTCCTCGGCGTCTACGAGGCAGGCGCGCTGTCGAACGAAAATGGCAAGCCCGTCTGCTTCCCCGTCGCGATGGGGGCAAAACCCTGGGGCGCGAAGATGGCCATGGACAACCAGTCTACACCCGAGGGCTGGTACACGACCGCCACCAAGCAAGATAAAGGCCAGACCTCGTTCTATCGCGCATTCCGCATCAGCTATCCGAACGCTGACGACGTCGCGCGCGCGTTTGACGCGGGTGTGATCGACGCGTCCGCCAAGCGTCGGCTCCTTGCCGACATATCGGCAGGCCGCGCTCCGTCACAGAATACGGCGATGGGTGGCGACATCATGATCCACGGGGTCGGTGCCTGGAATCCCTTCTGGACCGCGGGCTGCATCGCGCTTGAGAACGAGAGCATGGATCTCCTTTTCCGACATGTCCGCAAAGGGGAGACGGTGCTCGTGACGCCATGGACCGAACGGTACTCCTTTGCCGAGGACGGGACGCTGTTCGTCTCGATCATGCCCATGCCGGTTGGCACGAACGCGGCAATAACCATTCCGTACGATTCCGTCCGGGCAGACTGGCAGCCCGGCGTCCGCTTCGCCCGCTTGGAATGGGCAGGCCGCGGATCCGCCAGCGTCAAGCCAATTCTCGCGTCCCCCTAGAGGACGTGATTTTCTTTTCGTCAAATTAATGCTAGATTATTGGCGTATGAGCATTGATCGATCGGGTATCAGGGAGGACGAGTGGTTGGAGACGATGTCGTTCTCGACCGATCGTGCCAGGGAACAGGAAACAAAATCTCTGTTCGAGCGCCTTCGCGACTGGTCGGGATTTCGGTACGTGGCCGCGTTCGTGCTGATGGGGCAGATGTCGGCCGCCTCGCGGGAGGAAAGCCTCGATACGATCGTGGAGACGGGCGCCCGTATTTCCGAATCCGTCGAGCGGGCCGCGTCGGTTCACCTGGACGTCTCGGACGCGGAGCTGCTCCGCGAGGCGTATCGGGACCCGGATAAATTTCTTCACCGCGCAGAGTCGACGCCGGGATTTCGCATCTCTCCCGAGCTGCTGCGCGGGATCGCGGAGTCGGACCCGCAGAATTATCTCATCTATCACGAGAATTTCGAGAAGTATTCTGACAGGGAATCGGTTCGGAAGATGGCGGCCGTTGCCATTCTGGAAGACCCGCAGAACGTGATCAGTCAGGATCCGAACTCAGATCCGTATACGCGCGAAATTTTACAGTCGGGCACGTCGGCGGAATTGGTCGCCCTCCGGGGGATCGTCGATTCCCCGCATACGGTAAGGGAGAGGATGAGGATGTCGTCGCTTCTAGATCTTGTCCATTCCGGCGGCATGACGGTTGAGCAGTCCTTTGAGCTGTCAGAGGACCACCGGGCTTTTGCCAATGCGCTCATCCGCGTCAATGCGAAAGACGAATACCTTGCAAAAAACTCGGTCGCCGCGGAACTGTACATATTCTCGCACGAAATGCTGCATCCGGTGAACGAGCTGCACGACAAGCCGGACGGGATCCGGATGAGCTCGCTCGATGGAAAAACTCCCGCGGAGCTGTATACGGCGCTCGCGTATTTTGGAAACGAAGCCTATCCGTCGACGTATAACAAGACGCTGACGAAGCTCATCGGGGAACTGGGGGCATCCGAAACGACCGGAGACCAGCTTCTGGAGGAGGTCGGCGACGCCAAGTTCCGCGAATTCGTCCGCTCCATGATCGAACATCACAGGATCGATGACTTTTTGGCCACGATGTCGGCTTCTGCGCGGGAAAAAATGATGCGAACGTTCGTGGAGAGCCTCGACGGTCAGGGCGACATGGTCGGCCAGGCGGCGATGGTCGCGGACGCCCTTCGAAATATCGAGGATCCCCATTTGCGCTTCGTTATGACGAAAAGCATCCAGAGCGAATACGGCCGCGTAAGCGCGACGGGAAACGCCGAGGCGACGGTCGTCTACGGCGTGCTTTCGAACGTCGTCGACGCGGATGCCTCATGGGTGCCCGCCGATCGCATGCCGGATTACAGGCTGTCCGTCAGTCGCGAGATCTCTCCAGATACGCTCCGGAACGCGGACGGAAAGGTCGTTGAGCGATATTTTTTCTACGACGACCTGGATGGAGAGTCGTCTTTCGGCCACTTCCTCTCGCGGTTTAAAGGAAAGTCTGGATGGAAGGTCGAGTCCCATAGGGAATACGTCGTCGTCAAGTCGACAGGCGAGGGAAACGGGATCGTGATCTACGCGAACAGGCCCAAGTTCGAGGTTTCTGGCGATACCGAGTCCGAGGACGCGATTGAAAAGATCATGGCGGCCGACGGCATGGACGCCACGGTCGCCGTTCACAGGGGGCACGTGTACCACCAGCAGAAAACGATCGCCCGGCTGGGTCAGGGGACCAAAATCTTCTTCAACGGCGGCTGCAGCGGGTTCGACGCGACGAAATCCGTGCTCAAGGTCGCCCCGGAGGCGCACATCATTTCCAACCAGGGAACGGGAACGATGTTGGTGAACGACACGCTCCTCGGAATGCTGGAGCGCGATCTGAGGGGCGATGCCATCATCGTCTGGGATAGCTTCTTCGATAGGGCGGGAACAAAGCTCGCGTCCGACGAGCATTTTCCGCTGTACGTCTCGCCTTCTAAGAATTTTGCCTCGCAATTTCTCGTCGCGTACGAGAAAGCCATGAAAGCCTATGGGACCAAGCCTGACATTGGCCTGCTATCAGCTTCGAGAATCTAACCTGACGGAGCCTGAGCGAAATGAGCTGCTTGGCTATTTCGCCTACGTGAGCGACGAGGACCTTTCCATCTTTGTCGGGCTTTTGGCTGGAAAACGGACGCGGGCTCGGGCGATGCTCGAGAATATCCGTGCCAAGCGGGCGGCGTTTGTCTCAAAGGACCAGGCGGTATGGAAGAAAATTCTCGAGAGAG
>CALRGA010000029.1 GCA_943357025.1 Candidatus Uhrbacteria bacterium RIFOXYB12_FULL_58_10 | reverse complement strand
TCATCCGTCAGCCTTACCTTGGACTTAAGCGAACCGGCAAGAGACCAAAATCCAGCTTGCGGCTCGACAATGATTCGTCCGTCCTCCATCCGAAGATCGGCCTTTACCGACCCGCGCATCTGAAAGAACTCCCGAATCGCACGTGGAATCGTGAGTTGTCCTTGGCTGGTGATTGTAACTATTTGTGACATAAATAGTGTAATACTGATTAAAACTAATTTATCATTATTCACTATATTTGTCAATGTTGCCTAACGACCCGCAAGCCACTTCCCCAGCTGCAAGAAGTGGTTGTGCGTCGCAAAGCACGCGTCCCACTCGACCATCTCCTCGTCGGTCATGCAGATGGTTTTCATACGGATACACGAATTCGGTCGAATAATTTGCGGTACCCCTCAGCGTTCGGATGGATCCCGTCGCCGAGGTCGTCGACGGTCAGGACGTCCGAGACTTCGACGAACGGCAGTCCTTCCGATGCACAGAACTCGCGGAGGACGGATTCGTAGCTCGCGATCGTCGCGTTGTCGTGGAACTTCTCCGGCGACCATTCGATCGGCATCGTCTTCGTCTCGTCGGCGCGCGTCATGCCGATCATCGTAATCCTCGGCGTGAACGTCCGCGCGATGGCGACGATCTTCGTCAGATTCTCGCGATATCCGTCGAGCGTCGTCTCGGGCTTGTCCTTCGACCCGTAGTATCGAGAATCGTTGATCCCGATCATGATCACGATAACGTCCGCCTTCCGCGCCCGGGCCTCAACCTCGATCCGAGCGAGGAGCCCGGTGCTCGTGTCGCCGTTGATCCCGAGGACGTAGACTCGATCGTCAGAACCGGTCTCGCGCTCACGAAGGAATCGCCCGGCCCACCCGCCATGCTCCGGGTCGCCTGCGCCGCGGGTGATCGAGTCGCCGAAGATGCAGTATTTGGACATGGGCGTATAGTCGACTGTTAGCTTGAGCAATGCTCCCACAGCAAATCATACATGCTCCCAAGCATCGTCGCGAGAGACCTGTCCTCTACGAGAATGGCCGACGGGCTTTCGGGCTGCCAGAAGACAACTTTGTCGGCGAAGAGATAGAACGAGGAAGTGAATGGCGACGCGCCAGATAAGATGCGCGTGGTTCGGAGATTCTCCGCGTCCTTGGCGCGCATCGCGTCAGCCTCGGAGCTTGGCAGCGCGAGCGCTCGGAGCGGGACGTTTCGCTCGACGCGGCGCCTGATGCGCACGTCGCCGAACTCGCTCCCGATGGTTTCCAAGAACTTGTCGATCGCGCCGAAGAATCGAATCGAGTCCTCCGCCTCCTCGAAGACGCGAACGTACGCCTCTAGGAATTCCTTCTTTCCCTGAAGCACGCGAACCTTCGCCGGCCTGCTTCCTTGCTCATACAGTCCGATGAGCCCTGGAAGATCCGCGGTCAGCGCCATGTCGAGCGAACTCACTTCCTCCTGCTTTTTTCTCAGCAGCTGATGCACCGTCGACGGCGATTCGACCACGAATGCCTTCGCATACTTCGCCTTCCCGCCCGAAAACTGCGCCAACCCGCGCTTCGTCAGCCCCGCGATCACCTTGTACACGTTCGGCCGCGACAATCCCAAATGCTCGGCCAACGTCGAGATGCTCGCCGAACCAAGGGAGAGCGAGACGAGGTAGAGGCGCTTCTCGTGCGCGGTTAGACCAAGTTCGGTCAGAACGCGGTCTAACGCGAGGATACGATCGGTTTGGGCTTGGGTTTGCATATGGTTGATAGTTTGTATATTAATAGTATACTACTTTTCATATCTATTGTCAACATAGCAGTATTATAATTGACATTTTTGTTGTTTCATGGTAGATTATCGTTGTCACCGATGCATCCTGCGTCGAGACAATCCTTCCAAATCGGAGTCCATCATGCACACGGCATTCATTCATTTTCGAACGATCGGTCGGGATTACGGCGGTCGCTCCGTTAAGGATGGCTGGATCGAAAGGAACGATAGAAAGGCATATATTTTTCAAAACGCATCCCATCACGCCCGTCCAGAAGGTCAGTTCTGGTACCTTCTCAACCCTGGAACCCCATCGCCGACGGAGGACAAATGGTCCGTGCTCCGCATGCTTATTCCAATGTTCGACCATCTCGTCATCTCCCCTGGAAAACCGAACGGCTGGGTTTGGCCCGAACCAGACGCGAAGGAGCTCCTTGCCTTCTTGCAGCAGCTCAATCTGGTCCTCTTCAAAAAAGCCGTCAACGTGACCGTCGTCGGATGGGAACAGGATCTGTCGACCCAGCGGCCATACTTGGAGGCATGCGGAATTCGAGATTTCAAGACCCTCGAGATTCGCGGACCAGCCGACAATATGCCCGCCTTGCTCCAGCTCTCCCTTGATGGTGGCGACATCCACAACCGACCGCCGACAAAAACTTGCGACGATGGCCCGATGCACGGCATCTGACAGCCTGTCGACTGCGCCTCGACTGCCAACACCGAGTGTTGGCAGTCGCTTTTCGTTTTCATGGACGAATCCTCCAAAAACCGCTATCCTTCGCCCATCATCCCCACCAATATGCCCCCAACCCAAACCCCTCCCCCGCTCGTCGAGCGGATCACTTCCTGGACCGGATCCGTCGCGTCGCTCGTTGCGCACACGGTCTTTTTCGTCGCCTGCGGCGTCGTCGGACTTCTTGGGATCGCCTCGTGGAACACCGTCCTGCTGACGCTGACGACCGTCGTCTCGCTCGAGGCGATTTATCTGGCCATCTTCATCCAGATGACCATGAATCGCCAGGCCGCGAGCCTGAAGAACGTCGAGGAGGACGTCGACGAGATTCAGAAGGACATCGACGAAATCCAAGTGGACGTCGACGAGATTCAGGAAGATGTCGGAGAAATCCAGGAGGACGTGGACGAGATCCAAAAGGACGTCGACGAGATTCAGGAGGACGAGGAGGAGGAGATCACGCGCGACGGAACGCAGCAGAAGATGCTCGGGGAGATCTCGTCGCACCTGCAGGCGCTGATGAACGACATTGAAAAGTTGAAAAAGGTTTGAGGAAATCGTGTATAATCCTCCCGTATGAAACCAACCATCTATCTCGGAGCTGACCACGCGGGATTTGAGACCAAGGAGACTGTCACGACCTATCTCAAGGAAAACGGCTATACCGTCGTGGACATGGGGAACGACAACATGGTGGCGAACGACGACTATCCGGACTTCGGGTACGCGGTGGCCAAGCGCGTAATGACCGACGGGAACGCGCGCGGGATCGTGATGTGCGGGAACGCCCAGGGAATCTGCATCGTGGCGAACAAGGTGCGCGGTGTGCGGGCGGCGACGGGGTTCAACATGGAGGTGGCGCGGACCAGCCGGACGGACGACGATTCCAACGTGCTTTGCCTTCCGGGACGATTCCTTTCCGCGAAGGAGGCCGTCGCAATCGTCGAGCACTGGCTGGAAACGCCGTTCTCGGGCGAGGAGCGGCATGTTCGGCGGCTGAAGAAGGTCGACGAGATTGAGAGCCGGGAGTTTGGGTCGTAGCGAATTCTATGATCGAGATCATCCCCTCCCTCCTCGTCGAGTCCGCGGCCGAGTTCGAGCGCCGACTGCGCCTCGTCGAACACGACTGCGACACGGTGCACGTCGACATTCTTGACGGGTCGATGTTCGGGCATACCTCCTGGCACGACGTCCGGGCCATCGCCGCGATGCGGACGAACGTGAAATACGAGCTGCACCTGATGGTTGAGAATCCGCTGCCCATCGTCGAGGCGTGGCACGCGCATATCAAAGGGACGATCCGGGCGATCGTGCATGCCGAGATTTCGCGGCCGGTCGGGGCGGTGCTCGAGCACGTGAAGGACTTTCTAAAGATGGAGACCGGGATCGCGCTGAATCCCGAGACTCCGCTGAAGGACGTCGAGTCCGTCCTCCACCATATCGACGTCCTCCTGCTGATGGGCGTGCATCCCGGCGCGTCGGGCCAGCCGTTCGTGGGCGACTATCTTTTCGAGAAAATCCGCGCGGCGCGCAACCATCGGGCCGATTTGGCGATAGAACTGGACGGGGGCGTGACGTTCGACCGCGCGCCTTCCCTCGTCGCGGCCGGCGCGACCAGGCTGTGCGCCGCCTCCGCCATCTTCGCGGATCCCGACCCAGCCGCCGCCTTGAAACGGCTCCGCGAGCATGCTAATATGGCGTTGACCTAATTTCTAATTTCCATTTTCTAATTTCCCCTCTCTTCTATGAAGAACATTTTCTCCGTCCTCGCCATCGTCGGCCTGCTCGTCGGCCTCGGCGCGCATCCCACCCCGGTCAGGGCCGCCACGTCTGCCCTCGCCAGCCTCGGCTCGGGCGACCTCGTCCGCGGCACGTCGTTCTCGGCGGTGTACTACTTTGGCGCCGACGGGTTCCGCTACGTGTTCCCGAACGACAAGACGTACTTCACCTGGTACGCGAACTTCGACACGGTGAAGACGCTGTCCGACGCGGACCTCGGTACGATCCAGATCGGCGGGAACGTCACATACAAGCCGGGATCCCGAATGGTAAAGATCAACTCGGACCCGAAGACGTACGCGGTCGATGAGATGGGCTCGTTGCGCTGGGTCACCTCGGAAGCCGTGGCGGTCGCCATGTTCGGCTCTGCCTGGAACACGATGATCGACGACGTACCGGACGCGTTCTTCGGAAACTATCGCTCCGGATCCGATATCGAGGCCACCGACGACTTCGTTCCGGCCGACGCCGCCGCCGATGCCAAGAACATCAACGACGACAAGGGCCTGAAGTCCGCCACGATCGTTACGATCTCGGACACCGCCTACAACAAGACCACGTACACGATCCAGAGAGGCACCGCGGTCCGCTTCATCAACAGCGGTGCCGCGAGCCACACGGCCACGGCCGACGACGAGTCCTGGGGCACGGGAACGATGACGAACGGCCAGTCGTTCTCCCGCTACTTCAAGACGGCGGGCACCTGGACCTTCCACTGCAACTACCACTCCTCCATGACCGCGACGATCATCGTCGAATAACCGCGAAGCGGGGCCCTGCGCCCCGTTTTCGTTTGCATGGACAGGTGATATAATCGACTCGTATGAAATTTCCTGTCGTTATTGCCGCCCTTCTGGCTCTCCTCTCGCCCTCATTCGCGCTTGCCGCTGCCGTCGTTACCCCGATCTCACAGATCCAGACGGGAAGCCTCATCCGCGGAACGACCTTCGCCGCGGTGTACTACCTCGGCCGCGACGGGTTCCGCTACGTGTTCCCGAACGACAAGACGTACTTCACCTGGTACGCGGACTTTTCTTCCGTAAAATTCGTGAGCGACGCCGACCTCGCCAAGATCCAAATCGGTGGAAACGTCACGTATCGTCCGGGAACGCGCATGGTGAAGATCAACTCGGATCCCAAGGTTTACGCCGTCGACGAGGACGGTTCCCTGCGATGGATGATGTCCGAGGATATCGCGATAGGAACGTACGGCGCGGCATGGAACACGAAAATCGACGACGTGCCCGACGCGTTCTTCGGAAACTACCGCGCCGGGGCGAACGTGGAATCCCCCGCCGACTTCGTTCCCGCGTCCGTCTCCGCGTCCACTCCCGACATCAACGACGACAAGCGACTGAAGTCGGCCACCGTGCTCAACATTTCCGACGACTCGTTCGACAACGCGTCCGTCACCATCAAGGCGGGCTCCCCCGTACGCTGGTTCAATAACGGCGCGAACAAGCACACGGCGACGGCGACCGACCTTTCCTGGGGCACCGGCACGATCACCCCGGGAGGAAACTTCGCCCGTTATTTCAACGATCCCGGAACGTACACGTTCTTCTGCAGCTATCATCCGGAAATGAAGGCGGTCGTGATCGTGGAATGAGGACTTGGGGATACGAATCTACAAATCGGCTACTTAACTACGTATCAACGAATTGCTACGTATTAAGAAAGCCCTAGATTCGTAGACATCTGTAGATTAGTAGTTAAGTAGCCGATTTGTAGATTCGTATCCCCTTCCCCCCCCTATGCCCCCCAATCTCTCCCTTGGCCCAAAAGTCCGCAACAATCTGCACCTGCACGACCGCAAGCTTCAGGCGCTCGAGGAGCGGGCCACTGCCATCCGCGAGGATGTCATCGACATGCTGGTGGAAGCCGGAAGCGGTCACTCGGCCGGGCCGCTCGGGATGGCGGATATTTTCACCGCGCTCTATTTCCACGTGATGGTCCACGATCCGAAGCGGCCCGACTGGAAGGACCGCGACCGATTCGTCCTGTCGAACGGCCACATCTGCCCTGTCCAGTACGCCACGCTCGCCCATGCCGGCTACTTCCCCAAGGCCGAGATGATGACCCTGCGCAAGCTCGGCTCGCGGCTGCAGGGACACCCCGAGCGCGCAAAGCTCCCCGGCGTAGAGAACACCGCCGGCCCGCTCGGCGACGGGTCGAGCCAGGCCGCCGGCCTCGCCTACGCCGCGCTTCTCGACCGCTCTCCGTGGCGCGTCTACTGCGTCATGTCCGACGGCGAGCTCGGCTGCGGCATCACCTGGGAGGCGATGCTGTTCGCCGGCCGCAACCGGCTGTACAACCTCACGTTCATCGTCGACCGCAACAACATCCAGATCGACGGGACGACCGAGGACATCATGCCGCTCGAGCCGCTCGCCGCCAAGTTCGAATCGTTCGGCCTCCACGTGGAGCGATGCGCGGGAAACTCGATTCGCGACTTCGTCACCGCCATCGAGCGCGCGCACGGCGTCTCGGAAAAGCCGACGGTCATCCTCGCCGACACGATCCCCGGCTACGGCGTCGAATTCATGGAATACGATTTCCGCTGGCACGGCATGCCCCCGAAGGCAGGGGGAGAATCAATCCTGGCGATCGAGCAGATCCGGACGCTGGGGGGAAAGATAAAAAGCGAACACGAATAATCCTATGCAAAAGGAAACCATCGGATGGATCGTCTGCGGCGGCGCGGCGGCGCTCCTGCTCGCGATCCTCCTGCTCGTCGCGTCTGCGACGAGCAGCCTTCCGTCCGGGATGACGAGCTGGTCGGCGGCGACGACGAAATTGTCCTCCGGCGAAATGATGGGGCACGACGGCGAGTACGTCCTGTCCGATGATGTCGCAATGATGAACTCCGCCGCCACGTCCCGCATGATCGGGATCGTTCCTCCGGAAATGCCGCCGACCGCCGGAGCGACCGCGGCCGAGGCCGACCAGAAGATCATCCGGACCGGATTTCTCAGCCTGACCGTCGAAAGCGTCGCCGACGTATCACCGAAAATCATCGCGCTCGCGACGGCGAACGGCGGGTACGTGCAGAACACCTCGGTGAACGAGGACCTGGATGGCAGGCACTCGGGCGACGTCGTCATCCGCGTCCCTTCGGCCAAGTTCGACGCGACGGTAACCGCGATCAAGGCCTTCGCCACCGTCGTCAACGTCGAGACGACCAGCGGCCAGGACGTGACCGAGCAGTATTCCGACCTCGAGGCCCAGCTTCGCAATGCGCAGGCGCAGGAGGCGCAATACCTCGAGATCCTCAAGAAGGCGACGACGGTCGAGGAGACGCTGAACGTCCAGCAATACCTGTCCGGCGTCCGCTACCAGGTGGAGTCGCTCCAGGGCCAGATCAAGTACGTGTCGAACGCCACGAGCTACTCGACGATTACCGTCTCCCTCTCCGAGAAGCCGGGGCTCCGCGCGCCGACGAAGGGATTCGACATCGTTTCCACGATCAAGGAGGCCGCGCAGGCACTCGTGGCCGTCGTCCAGAACCTTGGCATCGCGCTCGTGTGGCTCGTGATCGTCGGCGGCGGGATCGTCGTTCCGGTCGTCCTGGTCGCCTGGGGAATCGTGAGGATCGTTCGGAAGACGCGGAACAAGAAAAAATAGTATGGCGATCAAAAAGCAATCGACCGGCATCAGCCGCGAGGCGTATCTCGTCCGCGATCTGTTCGGCAAGAACATCGAGCAGAAGCCGACGCGCGACGGGTACGGGCTCGGGCTCGTGGACGCGGGGAAGCTCGACGAGAACATCGTCGTGCTTTGCGCCGACCTGACGGAATCGACGCGATCGCTGTGGTTCAAGGAGAAATTTCCGGAGCGGTTCGTCCAGATTGGCGTCTCGGAGCAGTCGATGGCGGCGATCGCGGCCGGGATGGCGATGGCGGGAAAGGTGCCGTTCATCTCGAGCTACGCGGCGTTCTCGCCCGGACGCAACTGGGAGCAGATACGCACGACCGCCGCGCTGTCCGATAACAACGTGAAGATCGCCGGTGCGCACGCGGGCGTCTCCGTGGGACCCGACGGCGCGACGCACCAGATGGTCGAGGACATCGCCATCATGCGCGTGCTGCCGAACATGATCGTGATGTCGCCGTGCGACTCGGTCGAGGCGAAGAAGGCGACGATGGCCGGCGCAAAGATCGTCGGCCCGACGTACATCCGCTTCGCCCGCGAAAAATCGCCGGTGTTCACGACGGCAAAGACCCCGTTCAAGCTCGGACGCGCCGAGACCTTCCGGTTCGGCGACGACCTCACGATCATCGCGACCGGTCCCCTGCTCTACGAGGCGCTCGTCGCCGCCGAGCAGCTGTCGAGGCGCGGCATCGAGGCCCGTGTGCTCAACGTCCACACGATCAAGCCGCTCGACGCGAAGGCGATCGCCCTCGCCGCGAAGGAGACGGGCGCGATCGTCACGGTCGAGGAGGCACAGGCGGCCGGAGGGCTCGGAGGCGCGGTCTGCGAGACGGTCGCGGCGAACTGCCCGGTCCCCGTCGAACGCGTCGGCATGCCCGACCGCTTCGGCGAGTCGGGAGAGCCGAACCAGCTGCTCGAGGCGTTCGGCCTCACCGCGCCGTACATTGCCATGGCCGCGGAGCGCGTACTGCGACGAAAGCGCGGCGAGAAGGTCGAGGCGATCCTCCCGTTCGTTGCGGCGGCCGAGGACAAGATCGTCGAGATGCGCGCGGCAGTGATGAAGGAAGCGCTGGGCCGGGCTCCGCGGAAGTGGGGCGGAAAGAAGTCGGATTTGTCACTGAAGTCGCGGACGAAAAAACTGGCGTAAGCCAGTTTTTTCTTGAACGCGCTTACGACTCGTACTTCTCCCAGCTGTCCGAGACCAACTCGCGTATCCGGTCGGAGGCATTCTCCCTCGCGGCCTCCAGAGACTTCTTATATCCCTCCACGCTCGCCTTGACCGGGAGCGTCAAATCTTGCTTCGCGTCGAGATCAAGCACGGTTATCGCGAAGTCCGCGATCATCTTCGCTATCTCGCGCTTCGCGTCCGCCGATAACACGATCACCCCGCGCGACTCGTCGATCTCACGCAGGACCGCCGCGAAGGCCTCCTTTCGGATATTTTCATGTCCGTGCTCGATGCGCTCGGTCTCGACCGCGTCGAGCTTTCGCGCGGGAGACTTGTCCGCCTTGGCCCGAAGCAGGACGCCTGGCGCGACGGGCGGATGTCCTCCAACGTTCTCGCGTCCGATGAAACCGTCGTGTGGCATATGATCGAATTGATATTAGAAGTTAGGCGATCATTTTAAGATTTTTCCGCCATTACACTGTCCATGACAGCGACGAATCCATCGCGGGTCAGTAGCGATGTATTAGACGCCGCAATCAGGCTGTTGCCCGCGACCGCGACGGTCGGATCGCCGTGGCCGAGGTATTCCTTTCCCTTTCGAAGGGTCGTCCAAAGCGCGAGCCGCTTGCCATCCTCCTCGCTGATCGATCCCGCGGCCTGTTTTTCGAGAAGGTCCGCAAGGATCGGCGCGCGAAGCTCGGCTTCGGCCGCGTTGAGCGGAGCCTCGAGGAACGCGATGTCGAACAGATCGCTGGCAGTCTCCACCTTGATACCGACATCGTAGCAATCGCCTCCCTGTTGACGATCCTGGCCGGCATACACCATCACGATCGTCTCCGGCGGCATGCGGGAATAGGTCAGGTTCGTGATGAGGAGCGGGTTCAGTCGCGTTTCCGCGAACAGAATCGTCGGGACGACAAGCGCCCTGCCATCCTTCGCGACGACCGTCGTGGTTCCGCGAACGGCCTTCTCAAACTCGCCGTTGAACTTCTCGAACTCGTCGTGCGTCTGTTCCTGCCCCTTCTTGAGCAGCGCCGCCGTTTCAGAAGGAAGGCTCAACTTTGCCGCGTCCAAATCGTTGAAATTGACCGCCCTCCCCGCAGCTTCGGCTCCCGCGCAGGCATTGTAGACGGCAAACATATGTTTCATCAGCTCTCCGTGCCACTTGTTACTGACCTCCTGCGCACGGGCGGGCTTCTCATTTCCCGGAATGTCCGCGCTGCGCCACACCGCGCCAATTTCCGCGCCCATCTTGCCGAGCGTCTGTGTCTTGAGCGCGCCAAAGTAGCCCGGAAGGGTTTTGACGAACCTATCCGCGTTCGGCTCAAGAAAACGGCCGTAGTCGAGCAGGTTGACGACGTCCGCCAACCGCTGTGAAAATGACGGCATCGCGTCGACGCTGCGCTTGTCCACGAGGATTTTTGAAAAATACGTGGCCGTGATCGAATCAAGGTCGCTATCCATGTGGCCGCTAACCGAACGGATATCGCGACGTTTGATAAGCGCGACGACCTCGTCCGGAAAGTCCGCGACCATCTTCGCCGCGCATCGCCGATCGACTCCCGCCGGCATGGTCACCGACGCGTCGATACCGTGGTGGTCGACGATTCCGTCCCGGATCGTTTGGCGATACAACGCGTCAACCTCCTCCTGGGACGAGGGATTGCGCAGCTCCGCGGCCGGAAGCTTCGGCTGGCCCGTATCCACCGCGAGCATGTCAGGCGGCAATTTGTCGGCGCTTCCGCCCTTTGTCATTAATGCGTGGCAGTGCTCGGGAGTGGCAAGCTCGTGCTGCTCGAGGGATGGTTCGGATTCGGAAAAGGACATAAGGATGAGGCTTGAGATCTAAATTATTTTACGCCTGCACGGTCGAACGCGCGACCAGATCCACCGCGAGATCCTTGTTTCCGTACGCGAGCACGAATCCCGGGGCGATGCGTTTTACCGCGGGGGTCATGTCTGCCAGCTGCTTCTTAGAATCCTCCGATGAGACCCAGACCACGCGAGCGCCGGGAGTCGACGCGTCCACGCGGTCGAATCCTCCGGTGGTCGGATTGAATTGCTCGGCGAATCCGCGGACGAGGCCTTCCGACTCGAGTAGCGCGTCCGAGATCTCCGTCGTCTGCGCGAAATATGCGTCGCCCGCCTTTGAGACGCATCCGCGGTATCCGTCCATCGAAAGAGGAAGCGCGACGTCGCCTTCCGCGACGGGCACGGCCACCTCGACGCCGCCGATCGTTCGCGTGACGGATTCGAGGTTTTTTATGCGCCCGCGAAGCTCTTCCTTCCGCGCGTCGAACTGCTCCAAAGAAAATGATCCGAGCTCGTCCATCACGTTCTTTCGGTCGACCATGTACTGCGACGCGGAATACCCCTCGCGGCCAGCCTCGTGGCAGGCGGCGGCAAGCACTAGGTACGTCTTTGCGACCGCATCGTCGCTCGACGACAAACGTCCCGCGACGGCCCACGGCCCCTGCGCGTGCA
>CALRGA010000028.1 GCA_943357025.1 Candidatus Uhrbacteria bacterium RIFOXYB12_FULL_58_10 | reverse complement strand
GGATTCGTAAGAACGTCGACCTTGTCCTCCCGAAGCGCGGACGGTTCTACGACGTTCCACAGGCGATCTTTGACCTTGCCACGACGCATTGCACGAAGGTTCCGACGTGCGCGGCCTGTCCGATGCGGACGGTCTGTCCGGCTGCGGCCAAGTTTTTGTCCGGTCGCGTTCGCGTTCCGAAGCAGATGGTGAAGAAGGCCGTCGAGTCGAAGCATCGCGATAAGAGATTTCCCGATCGGATCTACCGGGGACGAATCCTCAAGCTCATCCGCGAGAACGGATCGGTCGGAATCGATGAGATCGGGCCGGCCGTCGACGCGGGATACGACGCGACGGTCGACCGAGGTTGGATCGTCGCAATGGTCGGGAGGATGGAGAAGGACGGAATGCTGAGCGCTCTGAACGGCCGCGTCACCCTGTACAAATAATTATATTCGAGAACGCAGCTCCTGCGCGTTTAAGTCCGCCGAGGTCGCGTCGAGCCGCAGCCCGTTCTCGTCCTCGACGATCCGAAACCCGTCGCATTCGCGGAGGGCCGGGAGGACAGTGCCGAACAGGCCGTATGGGACGAACTCGGAAAGCGGGCTGTGGCCGACGAAGAGGACGGTCGAACCCTCGGGAATCGAATCGATCCATGGGCGAAACGCCCCGACGACGAGCTGAGCGAGAGCGTCAACGCGCGTTTTTTCGTACTGGAGCGAAGCGGCCATCATATCTATGCCAGCCATCTCCGCGATGCGGCATGCGCCGTGCCACAGCTCGATCGCGTCGTACTCTCCCTCCGTGATTTGAAACATCGGATCGAACTCCGGCACGCGCATCAAATCGAAGTCCCCCGCCCCTTCCGCGAACGCGGCAAGCGTCTGATGCGTCCGCCAAAGCGAGCTGACAAAGAAATGCGAAAACCCCCGCCCGCGAAGCTGAGCCTCGCCGACGCGCCGCGCAAACGCGTATCCCTGCGGCCCGAGCATGTATCCGCCCGTTCCGTCCTTGATTGAATGGCGCCGAAATTCGATGGTTTTCATAACGGAAAACCCGGGGACTAGCCACGGGTGATTTCAAACGTGTCCTTCTGTGAGATTTGATAGTGCTTCGCGGCCGAGCTTCCCTGGACGACGAGTTCGAGGAAACGCTTGTCCTTGAATCCGGAGGAGCCGACGATGAGGCCGGTGTGGTAATCGGGGACCTGGCGGAGCTGCTTGTAGCAGGTAGCCTCGATGGCCAGGCCGTTCAGGACGAACTCGCGCTTTGCGCCTTCCTCGAAGCTGATGTCGGCGGGGAGCAGGGTCATCTTGCAGTTGCCGAACGAGTCGATCCACCACACGCCCGGGCCCGCGTCGGGAATCTCGGTGAACGGGAGGACCTCGCACGGGGCGTCCACCTTGTCCCAGACGATGCGGGCGAGGCGCGGGAGGTAGTCGAAGCTGCGGAACTGGCTCGTGGCCGCGTGCTCGATGGCCGCCTCGTCGTAACCGCCGTACGCCATCACCTCGCGGATGTCGGTGACGTTCACGCGGTCGGCGATGCCGAGCTTTTTCACGAGAGAAAGCGTCTCGCCGTCGATGGTGCAGACCACCAGGATCTTGTTGAACCAGAAGTATCCGAACGGCGTGCCGTTCGGCCACTTTTCCTTTGCGCGACCATGGCGCGGAGCGACGTTGACCGCGATGACGCCCTCGGCGTCGCCGGCGCCGTCGAGCACGTCGATGAGGTTACCGGCGGCCTCGATATCCGAGGAGACGCCCACGAAGGAGATATTCTGGCCCGGAAACAGCTCGGCATAGCGCGTTTCCTGGCGCGACTGGGCGTTTGCGTCGCGGCAATCGGTGATGAGAGTGATGAACATATTGCGCGAAGAATAGCAGAATATTGACATTTTGTCAAAAAAGGCGTATTGTCCGTTGCTTAGGAGCTCCTTTCATGGCTAAAGATATCATTGAGGACGACGAGGGTCCGGACGTTCGCTGGAACAGAACCACGCGGGCGCTCAAACGCGTCGAATGGCAGCTTGAAGTGCGGAACTTCCAAGGCCACGGCCAGGTCCCCTTCTTCAAAGGTCGCCACGTCATCGGACGCGACCGGAGAATCGTCGGGGGCGTCTACCTCGGAACGTATGCCCGCGAGGCGATCGTCGTGTCGGAACGCGATGGAATCCTGTTGAGGCGCTATCAGGAACTTCGCGGTCGCATTCGCAGACTCCCTTGGAAATCGTCGGAACTCTCGATCGTCGAAGTCGTCCACGGATACGTCCGCGAACTCCTTCCGGGCGGAGAGGCAAAGACGAACGCCATCATTCGCGCGAGCGTTTCGGCGGGCAACGACGATCAAAAAATCGATCTGACCGTATTCATCATCGGAAGCGCCGGGGTCTGCCGTCACCGGGCGCTGCTCGGAGCCTACTTCCTCGAGAAGCTGATCGACGACCGCGCCCTCGTCGGATCCTGTTCCGTCGACCGAAACGAAATGGACGAGGGCGGACATGCGTGGGCCCGGTTCGTATCCAAGAAGACGAACCTGATCCTAATCTCGGACGCGGGACTTAACGAATGCGGGGACATCTTCGAGATCAGTCAACATTGGGCATACCTGCGTCCCGGTGACGTTCGCCCGATTCCTTCGAAGAAGGTCCTCGGTCACGAGAAGGCGATCAGTCTGCCTCTCATCGACGACATCGACCGTACCGTCGGCGCCGCCGCTCTTCTCTGGGCACTCTGGCACTACGGCCTGTCCCGCCTTCTCTAAGGGAAGGCGGATTTTTTATTCGTCCCACGTGACGCGACCGTTGCCGCGGATGTCGATTGGTTCGCCGAGATATTCCGACGTGGATCCCATCAGGACGTCTTTGACCGCCTTCACGCGGGACAGCGTTTCGCGCGAAGAAAACCAGGATTGCCTCACGTACGGCTGGAGGTCTGACGACACGCCGTTGGCGTCGATTCCGAGACGTGACGCGACGAACAGGGCGCGGTACAGGTGATAGCGCTGGGTGACGACGATGGCATCGGTGATTCCGAAGACGTGGCGGGCGCGGTACATCGTGTCGTACGTGTCGAATCCGGCATGGTCGAGAAAGATGTCCTCGGGCGCGACGTCCTTTTCCAACAGGAACCGGCGCATGACGTTCACCTCGTCGTACCCGTCCTTTCCATTGTCGCCCGACACGAGGATCTTCTCCGCCTTCCCCGCCGCGTAGAGGTTCGCCGCGACGGCGAGGCGATCGGCGAGAATGTCCGACGGGGTTCCGTTGCGAAGGACGCTCGCGCCGGGGACGATTATGACGTACGCGGACGGGACATCGTCCTCCGAAAAAATACTCGATCGCGTCCCGGAGATGACGATGAGCTGGACGATCAAAAACGCGGCGATGGCAGCCGCGACGATCGCGCTGATTATATAAAGGATTTTTCGCACACGATTCGTAAATTCAAACTCCACGCACGCCCTGGATTTGGTCCTATTGCAGTCGAGCATTCCTCCGGAGAGGACGCGTGCGACGAGCGGCCTGCCAGTTTGCACCGAGAGACCGTTCCGTCGCCCGCTACGCCGCGGGGCTCTCATCCCGTCTTCCAAGGAAGACGAACATTACCAAGCCCTAGTACCAAATTTAGCCCAAATCAGTTCGTGTGTGGAGTAATTTTATTCTACCACGTTTCTCCGTGACAAAAAACCATCACGCCCGCTTGTCGGAGGACGCGATGGTTTTGTGTTCCTAGTCGCCGTTCGCGAATTACCGCGAGACGGCGAAGCTGACGGACGGCTGCGCGAACTCGAGGACTTGGCGTACTTCCGGGCGAATCTCGAACGAGGCGAACTGGACAACCGGCGGCCCCGCCATCAGGTGGGATCCCGCCAACGGCGGTGACTGCGCCTCTGCCAGCTGGACGGAGACCGACTTCTGGGCACCGCCGAACGGAACGACCGCCGCGCCGCGCCCGTCGCGCAGCTCGAACGACATCACGCTCACGACGAGGACTGCCACGACCGCGCCGCCGACGACCAGGTTGGTCGTGGTGGTAAACAGTCGCATCCAGACCTGTCGGTTCTTGTTGCGCTCGAAGCGCGTCGAGTTGAGAAGGGCGCGTCGTAGAGCATAACGATGCGACGCGTCCTCCGAAACCTCAACGGACCCCATCCGCCGCAAGAGTTCCTCGATTTGTAACAGCGTCTGTTCGGGCATAGGTCTTCTGTTCCGCCTGCTCACCGGTCATGAGCACGTGCAGCTTTTTGAGGGCTCGGTGAATGTGAGACTTAATCGTCCCTTCCTTCATGCTTGTGGCCTTTGATATTTCAGGGACGCTGAGATCCGAGAAGTACCGCATCGTCAGGATGTTCTGCTGCTTTTGGTTGAGCTGGCGCAGGAGCGGCCTAAGTCGCTCGAGCTGCCCGCGCAATCCATGGCCGTCCTCGTCGGCGAGCGCCGAGACGTCGGGCCGGTAATCCTCGTTGGCCACCAGCTCCGGGGCCTCGTCGATGGTCACCGACAGCCAGCGTTTGCGGCTGCGGTAATGGTTGCCGATCTGGGCGACCGCGATGGCAAACAGCCACGACTTGAACGGCCTCCCCCGCGGCTCGTACTTCGGAATGTTCTTCAGCGCCTGGAAAAACGTCTCGCTGCACAGGTCCTTTGCGACCTCCGCGTTGCGAGTCCTTGAAACGAGGAACCCGAACACCGGCTGGTAGTACGAATCATACAACCGCCCGAACGCGTCGGGATCCGTCTTTGCCTGCTCAATGAGCATCACCTCCTCTTCCATAGGGTTACACGTATGCAAGTGTAAAGCTTTTCGACCTTTCACAGAGTATATAACCAGTATATCCCGATCGTTGCAGAATGACGATCCTGTGAAATTCTGCTATTGTTTTATCCGAAGGCGATCAAAGCCTTGACATATCCTAATTTTTTTATTATTCTAATATTCCGTCGTATGCCGGGATCCAAAGGAAACCGACCGTATCACACGGAAAAATCACCGTTTCATCCGCTTCCCGATCGGGTGATCGAACATCTCATGGAGGGCGAGCTCAGACCGAAACATTTGGAACGAAGCGAAGAAAGGGTGTACGAAACTCTGATGTCAGGACTTCTTGCGGACCTCATCGATCGAGTCAGTTGCGTCGAGGACGAAAAGCGGCGGGACGTCTTGAAGAAAACGGTCCAGGCCGTCGAATCGGGAATGTTCCGGTACATCATGACTCGCATCGAACTTGCTGCCGTGCGCGCGACAAAAAATTCGGAAGCGTCCTCGTACGGACGCATGGACGAAGGAACGAGACAGTCGTTCATGGACGCCGACGCATCGCGTCGAAGGGCGCACATCGCGCTCGTTGACAGCATCAACGTCGCCGTGCGAAACATTTTCAAGGATTCCGAGGAGCCTCTCCCGGAAGAATTTCACGGACTTGTCGGCGATTCGGCTGATGAATCCGTCCGCGAACGAGTCGCGGTTGCCGCGATCGATTACGTCTACAAGGTCCTTGACGAGGAGGGCTGGAACCAGCGCTTCGAGACATCTAAACCAAAGGAGGAAGGAACGATATGACCCGCACCATGATCGCACTTGAGCTCGCCGGACTGGCGATCTCTGCCAAGCAGACCGGAAACGACGAGGATCTTCGGAAAAAGATCCATGAAGCCCGGGCGCTGCTCGCGTCCGACGCGGGCCTTGCTTCCCTGGACGACGCTGATTTTCTGCGGACGCTCGTGAAGGAAACCCGCGCAATCGTCTGACAACCCTCATCCTCCCGACCGCTCGCGGCCGGGAGTTTTTTTGTCTGAAAAAGCCGGCCGGTCATCAACGGCCGGCTTTTCATATCCAACGTCCCCGACCCTTTTTTCATGAGGAGGAGAAACGCGTTAGTAATCCCTCAGCTTGTCGATCATCGGGTGCGCCTGGATCTTTTCCAGGGCCTTTGCCTCGATCTGACGAATGCGTTCTCGCGTCACGTCGAATTCCTTGCCAACCTCCTCGAGCGTGTGGCTCACCCCGTCGGTGAGGCCGAAGCGCATCTCGAGGATCTTTTGTTCGCGGGGAGACAGGTCGCGCATGGCGGCGTTGACGTAGTCGCGGAGAAGTTCCCTCGCGGCGGCCTTGTCCGGCGAGATGGTCTTGATGTCCTCGATGAAGTCTTCGAGCTTGGAATCCTCGTCGTCGTCGCCGACGCTGGTCTCGAGCGAGACGGTGTCCTGCGAGATGCGGATGATGTGCTGGACCTTCTCGAGCGGCTCGTTCATTTCGGCGGCGATCTCTTCCGGGAGCGGCTCGCGGCCGAGGTCCTGGATGAGACGGCGTTCGACCTGCATGAACCGGTTGATCGTTTCCACCATGTGCACCGGGATGCGGATGGTGCGGCTCTGGTCGGCCAGGGCGCGCGTGATGGCCTGGCGGATCCACCACGTCGCATACGTCGAGAACTTGTAGCCCTTGCGATACTCGAACTTCTTCACGGCGCGAAACAGGCCGATATTTCCCTCCTGGATCAGGTCGAGCAGGCTCAGCTGTTTGCCGACGAACTTCTTGGCGATCGACACCACGAGACGCAGGTTCGCCTCGATGATGCGGCGCTCGGCCTCCTTGTCGTTGTGTTCCTTCCGCTTGGCGAGCGCGACTTCCTCGTCGCCCTTGAGAAGCGGAATCTTTCCGATCTCGCGCAGATACATCTGGATGGAATCCTGGCTGAGCTCGGGAACCTCCATGCGCTTGGCGGAGTGCGTCGTGCGAATCTTGTCGTACACGTCGCCGTGCTCCTTGCCGCGGCCGAGGATGCCCTCCTTCATCTCAATGAAGTGCACGCCGATGCGGTCAATGCGTTCGAGGAACTCGCGGAACGCGTCCACGTAATCTTCGACGTCGCTGAACGTGAACAGCACCTCGCTCTCGGTTATGAACCCGCGCTGCTGGCCCTTGCGGACGAGACGCGAAAGAATCTCCTCGGACGGAGGAGTCGCGCGAACGTAGCGGACCTTTGGGGGCGCGACGTGTTTCGGAGCGACCTTTTCAACGACCTTCTTAGTCGTCGGCTTCGCGACGACTTTTTTCGGCGCGACCTTCGCGACGACCTTCTTTAGAATCTTCTTCACCATAGTAAAACGCGAAAAAGCGATAAAACCTATCGCAGTGCATTGAATTCACGGATGAGTTTTTCCACAGTGGCATGGTCGCCCGCCTCCTCGGCGCGGCGGATATCCGTTTCGATCGCCTTCCGTTGGCGGTCCTTGGCGGAGGCCGTCATGGAATCTAGAAGTTCCTGGATCTGCGCCGTAACCCGTTCAGGCGGCGACTGTGCGACAAAATCTTCTCCGTGCAGGGCGAGCTGGGTGAGGAGCGAAACGTCCTCGGGGCTTGCCTGCAGGCGATTGCGCATCCGGCCAAAGAATACATGGGCCGGCTGATCCATTGACTGAACGGAATCATACTCCTCGCGCATGGCTTTGTAAAGCAAACGCAGGGGTTCCGTGGGGAGAAACCGGTCGTCGATGGAGAGGATGAGAATCGGCCGGGATTCCGGATCCTGGAGGAAAATGCCGAGGAGGGAGCGGGCGGCTTGCTCGTCCTTTGATAACCGCGCTGGGACCCTGCCCACAGCCATGGGGCCCCTGCTGCTCAACATCCCACCGTCCTCGCTGTTTCGACTGAGGTCTCGCTCCGGGCGGCGGGAGCCCTGTTGTTCCGCCCCCATGGCTGTCGAGGTTTTCAAAGATGCGCGGAGCTGACCAAGGTCCGTCCTCAGCAAATCAGAGACCGTCTGCAGCCAGTGCTCGCGCTCAATCACGTCGGTGATCTGAACGAGCTCGGGGAGGACGAGGGCGGCGACGGCGCGCTTGTCGTCGACGTTTGCGAGATCGCGGTTGGCGACGGCGCGCTCGATGAGATATTGCATGATGGGAACCGTTTTCGTCACGGCGTCGCGCCAGAGCTGGGGATCCTTTTGGACCGCGTCGTCCGGGTCCTTGCCCGCGTCGGCCGGGAGGACGGCGACGCGCACGTCCATCGACGCGGCCCGGGCCAGCGCGATTCCCCGCTGCGCCGCCTTGAAACCGGCCGCGTCGGCGTCGAACGAGAAGACGAGCGTGGATGTGAAACGTTTGAGCAGCGCGACGTGCTCCTCGGTGAGCGCCGTGCCCGACGACGCGACGATGTTCTCGATGCCGGCCTTGTGCGACGCGATGACGTCGAGGTTTCCCTCGACGACGATGACATGTCCCGCGCGCTTGATCGACTGCTTGGCGAGATCGAGCCCGAAGAGCAGCCGGCCCTTGTGGTAGATCGGCGTCTCGGGCGAGTTCATGTATTTCGCGGAATCGTCCGGCGCTCCCGGCATCGCGCGACCCGTGAAACCGACGACGTTCCCATGCTGGTCGCGGAGCGGAACCATGATCCTTGCGCGAAACCGGTCGAACACGCCGCTCCCGTCCTTTCGTTTCAACGCCAGCCCCGCGCGCTCGATCTCCATCGGCTGGAACCCGCGCGTCGACAGCGCGAACGTCATCGAGTCCCACGTGTCCGGCGCGAACCCGAGCTTGAACTTGTCCGCGAGCGCCTCGTCGATTCCGCGACGCGACAGATAATCGCGCGCGACTTTTCCGAGATCGGACGACGCCAGCGTCGTGCGAAAAAACTCCGCGGCGATCTCGTTCGCCTCCACGAGACGCTGTTTCTCGTTCGACTCGGCGGCGGCGAATCGCTTCACCTCCACGCCGACCTTCTTTCCAAGGTGTCGCAGCGCCTCGGGAAAATCCATCCCTTCCATCCGCATCACGAACGAAAAGCAGTCGCCTCCCTCGGAACAGCCGAAGCAATGCCAGATCTGCCTGTCGGCCGACACGTGGAACGACGGCGTCCTCTCGGAATGGAACGGGCAGAGCGCGCGAAACCGCTGCGGCCCGGCCGGCTTCAACGACAAGTACTCGCCGACCAGATCGGCGATGTTTATCTTGGATTTGATCTCATCCTTCGGGTCCATGACACGAACTTACCGCGATTGAGCCGAAATCGCAAGGCGGTTCCTGCTGCGCTCGTATCCGAATTTTGCGAGCTCCGTGGCGACGAAATAGGAGGCGGCGACGGCGAGGATCAGGGCGAGGATTCCCGCGGACGGCGGAACGAAGGAGAAGACCGCGCGTCCGATCGGAAGGAACGGAAGGGAAATTCCGACGACGGCCGCGATGACCGAGAAGACGACGAGCGGCTTCGACGGGGCGGCCGCCTTCCAGAACAGGCCGCGGGTGCGAACCGAGTAAATCAGCGCCAGCTCCGTCAGCACGGAGCCGATGAACCAGTTCGTCTGCAGGGCCTCCGAGCCCATGCGCGAGAAGATCAGGAAGAACAGCAGGTCGAACGCCGTGGACACGGCGCCAAGCACGAGTGCCGCGCGCGTGATGTCCTTCAGGTCGTACGTTCGCGGACTGGCAAGTTCGCCGCTGTCGACCGCGTCCGTCGCGATGGCGATCATCGGGAAGTCGGTGAGAAGGTTGAGGAGAAGGATCTGAACGGAGAGCATCGGGAGATAGTCGACCAAAAGCATCGCGATGATGATCGCGAGAAAGTTTCCGAAGTTCGACGCGAGCGTCGCCTTGATGTACTTGACCGTGTTCGCGAACACCTCGCGCCCCTCGCGGATGCCGCCGACGATCACCTCGAGCGAATGGTCGAGCAGCACGATGTCGGCCGCCTCGCGCGCGATGTCCGACGCCCCGTCGACGACGATGCCGACGGAAGCGATCTTGAGCGCCGGGGCGTCGTTGATCCCCTCGCCGAGGAATCCGACCTCGAGCGTTTTCCTCAGCGACTCGATGATGAGGTACTTCTGCTGCGGCGAGACGCGCGCGAACACGGCGTGCGATATCGCGGCCTCCTCGCGCTCGGCCTCGGGCAGCGCGGCCCACGCGGCGCCGGTCATCCCGCCTTCCGTCGACGAGATCAGGCCCACCTTTCTCGCGACGGACTCGGCCACCTCGAGGCTGTCGCCCGTCAGAATCTTCACGGCGACCCCAAGCTTCTTCGCGTGCGCGATCGCCGTCCTCGTCGATTCCTTCACCGGATCCTCGAACGAGACGATTCCGGCAAGCGTCAGCCCGCCCTGCTCCGCCGAGGGAACCTTTCCCTTGAACGTCCGCGTCGCGACGGCCAGCGCGCGACGGCCTTCCTTTCCCTGCTCCGTCTCCCACGCCAGCGCGGAAGAATTTGTAGATGAGCACATCGCGAGGATCTCGTCCGGGGCGCCGCGCACGACGAGACGGTCGCCCACGACCACGCTGTTCCATCGTCTCACGGGATCGAACGGCACTTCCTCCGATCGCTTCTCCGCCATCGCCCTTGCGCGGTCGGCCTCCGAAAGACGGTTCCAAACAGCGATGTCGAACGCATTGTTCGCGGCGGACTTCTCCTCTCCCAGGAACGACGACGCGACCGCGACGAGGTAGAGGCAGCCGTCGACGTCCTTCGACGAGACTTCCGCGACGGCCATCTTGTTTTCCGTCAGCGTGCCGGTCTTGTCGGTGCACAGCACGTCGATGCTTCCGAGGTCCTCGATCGCGGAAAGGCGCTTCATGACGACGTTCTTCCGGGCCAGCCGAAGCGCGCCGCGCGTCAGGGTCGTCGTCACGACGATCGGCAGCGCCTCCGGGATGACAGAGACGGCGAGGGCAATCGAGAAGACGAGAAGCTCGGGAATATTGACGCCCGCGCCCTTGATGAGGACGTTGAGCGCGAACACGGCGACAAGCGTAAAGATGATGATCTTCAAAATCAGCACGCTGAACTTCCCGAGGCTCTTCTCAAACGCGCTCGGGCCGTCGGTCTGCGCGGTCAGCCGGCTGATGTCGCCGATCTCGGTGGTCTTTCCCGTCGCCACGACCATTCCGACGCCGCGGCCGGAAGCGACGGTCGTTCCGGCGAACCCGACGTTGCGCGCCTCGAACGGCTGGCTCGTCTCGGCCGCGAGCGCGTTCCCGTGCTTCGCGACCTGGAGCGACTCGCCCGTAAGAACGGATTCGTCGACGACGAGGTTATCCGTCTCGACGAACCGGAGGTCGGCGTGAATCACGTCGCCGGTCTCGACCACGACGATGTCGCCCGGGACCAGCTCGCGGCTGTCCATGAGCGATTCCTTTCCGTCACGCCTCACGCGTGACTTTGCCGTGACGAACGTGCGCAAAAGCTCGACGGACCGTTCGCTCTGGTACTCCTGGAAAAACCCAAGCCCAGCGTTCACGATCACGAACCCGGCGATCATGGCCGCGTCGATCATCTCGCCGAGCAGGAACGAGACGCCCGCCGCGAGGATGAGAAGATATAAAAATGGGGACTTGAACTGCCGCGCGAGGACGGCCGTCCAGCGGACGTGCGATTCATCGAGCGCGTTCGGGCCGTGCGACTTGAGACGATCGGCCGCGTCCGTCGCGGACAGTCCCCCGCTCGAGGATTTTTCCTTCGAAAGCGCGTCCTCGGGGGCGAGCGTTGTGTAGGGCGCGAAGGACATAGCGGTTGAAGGAGGATTTTAGGATGGAAGGCCGCAGGGTCGAAGGGGACGCGACTAGCCACTGAACAACCATCCGAAAAATCCGCCCTTCGAT
>CALRGA010000027.1 GCA_943357025.1 Candidatus Uhrbacteria bacterium RIFOXYB12_FULL_58_10 | reverse complement strand
GTGCTTGGAGTCCTCGTCGTTAAGCAAATAGAGAGAATTGTAAAATCGTTGAACATCCGCAGGGTCCTCAAAAATGTTTCTTTTGTCGACCCCACGGTTATAGACGTGATAATAGGCCGCTGGGTCAAATGGTTCGCGCATATCGTTGGGCAAAAGCTGCCGTTCTTTGACTAGGGTCACCGAGTGACCCCGTTAAAACCGAAGACTTGGCACTAGAAATTAGCTTTGTTGTCATGTTCGGGTCTCTCGGTGACCCTTTACGGAGCCCGTCGCCTCTGAGGCAAAGACGTCCGCAAGCCTCGTCTCCCCGAACACGTACAGCTCGTCCATCGCCCGGGTTAGCGCCACGTACGCCAAATCCCGCTTGATCCTCCCGCGTTCCTCGCTCGCACCGTCGAGAAAATCCTTCGGAATCCTGACGACGCAGACGACCTCGAACTCGACGCCCTGGGCCTCGTGGACCGTCAGGACGTGGACGTTCGGTTGGCCCCCGAACGCCGCCGCGAACGGTTCCAGGTCGGCGTCCGTCAGGCCGAGCACGCCGATCTGCGCCTCGCCCGCCTTCTCCGTGACGACCGTTCGGACGCGATCGACCATTTCCTCGATCGTTGCGCACGGCTCGTCGACGACCGCGGCTCCCTCGCGCAGCTCGTCCGGGACTGAGACGCTGAACCCGAGCTCGCCGACGTACCGCAGGATCGCCCGCGTATTGCGATAGACTTTCTCGAGCTGCACCTTCTGTCCCGCGCCGAACGTCTCTCCCGCGTCGCCCCAGTCCCGCAGCGTTCCCACGAGCACCTGCTGGCCGAGGTCGCCCACGTACAAAATCGCGCGCGTGTCCGGCGACGCGCAGGAACGGAGGGCGACGATTTGCTCGGGGAGATAGTTCTGGGCCTCGTCGACGACGATGAGCGAGTAGGTCAGCGGGACGGTGCGTCGCTTGCGCGTGACCTCGAAGTTCTTCTTTTGGACGAAATATTCCTCCTCGCGCGTGAACGCTCCGCTCCGCTGGCGTTCGGTTCGCAGGAGGACGGACAGGTCGAAACGGTCGAGCCGCCCGTCCTTCTTCTGCTGTGCGAACCGCTTCTCGTCCTCCGTTGAAAACGTCGTCGCGTAAATTTCCTTCAGCCTTGCGAACGCGTCGTCCCGCTTCGCCGATTCCGTCTTGACCGTACGCATCGCGTCGCACTTGCGACTCTCGTACGCGTCGACTTCCTCGTCGACGCCGTTCGGACGACGCACGAACCGGTGGTCCTCTCCAAGCCCGAGCCGCTCGAGCGCCCACTGTCCGAACGTCGTCACGGTCACGTCGTGGATTCCGAGGTCCGGGAGCAGGCGGCAGAAGTAGTCGCGCGTCCCCTCGTCCTGCACGAGCACGATGACGGTGTGCGATTGGAATCGCGCGGCGGTGTCGGGCGACTGCAGGAGGTAGGCGATGCGGTGGAAGGCGAGGGTGGTCTTTCCCGATCCGGCCGGTCCGGCGATGAGGAACGATCCGGTTTCCGGCGCGCGGATGACGTCGTCCTGGGCCTTTTCCATGCGCTCGACGATCTCGGGAAGCATGAAGCCGGCCTTTCGCTTGGAAAGCTGCTCCTGGTAGACGAGCGTCCGGCCGTGCGTACCGGCTTCGCTCGAAAGGAAGACGATCTTGCCGTCCACGATCATGAACTGGTCCTTTCGCGTGAGATCGCCGTGCCAGGCCGTTCCATCCGGAAGGGCGTAGGACGTCGGGCCGACGTCGGAGAATCGGAGGCGGGAAGCCGGGGCCATCCAGGAGAAGATCGACTCGTCCGTCTTTGGAAACTTTGCGAAATAAAGGGTCTTCGTCTCTCCGTCTTTCGATCGGACGTCGCAGCGGACGAAGAACGGGCTCGCGAAGAGATGGTGGAGATGGTCGAGCCGCTCGTGAAAATGACTGAGGAGCTTCGCGCGGACGTTCCCGTCCTCGCCCGGACCCATCGAGCGGCGACGCTCGATGGACATGCCGACCGATCGGATCTCCTCCGTAATCGTTTCCCGAACCGACGCGACGCGCGCGCGCGCCTGCCCCAGCGTTTCTTCTTTATTAAGCGGTTCCGCCATACGCTATCGTTGAAGTTTTCGTTCGAACAACCCGCTCGCCCCGTCCACCGTCCCGAAAAACCACAGCGTCGCGCCGTTCGCGGACGGGGCGAACGATCGCAGATTTGACCCTGAGACGAGCCTCGTCACGTTGCGCTCGCCGCGGCGGTCGAGCTCGGCGGCGTAAATGGCGTCTTCCTGCGCGTAGAGGACGTACGAGTGGCCCGGGTACCAGGCGACCCAGGTGACATGCGATGAGAGGCGGGTGATGGTCTCGTCGGCGTGCGAGGAGACGTCGTAGACGTGGAGGTCGAAGCCGTCGGTGTAGAGAAGACGGTTTCCGGACGGCTCCCATTGCCAGTGCGTCGCGCCCGCGTTCAGCAGGATCGGCTGGTCGCCGCCGGTTGAGCTGACGAGCAGAAGGCGGCGGCGCTCCGTGTCCTCGAGCTGGATGATGCCGCCGGGCGTTGATCCGACCGCGTAGTCGCCGGACGGGACGTACGCGAGGATGTCGTTCGATTCGCCGTTGGCGCGGGAGACGGCCACGCGGTCGGAGGACGGGGAGAGGATCACGTCCGACGCCGAGAGGGCCGCGACGGTCGATCCGGTTTCGGTTTCCACGAGGACGACCGTCGTTACTCCGCGATCGACGGCACTCGTCGACAGTACGGTTCCGCCCTCGAGCCATTCGAACCGAACGTCGGCCTCCGCGCCGACGGGGAGGCGGCTCACGAGGATCCTGGATCCGCCCGGGAGCGCGTCGATCCACACCTCCGTCCACTGTCCCGTCGTCGTGGCGGAGGCGGCCTTCGTTCCCCTCGGATTGACGCTGGCCGCGCGAAGGTCGGTTCCACGGACGAGCGACGGGGTCGCGTCAAGGAAGAGAACGATGTCATCCGCGAAGGTCGTCGCGCGGCTTTCGACGGGGAGCGTCTTTTTCCAGGGGGAGTATCCGTCTTTATTTACGGAAAGCTCGCGGTCTCCAGGAAAGACGTTCTTGAGCAATGACGGGGTTGTGGCGCTCCCGTCCGTTCCGTCGAGCCGGATATTGGCGCCCCGCGGAATCGAGCCGACCGAAAGCAGGCCGGTCTGGACGATACGGCCCGCTCCGAAGTCATAGCGGTATCCAGCCGTGTACAGCACGACGATCGGCGCGGTTGCCACAAAAGCGCCTATAAAAACGTAGAAAAGGATGCCTCTGGTTCGCAATTTCATATAGTTGGCATTCTATCATAAAATAGGGTATCCTAGGCCCATTATGCAATCCACCCTCATGTCTGGAAGGCGCAAGCCTCCGGCCGCCGCACTCCTTCTCGTTTCCATCCTTGTCGGAACGTCCTTCTCGTCGGGATGGTTCTTCGGCGAACAAAAGGGCGCCCGCGCCGCGGTGCCGGAAGGCGAGGGGCGCCTGCTCGACAAAGGGTCCGTGCCGATCGCCATCGGCGACGACGTAGACTTCGACGAGTTCTGGAGCGTCTGGAACTTGGTGAAGGAGAACTACTACAAGCAGCCCGTTTCCGACAGGTCGCTGTACTACGGGGCGATGAGGGGAATGGTCGCGGCCGCCGGCGATCCGTATACGATGTATTTTGACCCGGAGTCGTCCAAGGAGTTCAAGGAAATGCTGTCGGGGACGTTCAGCGGGATCGGGGCCGAGCTTGGATCGAAGGACGGGATGGTCGTGGTCGTGGCGCCGCTTGCGGATTCGCCCGCGGAAAAGGCAGGGCTGACGGCAGGGGACATCATCCTGGCAGTCGATGCCGAAGACGTGACGAAGATGTCCGTGGATCAGGTCGTTGCGCGCGTTCGCGGATTGGAAGGAACCGAGGTCACGCTATCCGTCATTCACGACGGGGCTGACAGTTCCGCGGACATAAAGATAACGCGCAAGATCATCAAGGTCGATTCCGTCAAGTGGAGCATCGACGACGAGGGGTTCGCGATGATCTCGATCACGGAATTCAACGGCGACACCACGGGCCTGTTCAACAAGGCGATCAACGACGTCCTGTCAAAGGGCGCGAAGGGGATCGTCTTCGACCTTCGCTCCGACCCGGGAGGGTTGCTCACGGCGGCAATCGACGTCGCGTCGGCATGGACGGGTTACCAGACGGTTGTCATCCAGAAGCAGCAGGAGGACGCTCGATCCTATCCGGGCGTCGCGGCTCCTCGCCTGGCGGGGATTCCCACGGTCGTGCTCGTGAACGGCGGAAGCGCGTCAGCCTCGGAAATAGTCGCGGGAGCGCTGCAGGACTACGGGCTCGCGACGATGGTCGGTACGCAGACGTTCGGCAAAGGATCCGTTCAGGATTTCCGCGACCTACCCGACGGAGGCTCGGTAAAGATCACGATCGCCGCCTGGTATACGCCGAAGGGACGAACGATTAATGAAACGGGACTCACTCCCGACGTCGTGGTGGAATTCACCAAGGAAGACGCGCATGCCAAACGCGACCCGCAAAAAGAGAAGGCCCTCCAGATCCTCAGAGCCCCAGCGCCCCCAGCGGCGAATTGAGCGAGAGGTTTCGTCGGGCGGAATCATCTTTCGCCGACACGACGGACAGATTCAGTTCGCGCTGATGATGGATTCCTATGGCAAGTGGGCGTTCCCGAAGGGGCACGTCGAGCAGGGAGAATCCATGGAAGAGGCGGCGGCGCGCGAAACGCTCGAGGAGCTCGGGCTTTCCGAGATCCGCCTGCTCGAGCCGCTTGGCAAGATCGACATCTGGTTTCGCGACCGGTTCGAAAAGATGGGAGCGCTCATCCACAAGGACATCCACTACTTTCTCTTCGAGACCACGCCGGACGCCGAGCTCCATCCCGACCCGGCCGAGCATTCCTATGAGGCCAAATGGGTCGCGCCGGGCAGGCTTCTCGCCGAATCCAGCTACGCGGACATGATCCCGATTCTAAGCCGCGCACTCGAGCTTGTCTTGCCAACTTCCCAGCGCCGAGTAGACTAGGACCATATGCCACCCCTTCTTCTCACAGGACGCGTCGAACGCGGCGAAGGAATTGCCACGGGACTCGGATGTCCCACGGCCAATCTTGCGGTGGAACAGGGCGTGATCATCCCATCGCTTGGCGTCTACGTGGCGGAGACCGTCCTCGAAGGCTCGACCTTCCCTTCCGTCGTGTGCGTAAATGACGGACGGACCGGAACGAATCTCAAGCTGGAAGTCCATTTACTTGATATTCGGACGGATTTGAGCGGAAAACAACTATCCGTCCGACTCGTACGGAAGCTTCGCGGACTGGTGCCGTGGGAGAGCGAAGAGCAGATGAGCGCGCTCATCGCGAAGGATCTCGGCGACGCCCGTGCCTGGTTTGCCCACAGCGCGTCTTGACCAATGATATAGCCATATAATTCGACCCGTGCTAAGATACCCCCTGTAAATCTCTAAGTTTTCCACAGGCGGGCATCCGCTGGAAAAATATACTATGGCAAAGTTGACCAAGAGCCAGACGCTGGCAGCACTTTCCGAGGCGACCGGCATGGCCAAGAAGGACGTCGGCATGTTCATGGACTCGCTCACCGCCCTCGCCTACAAGCAGGTCAAGACCGCCGGCGAGTTCGTTCTCCCGGGCTTCGGCAAGCTGGTCAAGGTCGCCCGCGCCGCCCGCCAGGGCCGCAACCCGGCCACCGGCGAGACCATCACGATTCCGGCCAAGACCGTCGTGAAGTTCCGCGTGGCCAAGCAGTGCAAGGACGCGTTGCTTTAAACCGAGATTCAAAGCCGGTCCGAAGCAATTCGGACCGGCTTTCTTTTATGGGACAGGACAACCTCAAAACGAATACGATCCTCATCGACGTGATCCCGCAGCGAATGACGCCCAAGCAGAGCTTGGAGCGGCTGGTTGAGCTCGAGGAGCTCACGAACACGTACGGCGGGATCGTCGTCGTGAAGAAGTACCAGCGCCGGCTGCACCCGCATCCGAAGACGTTCATCGGGCCGGGAAAGGTCGAGGAGCTGGCCGTCGAGGGCCCGGCGGTCGGGGCCAAGCTTTTGATTATCAACGACCGGCTGAAGCCGCGGCAGATGTATGAGCTCGGGGAGCGTCTCGGAAAGGTCGGAATGCACGTGTGGGATCGGATGGACCTGATCTTGAAGATCTTCGGCAAGCACGCGAACAACGCCGAGGCGAAGCTGGAGATCGAGCTTGCGTCGATCAGCCACATGGGGCCGCGCATTTACGGAATGGGAATGGAGTTGTCGCGACAGGGAGGCGGGATCGGGACGCTCGGACAGGGCGAGACGAACACGGAGATCATGAAGCGCCATTTGAAGGAACGCGAGCGGACGGTGAAGGAAAAGTTGAAGACGTACCAGACGACGCGGAACCTTCAGCGCGCGAATCGAACGCGAAAGGGGCTCAAGACCGTCGCGATCGTCGGGTACACGAACGCGGGGAAGACGACGCTTTTGAACGCGCTGACGGGTCGAAAGGAGTACGCGGCCAACGAGCTGTTTGCCACGCTCGACACGCGCGTCGGGTCGCTCTATCTGCCGAACAAGCATTCGACCGTCCTCGTGTCCGACACCATCGGATTCATTCGCGATCTTCCGCCCGAACTGATCCAGGCGTTCGCGTCGACGCTCTCGGAGGCCGTCCACGCGGATCTGCTGCTCCACGTCGTCGACGCTTCCGACAAGAACGCGAAGAAGCACATGGAGGTCGTCGAGGACGTGCTCGGCAAGATCGGCGCGGACAAGATTCCGCGGATCGTCGTGTGGAACAAGGCGGATCGCCTTAAGCGTCGTCTGGCCGCGTCGAAGCTGTCCGTCTCGGCCGCGACCGGCGCCGGGATCCCAGAACTTGTCGATCGTATCGAACGGACGGTCTGACAAGAAAAAACGCCCCGGAGGGCGTTTTTATCTTAGGCGTTCAGCTTTCGAAGGTCGTACATCTTTCCCTCGGTCTGCCACTTCTTCAGGGTGCGCATGCCGCGCGCCGTGATGGACACGAGCATCATCATTCCCGTTGCCGGGTTGAGAATGCGGCGCTTGGACAGGTTCGGGTACAGGCGGCGCTTGGTCTTCACGTTCGAGTGAGACACGTTGTTGCCCGTGGTCGTCTTTTTTCCGGTTACAATGCAAGTTTGAGCCATATTTTTGAGTTCGGGAGGATTATACACAGGTGCCGGATCGTTGGCAAGGGGATGGAGAAATGATAGAATTACGGAGTTACTTTTGATTAATTTCCACTATGTCCTTGGCCCGTCTTCAGGAACTCCACAACGAACTCCGCGAAATGAAGGAAGAGCGCAAGAAGCTCAAGCAGGTGCTCAAGGACGAGCTGACGCACCAGCCGCGGCACGCGGAGCTGCTCGAGGAAATCCTGGTTCTGAAGACGGAGAAGGCGCAGATCGAGGGTCACGTGAAGGAAGCGGTGCCGAAGGACGCCCAGCGCATCGACGACCTCGACGAGGAAATCAAGGCAAGCGAGGAGCTTATGAGCGATATGGCGCTCAGTCTCATCATGAGCAACAAGTCCGTGGAGCTCAAGGACAAGTACGAGAACACGTATCTCCCCCTGATCAAGGTCGCCTTCAAGAAGGACGACGGCGGCGCGAAGAAGGATGAGTAATCGCCTATGAAACGCGTCTGGATCATCCCGTCGTTGATCGTCGTCGCTGCCATATTGGTCGCGGCGTCGATCTTGTGGTCGTCGCGCGCCGCGACGGACGGAACGAACCAGTCCCTCGGTGCCCAGTCGACGCCGCGCCAACAGACGTTCCAGGGAATGCTCGCGGGCGGGACGAGCGCGATTTACGTCGAAGACCAGGCCGCGGGGTCGACGACCGTCGCGGTCGGATTCGCGGTGATGAAGGACGCGGGATTCGTGGCGGTCTACGACAGCGAGAAAGGCCATCCCGGGAACGAGATCGGTCGGTCGGCCCTGCTTCCGGCTGGAGGAGGCGAACATCTGACCGTTACGACGAGCGCGCCACTAGCCGGCGGGGAGATTTATTACGCGATTCTTCTCGATGCGGACGGAAAGGAAATCGCCGACGCCGACGACAACGTCATGCTAATGAGCTTTGCCGCCCGCTCCGGCGCCGAACCCGAGACGGAGGCAGTTCAGCCGTAGCGTGGTGCGGGGTCAGGGGATCCCGCCTATATTTATGTCCCGACAGATTATTACCCCATCGCTTTTCTACCAGTACGCGACCTGTCCGCACTGGATCTGGTACGACCATTTTGGCGATCCGTCGAAGAAGGGCGACGTGCCGGAGCTGGCGCAGAAGCTTTTGGAACAGGGGGTGATGCACGAGGAGGAGTACGTCGCGGGGATCGAAATGGTCGAGGTTTCCACCAAGGATCCCGCCAAGGCGTTCGCGAAGACCGTCGAGCTGATGCGCTCCGGGGTCGCGACGATCTACCAGGGAGCGATCGAGGCGGAGATAGACGGCATCCTTTGGCGCGGGCGTCCCGATTTGCTCGAAAAGCGAAAGGGACGGTCGAAACTCGGCGCGTACTTCTACGCCCCTGTGGATATCAAGTCGTCTCATTCCATCCACAAGGAGCAACAGCTCCAGCTGACCTTTTACGCGAAAATCCTAGAGGAAATGCAGGGCACGCGCCCGAAGGAGACTGCGATCATCAACGTCGACCATGAACGAATCCTGTTTTCCCCGGGTCCCGAACACCTTGTCAAGGCGAAGAAAATTACCAGGGAAATCGTCGAAATCCTGAACGGAAAAAACCCACCGCTTCGATTGGCCAGCAAATGCAAGCGTTCGCCGTGGTTCCAGGAATGCATCCGATCCGCCGAGGAAGCGAACGACATCGCGCTCATCTACGACCTCGACGCGCGCGCGCATCCGGCGCTCCGCAAGGCGGGGATCGAGACGGTCGCGGACGCGGCCAAGATGGTCGTCGCGCGCCTTCCGAAGATCCCGTACTGCGCCCAGGCCGAGCTCGACAGAATCAAGCTCCAGGCACGGTCGCTGACGACGGGCGAGCTCCACTGGCTGAAGAAGCCGACGATTCCCGACGCGCCGATTCGCATCTACTTCGACATCGAGGGCGACCCGCTGCTCGACGTTCAGTACCTGTTCGGCTTTTGGATCGTCGGAGACGGAAAACCCCGCTACGAGTATTTCCTCGCGGACAAGCCCGAGGACGAGGGCGAGATGTGGCGCGAGTTCGTCGAGTGGACGGCGACGCTCAAGCCCGGGACGTTCAAGGTGTACCACTACGCCGACTACGAGCGCGCGCAGACCCTCCGCCTCGCACGGGAACACGGGTCGTCGCCCGCGTTCGATTACTTCGCCTCGCAGTACGTCGATCTTCTCGCGATTGTCCGCGAAAGCGTGATCTTCCCGCTCTATTTCTACTCGATCAAGGATATCGCCAAGTCCAGGTTCCTCGGGTTCGAATGGCGCGATACGAAGTCGGGCGGAGCGCAGAGCATTTTCTGGTTTGAGGACTGGCTTGAGACGGGAGACCGGAAGGTCCTCCAAAAGATCATCGATTATAACGAGGATGACGTGCTGGCCACGGCGTGCCTGGACAAATGGCTGAGGACCGGAGGAAAGTGATATACTGTCCGTACTATGCCCACCATAAAAAAATCGAAGAAGGCCGTTCAAGAGCACGAACCTGGGACCTGTCGGATGCCACTGCTTCCGTCCGAGCAAAAGGACCGGAAATCCCCGGCCGAGTCGCTGAACGAGATTACCTGGCGGATCTTCCGCATCATGGCGGAATTCGTCGAGGGGTTCCAGTTCCTGTCCGAGTTCAAGCGCGAGGTGACCATCTTCGGGTCGGCGCGTCTGCCGGAGACGGACAGGTGGTACAAGGAGGCGCGAAAATTCGGAAAGATGCTGGCGGAGTGCGGGTTCACCACGGTCACGGGCGGAGGGCCGGGAATCATGGAGGCGGCGAACCGCGGCGCGATGGAGGAGGGCGGCATTTCCGTCGGGCTGAACATCCAGCTGCCGAAGGAACAGCGTGCGAACCCGTACATCACGCATGGCAAGGGATTCCATTACTTCTTCTCGCGCAAGGTGATGCTGGCGGCGTCGGCCCAGGCATACGTCTTTTTTCCGGGCGGGTTCGGGACGATGGACGAATTCTTCGAGATGCTCGTCCTCATTCAGACCGGCAAGGCGCAGCGCGTGCCGATGGTGTGCGTCGGAAAGGAGTTTTGGGAGCCGCTCATGAAGTTCATCGACGAGACCATCGTGAGGAAGTTCGATGTCGCAAGCGTGGCGGACACGAAGCTGTACGCGGTCGTCGATTCGGCCGAGGAGGCGTTTAAGATCGTCGAGTCGTCCTCGGAGCGAACGTTCTTTTGATATGGATCACTCTCATGACGGCGGCGGAAAGGTGCGGAAGGCGTGGGTGGTGGACGTGAACATGGGGTACGGTCACAGCCGGGCCGCGTTCGCGCTGCGCGATTTGTCGGGCGGCGAAATCATCTCGGGAAACGACTACAAGGGGATTCCCGCGCACGATAAGAAGGTTTGGCAGGAGAGCCGCAAGCTGTACGAGGCGATCTCACGCATGAAGCCGGTGCCGGTTATCGGGCCGTTCCTGTTCGAGGCGCTCGACCGCTGGCAGGAGATTCCGTCGTTCTATCCGCGCCGCGACCTCTCCGAGCCGAACATGCAGGTAAAGTCGCTGTACCGCCTGATCGCGAAGGGCTGGGGGAAACATCTCATCGAGACGTTGTCGAAAGACCCGGTCCCGCTCATCACGACGTTTTTCGGGACGGCGTTTTTTGCGGATGCGTTCGACTATCCGGGCGAGATCTACTGCGTCACCACCGACGCGGACATCAGCCGTGCCTGGTGCGCGCTCGACCCGAAGAAGAGCCGCATCAAATATTTCGCGTCGAACGGCCGCGTCGTGGAGCGCCTGAAGCTGTATGGCGTCCCCGCGGAGAACATCTACCTGACCGGATTCCCGATGCCGAAGGAATTGATCGGCGGCCCGCAGTCGAAGATCCTGAAGGATCTCATCGCGGCGCGCCTTTGCAATCTCGATCCGGAGGGAATTTTCCACGAGCGTTACGCGAAGACGCTGAAGGCCGAGCTCGGGCCGGCACGGTGCCAGATCTCCAAGGCGACGCATCCGCTGACCGTGACGTACTCGGTCGGAGGCGCCGGGGCGCAGCGGCAGCTCGGGGTCCAGGTCCTCGAGAGCCTGAAGCGCAAGATCGCGACGCACGAGGTTCGGTTCAACCTCATCGCGGGAACGCGAAAGGACGTTGCCGAGTTTTATACGGAGGCCGCGATCAAGCTCGGACTCAAGAAGGAGCTCGGCTCGTGGCTGAACATCCCGACGTTCGACTCGCGCATGGGATACTTCGAACAGTTCAGCGAGATTCTCGCCACGACGGACATTCTTTGGACGAAGCCGTCGGAACTGTCGTTCTATACCGGCCTCGGGATCGCCGTCGTCATGGCGCCGCCGATCGGGAGCCAGGAGGAATTCAACCGCACGTGGCTGCAGTACATGGGCGGCGGAGTGGCGCAGCACGATCCTCGCTACACGAACGAGTGGCTGTTCGACTGGATTCATTCCGGCGGCATGGCGCGCATGGCGTGGAGCGGCTACACGGAGGCGCCGACGCACGGAACGTACCGGATCGAGGACATCGTGCTCGGACGGATCACCGAGATTCAGCCTTTGCCGCTGATCGTGTAAGCTAGAAACGTATGGACAAATCGCTGGAATTTCTGCTCGGATCGATTGAAAAGGCGCATCATCTTGCCGAGACGAAGCCCGACGGCGAGCTTCTGACCGTGTCCGAGACCGTCTCGGCCGCGGCTTCGGCCTATGAGACGATTCGCAACTCGCTCGAGTACGACGAGGAGCATCTTCTTCGCCGAAACGCGATCCGGCGCATCCTGAAGCGCAAGCTGGGCGAGGTGGAGTGCACGGCACTCGCGGCGGACCTTCTGCGCGAGCTGATCTGGGCGCGCTATCTCCCGAACAAGACGATTCCCGAGTCAAAGATTCCGACGATCGCGAGAATGCTGGCCAAGTACCAGCCGTTGTTCGCCGTCGCGACCCACGAGACGAAGGAGGGTCACCGCGCGCACGACTGGCTGCTCGACGTCGTGTCCACCGAGGTCGAGTACGCGATGTCGCCGCCGATCATCGACGAGGCGGTCGCGAGCTTTTCGTACGCGCAGCTGAAGAAGCGCATCACCTGGAACAGCGAGGTGATCGGCGAGGAGGACCGCGACCTTCAGCTGTACGTCGCCGTGCACCGTGCCGTACTGAAGAGCAACTTGGCCACGCTTCGGTTCCGCGTGTTCTCGCTGTTCCATCCGGACTGGGTCACTCCCGACGGAGGGAGCGTGGCGACCGTTCGGACGGCCGAGGAGCTTTTAAAGC